>NZ_ACLR01000250.1 GCF_000174775.1 Porphyromonas uenonis 60-3
AGTCGTGTACCCCAGCAGGAGCAAAACTAACAGATGAGTACACTCACAGGACTAACAAAAATAACCCGTGTACCATCTCAGTAACACCTTCCCAACTGTGTACTTTTTTTCAGGAAGAGGACAACACCTATGGAACTCTAGTTTCATACGTGTGGCAATTTTGTTTCTCCCAGGTGAAACTCCAGTTTCTCCCGCATGAAACTCCAGTTTCTCCCGCATGAAACTCCAGTTTCTCCCGTATGAAACTACATTCTCCTCACAGATGGCGAAACTGAGGAGGACATCCTACTACTAATATACGTCTCAGCTCTACGCCACTGTCAAGGAAATTGAGAGATTCCTCCGTGGATATCCTTAATTATCCAGCGAGGAACGGACAAATTCTTCGGAACTTCGAAATCTTTCTTCCGAAGTTTCATTTCATTCTTCCGAACTTTTATTTCCCGGTTCCGTGGAGAATTTTCGTTTGCTCCCTAGAGACTTCTGATTTCCTCAGGAGAGATTGGTCAGCCCTGTTTTGAATCAAGACTCTATTGCTCCGTTTCAAAACATTTTATACCTTTGCTTGGAGTGTGAAATCAGACCGAATGTGGACATAATAGACTCAAGTCATACTATCACGTCCGTGGTGACAGAGGTAAATGTTCTCGATCCATCACGGGAGAGAGCATGCCCACGAGAGCGCATTGTGACTACATTTGAG
>NZ_ACLR01000249.1 GCF_000174775.1 Porphyromonas uenonis 60-3
GCAGTGCTTGATTTGATTTTCTTCACTTTTTGGGAGCCGTTGCCACAACCTTGTTATTAACCAATAGCAAGGTCGGACAGAGTAGCCAACTTGTCCTAAGCTAGCTCGCTCGCCCTGTACATACAGTCGTATCATAATAGGGCTATCGCCTTGATAGCTCTTGTTATGCCTCGTGTAGTAGCGGACTTTTTACGTCCAAGTCTAATCTCTTCATCACGAACATTGTTAGTTAGTAGTTTGGTGATGAAGAGAAAGTGTTCAAAACACCTTACATCTTAGTCTTAGAAAATCTAAATGTAGCCATTTTGTAGCCAAGCACACATTAAGTCTGTGAAACACTTACACAAGACGCTGGTATACAAATGGCTACGTAAACCCCTGTAAAGGCTAACTAGCAACTTTCATCGTAGAAGCAGACTATCAACTCGCCTCTGTCAAAAGAATGTAACCAAATAGCTGTCAGCAATATACCAGCAAAATCACACTACCCTAAAACAGCACATTTCATTCTTCGGAAGAAAGAT
>NZ_ACLR01000248.1 GCF_000174775.1 Porphyromonas uenonis 60-3
GTACTTCAAAGGAACCTTCCAAGTAGGTCGAGACTGGCTCTACAAAGTGTTAGGAGCCAACGATATGCTACTGAGAAGTCGCAGACGCAAGCGTCCGCCTCAGACAACCAAGGGCGTGGTCAATCACGGCTTCCAAGACCACCTGAACACCACCCCTAAGTACATCGCCACCGACCATTGCCGGCTCACCGTATCAGACATAACCTACGTCAAGTGTTTAGGGGGCTTCGCATATCTCTCCCTGACGATGGATGCTTATAGCCGCATCATCACCGGCTTTGACCTGCAGCCCACGCTCTCCACAGAGGGCCCCTACAACGCACTAAAACAGACCGTTGACTTCTACAAAAAGCATGGCTTTGACCTCAAAGGACTCATCTTCCATAGCGACCGAGGCTGTCAATACGTCTCCAAGCAGATGACCGACTACGAGGCCAGCCTAGGCATCGTAACCAGCGTTACCCAGACCGGCAACCCTCTCCACAACGCTATGGCTGAGCGACTTAACGGAATCAT
>NZ_ACLR01000247.1 GCF_000174775.1 Porphyromonas uenonis 60-3
ACGGCAACAGACATTAAGGGGATAGTGCTAAGCACACCAGTTTTCTTACGACGGAGGACAACCCAGCTCTGACCGTGCATAGAGATGATGTTGTCTCTCACTAGACGTGATATGTCTGCATAAGACAGTCCCGTATAACAAGAAAAGAGAAAGGCATCTCGTACTAGAAGAAGCTTAGGGTTTGAAAGCTCAACAGAACGCAAACGCTCCAAGTCGGAATCATCTAAGAACCCCCTATCTGTAGGTTGCATACGCAAAACAACCTTTGGAAAAGGGACTCGCATAAGCAAGTCCTCTTCAACGGCTCGCTCCATCGCTTTTCTCAAAAAGCGCAGAACTTTGATGGCTGTGTTGTGGGTGTAGTTTTTCTCGCCCTTTAAGTACAACTCATAGCTGGAGAGCTCATCTTTCTGCACAGCAGAGAGGGGTAAGTCGTCCTTTCCATATTGATAGCCCAAGTACCCTTGCAATAAGGTCATCTGATAGTTGTGCCATCTAAGAGTTGCACTTGTTATGTT
>NZ_ACLR01000246.1 GCF_000174775.1 Porphyromonas uenonis 60-3
GTCTGTTGAGTTGAGCAGGTAGTCGTACTCGCCACCTCGATAGTAGTGCTTGAGTGTGGTCAAGAGGTTGTCGATGTTGAAGTCCTCCCTTGTTACCTTTATCTCCCTACTGAGTAGCTCTTGACGATACTCGTCAAGCATAAACTCATAGTAGGTGTTGAAGCTGGGAACGATAGAGCGATCCGCAGTAATCTTATTGATATAGGCTCCAATGGAGGCGAATAACTCGCTGACCTCTGTTTTGGTCACTTTCTCGTCTCCCGACTTCCACAAGGTGAGGATAAGGGTCGCCAAACTCTCTTTCTTTTCTATATCGAAGACATAGTCGTCGGTATAGAAGGGGTTGAAAGCGATGGGGTTCTCCTCTGTATAGGTGTAGTAAATACCATCCTCACCTTTGGTCTTGGCGTGGATAAACTGACACAAGCCCTCATAAGAGTTACCTGTATCAATCAGCAGTATGTGCGTTCCCTGCTCATAGTACTGGCGTACCATGTGGTTACAGAAGAAAGACTTACCACTACCCGAAGGCCCCAAGATGAACTTGTTGCGGTTCGTGGTTATACCTTTCTTCATCGGTAGGTCACTGATGTCTACGTGTATGGGCTTGCCCGACAAACGATCACACATCTTGATGCCAAAGGGCGAGAGACTGTCCTTATAGTTGGTCTCGCCTGAGAATAAACACAGCGCGGGCGGTATAAACGTCCAGTAGCTTTCTTCAGAGGGAAAGTCACCTGCATTACCAGGCATACCTGCCCAGTAAAGCGTGGCGGTGTCTACCGTGTTGTGCCGTGGTGTGCAATCCATTGAAGAGATAGCACTACCCACCATATTCTTAATGTCGGTCATCTCTCGCTCGTTGTCACTCCAAGCTAAGACGTTAAAGTGCGCTCGTATGGGGCTTATGCCCATCGTTACAGCGACGTTGAGATATTCGTGAATCCACTCCTCATTGATAGCGTTAGCTCGTGAATAACGAGCCAGTGAGTGCATATTACGGGCGGTACTTTCAAAGCGTTTCTTAGCCTCCTCACCATCTGGTATGAAGAGGTACTGGTTGTAGATGTGATTGCAAGAGAGCAAGAGACCCACGGGACTACTAAAGGACAAGCGACAACTACTTTTGTCGGTCGATAGTTTCTCAAAAGCTCTATCAGTGCTTACACTGGTTGGTAAGTCCTCTGTGCTAGATAGGGTATGCAGACAGAGCATCTTGTCGCCTATCCTAACGTCCTTAGCACGTAGCGACAAGTCCTCTAGAGAGGCGGACTTGTCTCGCTCTAAGCTCAGATAACGGTCTAAGAGACCTCCCTCGTTATCCTTGCCTAGAAGCTCCTCCTCGGTGAGGCGGACGATGCTAAACAAGCCTGAATCGTTGACGATGCGCTCAAACTGGTCGACAGCGTCTAAGAACGCATTGATACCCTCCTTGTCGGTCATCTCCTTAGGGACAAGTCGACCCTGCACAAGGCTCGAAAAGTCACTTTTCTGCGCCATACGCTGGCGGGTTGTCTTGGTCAGGTAGAGATAACAGTCGTGATTGAGGTAGGGACGCTCGTTGAAGTGTCGCTCACTAGATCGGTCTAGAAAGCTCATTTGAGCGTCTCCTAGATGCTCAGCTCGATAGGTCTCTGTGGTGTACCAATCTTGCTTATGTACGATACTATAGACGGGCAAGACTTTGATAGCCTTGTTCCAAGTACTATGTATCTGCTCATACTCCTCCTCTGTGATGGTGAAGAGTTCGGGTAGCTCCACTCTAAAGGCGACCGTCAGGTCGGCCTCCTTAGAGATGATGCACCTCTCCACCGCAAGAAGCGGAAAGAGCCTCTCTAGATTTCTTACTTTCGCTGTGTTGCGCATCTGAGCATACTTCTTACTGTACGACGATGGATTAGGTAGTCGGGGTGCTTCGCAACCGCTCGGAGCTTCATTAAGCCGTGGGTGCCATACTTCTTATTCATTTTGAATACGGTATAGACCAGCACTGTTGCTAGCAGAGCTGAGATGCCGACCATAAGCACGGACGGCACGCCCACGAGGTTAAGAACAACAGCTACAAGGAAGACCCCTCCCAAGCCACAAGCAAAGATGACGAGGTACTGAGACTTTAGTCCCTTGAACTCAATGGTCGCTCCAATGCCCTTATTGACTTCGTAGGTCATACTAACTGATAAAGAAGGCCTTCAGAACGCTTGCCGAGATAACGAGAAAGATACAAGCTCCGAACCACGAAGCAGCGGTCTTGCCTGTATCGGGGTCGCCCTGACTAAACTTTTGATACACCTTGATAGCACCAATCAGACCAACGACTGCCCCGATGATGTAGATAAGGTTGACAAGAGGGTCAAAGTATGCCGTTAAGGAGCGAGCAGCACCCTCAAAAGCCCCCACACCACTGGTGGCTGATTTCTCTGCGGATAGAGTGGTGGTGGTGAGCAGATATAGTATTGGTGCGAAGAAGAGCTTGACAACTCTTGTTGTGCGGAAAAGAATGTTTCGTTTCATAGGTTCTGATTTAATATGTCTATGGATTTAAGCTTTAGAAGTGACAAGCTTGTTGATAGCCTCCTTGACAGCTTGCTGTTTTTCGGAGACGCCATCTAGCTTTTGCGCTCGCCACGCTTTTTGTTCAGAAGAGGACATAGAGGGATAACGAGCTAGTTCTTCGGTATCTATATCGGTAGCACTAGATGGCTCACTATTGTAGCTTGTGTCTAATGGAGAGCTTGTGGACGCAACACCGAGCTTGTCGCCTACCTGCTTCTCAACCTGATGACGGGTAGCTATACTTTTTCGGTCGGGCTTACGCTGGGCTTCGGAAAAGTATATGGACATATCTGTGTGTGGTCGTCCGACAATCTCCATATACCGACCTCTTTTGCGAGAGGCGGGAGACTGTAAAGGCGGAAGAGGCTTTGACTTTTCAGTTGTAGTCTGTCCAAATCGCTTACGAGGGTTTATGTCAGGTAAGCGAAGAGCTATGTAGACAACCGCTAAGCCAAAGAATCCAATAAGTGCAAGTGCAAAAAAGAGGGACATACTACTTACTACTCATACTGTCGGGAATAAGAGGTTGTTTCAAACGCTTTGAGGTCTCCTCATTGAGTATCTCCTTGTACTGGTTTAAGTGGCTTAGGAGGATATTCTCTACATACCCGCCCATAGTACTTTCACCGTCTCCTAGATAACTAAGCGTACGCTTAATAGTTAAGTAAACATCTTCGTTGAGAGAGACGTTGCACTTACGGTTGGAGAGGGAAGTTCGTACGGGAGGACGGAAAAACGTAGCAGAATACTCTGAAAAGTCCGCTGGAATGGTAATAGCTGATTGTTCAATATTGGTAGGCATGGTATTGAATTTAAAGGTTGTTAGAAGATTTCATATCGGTCGCAATTGATAGTGGAAGCTTAGCTCGGGCATCTGTCCGAATAGGTGAGAGGAGCTGGTAAGCTAGCTCAGCATTGTGATCGTACTTAAGCAGGGCATTAGCATAATTAAGAATAGCAACAGGATCTTTGGGGTACTGCTCATAAGCAGAGCGTAGATAAGGCACGGGGCTGTTGCCTCGCTCCATCGCTTGCTCTGCTAGATAGAACAGCTCGTTCTGTTTGAGTAGAAGAGGGTTCTTAGCATAGACGCTTGCTAACTCGTCCGTACGAAAAGCACCGACCTCGTAGCTCATCGTAAAGGTGGTGCGACGCAAGAGAGGGTAATAATCCGCAAGTAGATGGTTGTAGTTGCCTAGCTGGCGCATAGACTTGTCTCGCTTGACATCTGTGGGGACATCGTCTATAATGCGCATCACCTGAGACTTGTTGTCAAGAGTACTCTCAGAGACTAGTCGGCGTAGTCCAGACCAGTCCTCGCCTGCACCTGAGACCTCAACAGAGGCTACGAGGTTGGGAAAACGTCCCTGAACGTAATCATAGAGAGCTTGCGCACGATACTCACTGAGACGCTGGTTGTAGTTAGCGGTACCCTCTGGCGAAGCGTAACCTACAATAGATAGCGAACTCAGACGAACACCCTCCTCCTGCTGAGAAGCAACGATAAAGCGATTAAGACGCTCTAGCTCTGCTGAGTTTTCGCTAGTAAAAAGCAACTCGCTAGAATCGTATCGAAAGCTCACGTAGCTATCAAAGCTCTTTTTATACTCTTTGGTCTGTTCGTCTGCTGGACGAATAAAGGCATACTCGTAGCGTCCTAGGCTATAAGAGTCTAGATGGATAGGCTCGCTCTGGTAAGCGACTAGAGCTGACGGACAGGAGGCACAACCATAGCGTTGCATATAGAGCCGTAGCTCTCCGTGACGCATCCATGGCTCAAAGTCAATCTCATAATGTGGAGCGACTATGTCTCCCTTACGAGCGTAAATGGACTCTTCGGGACGATTGACTATCTCGTAGACAACTCCTTGAGCATTACGCAACAGCTTATTGCGCTGTATCTGCTTGTGGCGACTGTCGCCCACGACGTAGACTGGCGCAAGCTTGTGTTCTTTCCTGCCATCGCTGGATCGATATATAGGATAAACACAAAGAAGCTCTTGGCTCTTAACTTTGCAGTATGATGTTAAGTCGACATCGATTGTAAGAGAGTGTAGGTTCCGATGATAATTGATTGTGTAGTCTTTGCGAGACAGGGAGATGAATGATGTCTCAACCTGTGGGTAAGCCTGAGCCGACAGCAAACACAAACTTCCAAACAGTACTGTTAGGAATATAGATAGATTACGAATGTGTTTCATTGTTGTTCTGATTGATAGAGAGGTTACTTGAAAAAGAAAATGTATGAGAGTGAAGCTTTAGTCGGGCCGACATAGTTAGCGGAAGCCTCACTGTTCTTGTAGCCACACGCTAGACACTTGTGATAGTCAATACGAGCATAGCCACCCCCAACAGACAACTCTATAGAAGAGCGTGGCGACAACACCCATTGATAACCAACACTAAGACCTCCTCCATAAAACCAACCGATATAGCGCTGGTTTTGCATTACAGAGTTCTTATTCTCTAACACAAAAGGAAGATTGACGTGTCCAATACGAACTTGTCCTCCTAGAGCGTGTAGACCAATGAAGAATCCATTGAAGGATTCGCACGTCCAGTAGCGAACCTCACTCTGTGCAAGCCAGTGAGACCATTCAGGCAAACGGTCTTGCTTGCGAAAAACAAAGGTGTTGTTGCTGTACTGTGTGTCCAGTGTTACTCGATCTCCCAAGGAAAACTCTATTCCTAAGTTAGGAGCAAAGAGCGCATCATAAGCAAAGTTGTGCTTGATGGCGACTTTCTGTGCGTGCGATAATCCTATCGTTGCGAAGCACAGAAATAGTAAAGTGATAATCTTTTGTCTCATTTATTATAGGGTTGATTACTTGCTTGAAATAAAACAGAGCGGAAAGGAACCCTACGTAAACAAACCAATTAAACTACTCTGACGAAAAAAACAATCCTAACCCGAAGAGTCCTTTCCAACCCTGTTTACATTGCAAAGGTTCAAAGATGGATTGACAAAATCTAGGGACGAGTAAATTGCGGTAAGTTGCGGTAAATCTTAGTAAGTCTAACGACTAGTTTTTTATCACCAATGCTCCTACCTTTGTGGCGTGAACATCTCAGACAAGAGAAATTTCACGAAGACACACAAGAAAGAGCGAAGTCAAAAACTTGAATAACTAAGCTCAACCGAAAAGAAGTCCCCCTCTACGCAAAAGAGATGGACTTCAAAACATAAGCAACTTCAACAACAATGTAATACAAAAAAGAAGAATGACAGAGAAGTCCAACACAAGAAGACACAATGACTACAACTTAAGAAAGTGTGCTAGACACAAATTCAACGAAACAACCACCCACTAAAGGGTGGATAAAAGTCGCCCAAAGCGAAAACTATTTTAACAAACGAAAGGTCAACGAATGAAATGAATTGGAAATGGAAGGAACCACTCCCTGTTGGACGCTGTCCGACAAGGGGTGGCTATAAAACGAAAAACGGGCAAGAAGTGTTTTTGTCGGACAAGGGAAATTTGCTCCGCAAAATTTCGCCGCCAAAAACACCTTGCCCTCACGGGAATTCAGCTCCAAAGTCGCATCTAAAAACAGAATAAAAACAACAACTAAGAATAAGCAGTCAAACAAATGAATAAGGAGGAAAAAACAAGAACTCTTCCCAGTAAGTGGAATCGCTGGGACGTTAGGCTATCAAATCCTGAAGATCAGATAAGGGTTATAGAATCTTTTAAGAGGTCAGGGTGCGACACGAAGTCGGACTTTGTCCGAAAAATGATCCTTAGAGAGGACTTCCGTGTTCTAACAGTTGATGGATCAATGATGGAATACACCACAAAATTGACTGATTTCATCTTTGCGGTGAACAAAATAGGAGTGCTATACAACCAAGCAGTAAGGGCGATGAACAAATATCACTCAGAGGCAAAAGCCGAACAGTTGCTAAATAACGTGAGCAACCAACAAATGGAGCTTATGGATAAACTACTTGAAGTCATAAACCTTACAAAGGGACTGAAAGATGATTGTAAAAGTGACGTCCCCTAAGTCCCTACTAAGGGTCTTAACCTACAACCTTAATAAGGTGGAGCGTGGGGTCGGGGCTGTGCTCTATAGTCAAGGAGTATACAATTCTATGGGACAGGTGCCGTCTCCTCAGGCTATCTACGAGGACATGATGATGCAGATACCCTCTAAAACGAGGGTGAAGAACATAGCTTTTTCTTGCTCGCTCAATCCTGACCCCTCGGAGACGCTATCTGATGAACAATATGTGCAGATAGCTCAAGAGTTTATGGAACGTATGGGATATGGTAGCCAACCTTTTGTTGTGGTCAAGCACTGGGATATTGCTCGACAACATATCCACATAGTATCTACGAGAGCGGATAAGCTGGGCAGAAAAATCTCAGACAAGCACGAAGGTCGAAAAGCTCGCAAGGTCGTTGACGCTCTAGAGCGCAAATACAACCTTAAGCTAACAAAGCCTGACAAGGAGAAGGTGGCAAAGAAGAAGCCGGTGGAACTAAAACAGGCAAAGCCTATCAATGTCAGAGAAGGAAACGTCACGGAACAAGTATACAATGTAGCTCGACAAGTGGTGCAGAAAGGAGCTTTTACCTCCATCGGAGGTCTAAACGCTCTACTGGCTCCCTACAACTTGTCGGCTAAGTTTACTAAGTCTGAACGTAAAGGCAAGCAATACGACGGCATTGTATACATACCTATGGAAGGAGGAAAGCCTGTGGCTCCCCCAATACCCTCTAAAGATTTAGGTCGGGGCGTAGGCTATACAGCGGTCAAAACGGCTATGTACAAGTCAGGGAAGAGATGCCAAGAGAAGGCGGAAGAGATGAGAGCGACTATTGCTGGCGTGATGATTACACGACCAAAAACACTGAAAGAGTTTACAGACAAACTCAATGAAAGGGGGCTGGAACTGGTTGCTAAACGCAATGATAATGGACGCATCTATGGGGCTACCTATGTGGACAGAGGAGAGATGGTTGCTATTAGTGGCTCAAAACTGGGTAGTGATTTTTCAGCTAACATGCTCAATGAACTATTCGGAAACACTCAAGAGAGCAATACAGACAGAGTAACACAGACAGATAAAACTCAGAGACGGAGGTACAGCTCTTCATCTCACCGACCCAATATAAGCGGGGAGGACTGGAAGGAGATAAGCTGGCAAAAGTACCTGAGACGCAAATACAACAAAGTCAAATAATATATAGAACAATAACAGATATGGGACAAGAAGATGATTTGAGAGGACTAGCGAAAGTAATGGATTTCATAAGAGCTGTGTCCATACTTTTCCTCATAATTCATATTTACTGGTACTGCCACTCTGCGTGGGCGGAGATGGGTTGGACTGTAGGACTGGTAGACAAACTACTGAAACAGTTTGATAGGTCTACAATACTATTCGCATCACCGTGGGTAACAAAAGGGTTTTGCATTCTCCTACTGGCACTGTCTTGCTTAGGTACACGAGGGGTCAAAAATGAAAAATACACGTGGGGACGCATATATAGTACGTTACTCCTAGGACTGGCTCTATTCACGGGGTCGTGGCTGATACGACAGCTACCTATAACACCGCTGGTAACAAAAGCTGGAGTATACGCCCTAGTTATATCGGCTGGATATGTTTTTCTGATGCTGGGAGGTACGTGGATTTCTCGCATTCTAAAGCAAAACGTAATGAACGATGTATTCAACGTGGAGAACGAGAGCTTTGAGCAGGAGCGACAGCTGATGGTCAACGAGAACTCGGTCAACATACCCACGAAGTATTACTACAAACAGAAGTGGAACGATGGCTGGATAAACGTGGTAAACCCTTACAGAGCTTCGATTGTACTTGGAACTCCTGGCTCTGGCAAATCGTTTGCAGTGGTCAACAACTACATCAAACAGCAGATTGAAAAGGGCTTTTCGATGTACATCTACGACTATAAGTTCCCCGACTTATCAATCATTGCCTACAACCACTTGCTTAAGCACGCTGATAAGTATGATAAGCTACCGCAATTCTACATCATAAACTTTGACGACCCTCGCAGGAGCCATCGTTGCAACCCTATTGCCCCTGAGTTTATGAGTGATATATCGGACGCTTACGAGAGTGCCTACACCATTATGCTTAATCTGAACCGTACGTGGATTCAAAAGCAGGGAGACTTCTTCGTTGAATCACCTATCATTCTTTTTGCGGCCATCATTTGGTATCTCAAGATTTACGAGAATGGACTGTACTGCTCGTTTCCACACGCTATTGAGTTCCTCAATCAGCCGTACTCAGACATCTTTGAGATACTGATGAGCTATGATGAGCTAGCAAACTACCTAGCCCCCTTTATGGACGCGTGGAAGGGGGGAGCGCAAGACCAGTTACAAGGTCAGCTCGCTTCGGCTAAGATTCCGCTCGCTCGTATGATTTCGCCACAGCTTTACTGGGTGATGACGGGGAACGACTTTACACTAGACATTAACAACCCTGACGACCCAAAGGTGCTTGTCGTGGGTAACAACCCCGACAGGCAGAATATCTATTCTGCGGCACTGGGTCTATACAATAGCCGTATCGTCAAACTGATTAACAAGAAGAAGATTAAGAACAAGGAGACAGGGGAGGAAAAACGAACGCTCAAAAGCTCTGTAATCATTGACGAGTTACCTACAATCTATTTCCGTGGACTGGACAACTTGATTGCAACTGCTCGATCTAATCGTGTGGCGGTATGCCTAGGATTTCAGGACTTCTCACAGCTGGTCAGAGACTATGGTGATAAGGAGGCAAAGGTTATCCAAAACACGGTTGGTAACATCTTCTCGGGTCAGGTTGTTGGCGAAACGGCTAAATGGCTTTCGGAGCGGTTTGGCAAGGTACTACAACAGCGTCAATCAATCTCTATTAACCGCAACGACACCTCTACATCTATTTCTACACAGCTGGAGAGCATCATTCCTGCATCTAAAATCTCAGGACTGACACAGGGGTTCTTTGTGGGTGCCGTGGCTGATGAGTTTGACCAACGCATCGAGCAGAAGATTTTCAACGCTCAGATTGTGGTAGATGTGGCTAAAGTAAAGGCAGAAGAGAAGGAGTATGTCAAAGAGATGCCACAGCTACTGCACAACCTTCGTGGCGAACAGCTCACGGACGATGAACTTGACCAAATAATCAAAGCCAACTACACCAAAATCAAAAAGGATGTCCTGTCTATCGTTATCGTGGAGAAGGCTCGAATAGCTAAAGAGCAGGAAATGGCGACGGCATAACAAGCACTCAAACTACAAAGACGTAGCCCTCTTAACACCGTTAAGAGGGCTACGTCTTTGTATGAAAGCTCAAACAGAACCTTCTTATTCAAATGTGGATAGATATTCCATAAACTCTTCAGCAAAGTGAAGCAGGCTGGAGCAGAAGAGGAGGGGGATGCCCTGTGCATCTTCCTTATATCCAAAGGAGCGGGCATTAGCAATAGCTGTCGTTATAACTGCTGAGGCTTTTCTAGGGTCAATGCCTCCTTTGTGCTGCTCATTGCAAAGACTTTTGAGTTTTTGAGAGCGGTTTGATATTGACTCGTTTTCTAAGAGCTGACAAAGATCCTTACTTGGCACACCGATACAACTATAATACAACCAAACCTCAACGCAAGGATTACTTATAGCCCAGCGTACAAAAGGAGGGGTGTCAACTTTCAGTAAAGATTGAAGATCTAGAGAAAAATCATCTACGTCAGAAACGAAGTATACTCTATCATTTTCAGTAAGATGATATGTACGACCTAATAGGATCAGGCTATTAGTTGCAGTCTGATAGTTTGCTGTCCAATAATCAAAAATATCCTGTGGAGAAGAGCCGCTATGGGGAGCGTGATTTCTACCCGATTTGATTCCTGTAGGACAGATAAAATAAAGAGGAATAGCACAGCCGATAGGAACTATGCAACCCAAGTTAGAAAAGTAGTGTCGTTCTTTTAGTTCGCCACCTGAGATGATAATATACAAGCGTGTAGGACGAGCCTGATCAACTACTCGCTTATAAGTACTGTTTAGCCGAGCATTTAACGGTGATACAGGTTCACCATCACGGCTTTCTCCAAAGTTGTACAACTTGACTTGACGATAGTCCTGTGGCACGGCCTGCTCGGGACGGTCATAGGATAACGACTTGACTTCAAATGGCATTGCTATCCTGCACTAAATTACCCGTATAGTTAGACCCATAGCGACCTTCACGATACTTTTGAGAGATGTCTCCACTCATCTTCTTCGTGTAGTTGTCTAGTGAATACATATAACTGGAGCCAACTCTCTTTTCAATAAACCAAACTTCGTCTGTCCGTAGAAGTCCGATAGAATCTAACAGATTAGTATCGTGTAGGGTAAATATAAGTTGACCCTTAGAGGGGTTAAGAGAAAAGAAGGCGATGAGATCCAACAATAAGTTTGAGTGAAGACTAGTGTCCATCTCATCTATCACAACTACTCCAAAACTATTGATAGCTTCAAATAGTGCTGGCATTAAGTGAAGGGCACGAATCGTTCCATCGGATTCACTCTCAATATCTAAATCATAGGTGTTCCCATCGCCACCTTGATGAGCAAAAACAAGCTCTAGTATTTTCTCCTTTCCCGCAACATTGATTCGATTTAAGATTGGACGATCCAAGTGCGAGACAACAGAGTGGATTTCAGAAGCTTCAACTCGCCTACTCATATCAAGCGTGTTGGCAAGGTCGCTGTGCTGATTTAGCCATATAGCTAAATCAGTTTCTCTCAATCGGAGGTCGTCTACACCTATATCAACACCTCGTATAACCTGTGAAGTAAATCTGTATAGGTTTTTGCTTTCATATAGGAGCGCATTTAATTGATTGTGACTAGCTCTTCCCGAGGTGACGACTAAGCACTGTTGAAACCAGTCATAAGCTTGCTTAATATGCTTCTCTTCCAAAACAGGAAACTCAAATAAAAGCCCTAATACAGACTTGTAAGGGTCTTGTGTCAAACGCTTTTCTAGAATACCTTTTGTATGAGACCACTGATCCAAACTTTTTGAGGAGAGCGAAGGGGATAACTCTATATTGCTATATTGCCTCCGATACAAACTCTCAGGAGTTTTATTAGCCCCACTAAGTAATAGTTGCTCTGTGCGGACTCCTTGTAGGTCTAACTCTACTTGGTAGATAAAGTAGGAGCCGTTGGACTTAAACTCTATTAGAATACTTAGAGAACTCTCCTTCAGTTTATCTAGTTGCTCCAAACGATATAAGTGTTTAGCAACATCAGAAGACTGGATTGTGGTTTCGGATAGAGCAAATAAACGGATGAAAGACAAAGCTTGGGCAAAGTTTGACTTACCCGAAGCATTGTTTCCATACAGGGAAGCCATCTTTAGAAGAGGTATAGTATCCTTATCAAAGATATGAGATGTCAGCTCTGTAATATCTCTATTAGGGAACATTGTAAATTCTTGACGCTCTTTGTACGACAAGAAGTTCTCCACAATTACTCTTAGCAACATAGTCTATTCATTTTTGCTCCTGAGGAGTCTCTCCCTGCAAAGGTACAACTTTTCCACTCGCAGTGATCGTGATTGACAGCTCAAACAGAAAGACTACAACTTATGGCGAGAAGACTTGAGCTCTGATTGAACTTCTTGCTTCGTCTTTAATGCTGGAGACCCTTGACCTTGTCGAGCATCAAGTATCGCTTGCGCCTGCTCCTGCACGGGTGAGCTGGGGACGACTATCTTCGGAGACTTTCTAGCTGGTGAAAGAGGAGGTGATGCAAAGACCTTAGACTGATGAGCCGTCATAGCTTGAAGCCTATCCGCTATCTTCTGCCAAGAGTAAGTACTCTCTAGCATCACAACAGTCTCCTCGTGGTCGATGTCGTCAAAGTACGTTATACCCTTTAATGGGCGAAGAGGGCTAGAGGTTGGAAACTTTTGAACGTAGAAGCCAAGCATCTCTTGAAAAGAATACTGAGTAGAAAGGTAGGCAATGTCTATAAAGTCTTTGAGTCTAGAACCATTGTCTGCTATGGCTGACAGCTTCATAGCTATAATATCAGGCTGACTATACAGACGTATACCCTCTTCCTCTAGAGGATTTTGCAAGAGAGGGTAGGGGTGGGTGATACAGTCTATCTTTACGTCATCAATACGCCCTTTGAGCGTGTTTTGTTCACTGTAGTCGCCTTGAAAACCAAACTTTGTAACAAGAGAATGCTCTAAGCGAGTTGTATCGAAGGGATAAGGAGTAAAGAGGTCTAAGTCAATACTCTTGCGATGCCCCAAATAAAGAGCTAGAGCGGTGCCTCCAGCTAAATGAAAGTCCGAAAGCTCGGACTGAGACTGTAACTGCTTTAAGAGTTCCAGCGTTCGCTTCTCAACTGTTGTCGTCTGTAGCATAACAACTCTTCTTTATTTAGCTTGAAAAAGGAACAGACAAAGGCAATATCCTTTTGAGATAGGTGGCGAACAGCCTTTAGAATCTCTCGAAAATTCTCTATGCCTCCATAGCGGTTGATAGCTCCACGATAGTCTTCTGGGCGACCTCGCTCAATAATACGCTCTACAACTATGCACTTTGATTTTTCCCAATCAAAGTCAGTCAAGTCATACTCCCATAGCAGGCTGGAAGAGATGAGTTGACTATCACCGTGAGGTATGTATTGTTCAATAGGATAAAGCATCGCTTATAGACTTACTATCGCATAGCAAATATACTAAAATCTCATCAGACCAAGATGAATATCCATCGGAGAGATTGAAATTCTCGCCGTGGCTAGTTACTCCCACAAAATCTACTTCAAGGCTAAAGTGTACTCCTTATAGAGTTGTAATTCGCCTCTGTGGTAAACACTATATATGTGACGACTGGGATATAAGAGCAGACACTCGCCCTCCCTAAAACCACCTTGATAGTTTACCCTCTGGCACAAAGTGCCGTCAGGATTCCATACTTCGTGAACACCATCGGGGTAGCCGTCTTTATAAGGCAAACGCTCTCTGAGCGTGCCGTCAGAATAACGGCTTTCACAAACACCCGTATAGGGTTGTCCATTGTTGCTATACTTTATTGTCTCCATTGCTTTTCAATCTCGCCAGTCACTAGCGAAAGCCCTGTGTTCTTCTACTGTTATATCCTGTTCTCATAACTCAATCTGATTATAGTTTATGTGACTGGGATTTACGCTCTACTTGCTCTTCCTGAGCATCCTTGAGCGTATTGTCATTGCGCTCGCCTCGTGCGTTGAGTATCGCTTGTGCTTGCTCTTGTACGGGCGAGCTGGGAACAACGATTTGGCGGGCTTGTTTTGCCAAAGCAACCATCTCTGCTTGCGCCTTCCTGACAGTCTGGAAGGGGTCGGATAGCGCAGTTGATAGACGCTTGTTTAGTGCCGTATCGTACACTTTGACTAGCTCCGTATAATACCCCGTAAGAGCAAATTGATGGCAAGCTTGCATAGCATCAAGGAGCTTGACGTTTGGCTCGTAGGACAATTCAACTCCTTTTAGTAACTTTGCAAGTGATATAGAGTTGCTGTTCAGCGGTTGTAGCCTTCCCTCTATGGGCGTTGCAGTCTTCGGGTTCAGCATCTCTTCAATAGAGCTACTAAGTAGCGCCACGTGATCCTCTGACATCGTTATGGTTCGTGGCTTTGGGCTTAGTAGCTCTATTTCTGTTATATCATACCCATGATATTTGCCTATCATATTTTCAAGACGCAAAACTTGAATGGTAGTTTTTACACGATACAAAGTAGAATTGATAGACAAACAGCCATAAAGCCTTTGAACTTTTTCTATCGCAGGGTCACTTGGAGATGTAGCTATTCGATTATTACCTTCTACCTTTTTTCGATCACGATGTTCCTCTAAAAGTAACGATGATTTTATTAGAGGAACAACATAAGGGATGGCTTTAATATAAGCCTTTTGAAGGCCTATTTCGTAGTTGCTTATTGAATGAAGCAACTTGTCCCTAGACTTGTTACTAATCCGTACCTCTCCAACACCTTCGGGAGTTTCTGATTCGGAAAGTAGACGTGGCAGACGTGCTATCATTTCTCGAGCATCAAAATAGTTGAGGTCAAGGTTGGGACTGCTATGTATAACAGCCACCTCAGTATTAGGGTCTAGACTTGACACTTTCAACTTCTCGTCGTAATCGGACGGAAAGGGCAATAGGATATTCTCCTCCATAATGTAGCTTGTTTATACTTTGCGACCTTTAGACTGCTCCCTAGACTGATTCTGCTTAGGAGCATCTTTATCGTTTGGGATTAACCGCATCTCTCTCTTTTGAGCTTGCTTGGTCAAATCTGTTGGGTCGTACTTGCTGTATCGAACCCTCTGAGTAGACGCATCGTAAGAGACATAGCTGTTAAAGCTCTTCTTCGTTCGAGAGTTTTTCAAACCCTCTAGATAGAGCGTCTCACCTTTAGCCAACTTGTCTTGCGCCTCCTTGGTCAACACCTGACCACTGATCATTGTCGGGACACCATCGGCTCGCCTCGTACCTAAGACTTGCTTCACGTCCGTTGGCGGGAACGTGAACGACATTGCTCGCTTGCAAGCGTCAACTTGTATAGTGGCTGTATACTCTTTACCCTTCGCACTTACACCTGAGAAGGACAAAGGCTTGCCAGCTCGTAGTGTCGCTCGTTGGTCTGGAGAGAGGTCTACACCGCTAATCGTTTGAGGTATATAAACTCTAGCCGTTGGAACATACACAAGGGTATTGGTATCTTCATCAACAGAGATATAGGCAGAAAACTCTCGCCCATCAGCTCCCTTGAGCTGTGCGACTCGTCCCAAGTGACCAGTTTCTAGCAAGCTCTCCTTATCCTGATCGGTAAAGGAGCAACACATATAGGGTGCCTCTAGATTTAGCTCTTTGCGGACACAACGGACGGAGATACTCTCACTCCCATCGGGTTGCGTACGTAGGGTTAGTCGCCCCTCCGTCCTAATATCAATGTCGCCAGTCTTGATGTGAACAGGCAAGAGGTCCGTGGGCTTAAAGGACAGGAGGTTCTCCAGCTGTCCTCGCTCCTCCAGTATTTGCTTAGACAACCCTAAGCTCGCCAGCTTAGCCTCCAGGCCGTCTGTAACCGTAGGAGCTTCTAGATAGTCTTGCGGACGCACCCTGCTATCCTTTATATACTCCCCGTGATTCTTTGGGTCAGAGAGTGCTTGACGCAGATTATCTATGCCAGCGGATATGCCCTTAATGCCCTGAGATAGCACAGGTACAAGCCACAAACGGTAGTTGCCATTCTTTGCAAAGCGAATGAAGTTGCGCAAAAACGGCTCCAAGAGCGGTATGTCGTAGTCTTTATCAATAGTAGGCTTAGGCTTGCCTGATTTGCCCGTCTTCACCGACTGACCTGACGGTTCTTTCTCAAACTTAGGCACAGCCTGTGCTGTATCGTCCGTTAAATCCGACACAGACACGCCATCAATGCTTCCATCGTTCGCAATAGAGCGGACAACTTGCATATCGCCTACGTCATCGCCATAAGACACCCGTGAGCGGTCTTCAGCAACTAGAATATAGTTGTCAGCACCGTAAGACAACTCCTCCTTTGCCCTTTGCTCATCAAGCGCAGAAGGATTATCGGGAGAGACTTCAAACTCTCTGTTGTCATATTCTGTAGTAGACATGGATAGTATATTTATAGTTTAAGTGATTGATATTTTCGCTCCTCCTGCTCCTCCTGAGCATTCTTGAGCGTATTGTCATTACGCTCGCCTCGTGCGTTGAGTATCGCTTGCGCTTGCTCCTGCACGGGAGAGCTGGGGACAACGACTTCCTGACGGGGAGCATTGTAGAAGGTACCACTGTAGGTGTGACACTTGCGAAGGGGTCGCAAAGACGAAATATCAGCGTCAAGGCGATCCATAAAATCCTCAAACGAAATAACCTCTTTGGGACTACTAGCATCAGTCCACTCAAAAAATAGACCACTTGTGGAGAAGTCTATGTGTGTAAAACCACTTTTTTTATAATCCTCCTCCATTTGTTTTCTACTCCAAGGTGCAGCGCAGAAATGCGAGCCTCTTGCTCGAAGTTCCGTTAGCACTACTTCAAACTGTTCCTCTGTCACCCTAACCTTGTAATCTAAACTCATAATTCAGTTGTTTTATAGTTCGTACTTCTCAGTCTAGCATCAATCTCAAGGTGAAGGTCGTTAGCCTCTATTTGAGCTAAGACCCTCTCCTGTTTTTTCGTCATATTTTTAAGCTACTCTTATTCACCTGAGCCTCTTGCTCTTGCTTCTGAGTTGATTTGACATCACCTCCCCGAGCATCGAATATCGCTTGAGCTTGCTCTTGTACGGGAGAGCTGGGTACGACAATCCTCGGAGCCTCAGATTGAAGTGGTAGCTCCTTATATCCGTATTGCCTCTTGATATTGTCTACAACTTCGTTGGCGACCTTCTGCTCAGCATCTGACACGTACTTGTTTAGCGCAACAACCGCCTTGCGGTCGTCTGTCTTCGCAATGGCATCTAGGAGGGGTATTAGCTCTTGCTTGTCTAAGCGAGACGAAGGATAATCCTTACACAGATTGTCGGCCAACTGCTCAATCTGCTTGGGAGTGCGTATGTCACTAGAGAGATAGTAGACTACATCGTCTAGCTCCTTGGCGGGCTTTGAGGTGTAGTCAATAACTCCCTTGTCTGCATACACAGGGGTGTACACAACATCTAATGATATGAATTTGCCCTCATACTCTTTTAGGTTAAAAGACGGAGGATATGGATATGCCTTGGATATTTTAGACAAAGCACCTAAAGCAGGGACATTGTTTGAGTCGAGATCATTCGTAGAAACGAGAACACAGCGATTTTCTGCTAAAGACAAGGAATGTTCAGCAAGAAGCTGCTCCTCAAAAGCCAAAGAAGACTTTGTAGGCAAATAATACGGAATATCAATCGGGTGAACAGGCTCGAGGTCTTGGTCGGACAAGCCTACGTCATATAGCTCACCAGCCTTGAGAACCTCCGAATACTCTTTGCAGTAAGGGCTATCCTTAGATAGTAGACTAGCCTCAAAGTTGGGATTTGTAGCGTCCTCATACAAGAGACGGTCTATAACCTCCTTAGAGGCATCTGTATTGTCGGCTTTAAGAACCGTATATTCATTAGAAAAACCTCTAGGGGAGATGTAATAATAAGACATTTCTAACACCTCTGAATTAGCGTCAAGACTAGCTTCTTGCTCATCTTCTAAATCCTCTTCTAAAAAGGATCGCGTTTCCTCTAGATGGTCTGCGATAAGTTCGTTGCTGTTGCCTTGCAAAAAAGCTTCTAACTGCTCTTTTGTCAAGTCCTCAGACCAATCCTCTAAGGTATTCTGTATGTTTTCCTCTAGATGGTCTACAACGAAGCTAGCACACTGCTCTGTGACAAGCCAAACTGCACTGTTGTAACGAGGGCGATCTAGTGTAATGGATTCCCCACGTTCATCTTCGATGTCATATATAAAGTCCTCAATATCGTCTATGTGCTTTGTGTAAAACTCCTTTGTGGCGCATATAGAATAGTCAGACAATACTCCAGACCCGCACCCGTGAGTGCTTATATCTTCTACTCCAGTCACAGGGTTGTCATACCTAGACATATGGTCAAGTAGAAATTCCTGCATATCGGCAGAAAACGAACGGTCGGAAAGACCCGTCTCTTCAAAAGTGCGGGACAAAGCCTCTTTCATAACAGCCTCATTGAAATAGTCGGCGGGAGTAAAGCCTAGATGATAGTATCCAGCGTCTGTTAGCTTTTGCAACTCGTTCTTGCACCACTGCATATCGTCTAGCAGGTCTTGCAAGTCTCGTGGTTCACCCCTGTTTGCTCCATACCAAGCCATTGCCTCGTCATTTACATCGTACGATGACAACTGAGCATTAAGGTCGTCAAGAGCATCTCTGTAGTCTAGAGGCTTTATAAGCTCTATCGTGAAGTCTTGCCCATACGGGGAAAACTTCTGAAGAGTTATATCTCCGTCTTCATCTTGAGTGAAGTTGAAACCTTCTTTTGTGGCAATATACTCTAGTCGGTCTTGCCAGTTGTCTGTTGTATATACTGTAAAATCCATTGTTATACCATTGTTTAAGGGTTAATTTATTGTTCTACTTGTTCTTCCGACTGTTGCTAGGGAACTCAAAACTCGTTTTCCCCGTATTAGGGTCAAGTACGAGGTAAGCACTAAAGGTCTTACCCGCTTTGCTCATAAGCCCTTTGAGGAGGCTGGTCTTACCGTTAGAGAGCAACTGCTTGCAATGTTCTTCTGTAAGCGGTACTCCCGCAACGGTGCGCCACACGCTAAACTGGCAACCATCATTCTGACAGCGCATACTCTTACTATATATACGGACGCTTTCTTGGTGACACAAAGGACAGATGTAGTTAGTACCTAGCGACACAGAAGTGGATAGTAGCTCGTCGGTAATCTGCTTTGTGTAATCCTCTATTTGAGAGTTAAAGGTCGTTGGAGGCAGGTTGCCAGCCTCTATCTCTGCTAGAGACTTCTCCCACTGACCCGTTAGTTCGGCATTACCTATGAGACGTGACTTGACTAAGTTATAGACGACCAGTCCTCGCTCTGTAGGTATGAGCTGATTCTTTTGCCTGACAGCGTAATTCTGACGCAAGAGCTTCTCGATGATACTGGCTCGTGTAGCTGGTGTACCCAAGCCGACGTCTTGCATCGCCTCTCTAGCCTCCTTATCTTCAATCTCCTTACCTGCTCGCTCCATTGCACCGAGTAGAGTCGCCTCAGTATAGATAGGCTTAGGCTTTGTCTCACCCTCTTTAAGGGTTGCCTGCACCAAGGATAGTTCCATCCCATCGGCAATTGATGGTAGCGAGTTTAGAGAGACCTCGTCACTGTCAGGGTCTTCGGTCGTTTCACCCTTGACAACGCGCCAACCCTTCTTCTTGATGCAGGAGAGGGTGGTCACTAGCTCCTCACCGCCTCCCGACAAGGTCAAGGACAACAGTTCTTTGTTGGACGCTGGCGAAACAGCCTCTAGCATACGCATTGCTATCATCTTGTATATGATAGCTTCGTCCTCAGTCAGGTCTGCTGTCTCGCCCGTGGTGATGATAGCGTGGTGGTCGGTTATCTTACTGTCATCAACAGAGTGAGGGTTTAAGCCCGCTACGATAAGCCCCTGAGCATAGATTTGATACTCTTGATAAGGTAGCTGGCGGAGCAGATAGGACATAGTATCATAGACATCTTTAGGTATGTAGCGACTGCCTGTACGAGGGTAGGTCGTAACCTTCTTCTCATACAAGCTTTGCGCTATGTTGAGCGTCTGTTCAGCGGTAAAGCCTTGCTTATTTGCCTCCTTCTGCAAAGTTGTAAGGTCATAAAGAAGGGGTGGCTGGCTAGAGGTACTTTTGCGCTCTGCCTTTGTCACGGTTAGTGACGTTAGATTGCTAACAGCGTACAGCTTAGAATCTGCCAGCCCCTTGTTGGTGATTGGCTCTGGACTAGAGACGGTAAAGGTGGTCTCGCCACTCTTGACTTGGGCATTGATCTTCCAAAAAGGAGACTTGACAAAGTTCTTGTTGGATAAGTAGCGGTCGCATATCATACAGAGCGTTGGGGTCTGCACTCGTCCTAGAGACAGACCTCCACTGCCATTGCTGGCTATGGTAAGCGCACGGCTAGCGTTCATACCTACAAGCCAGTCAGCCTCGCTACGAGCCTTGCCTGCTAAGTAGAGGTTGTCATATAACTGACCCTCCTTAAGCTTGGTAAACGCATCTCGAATAGCTTGGTCGGTCATTGAAGAGAGCCACAAACGGTCAAAAGGCTTACTACAACCTAGGTAATAGTAGATGTAGCGGAAGATAAGTTCCCCCTCTCGCCCTGCATCGGTAGCTACGATGATACGCTCAGAGCTGTCAAAGCACTGTTTGATTACATTTAACTGCTTACGGGCAAAGTCATCCTCTTCATAGCCCTTACCATCTTTCTTTTTAACTTGTCGCACGACAAGCTTAAATGGCTTAGGGAGCATAGGGAGCTCCTCTCGTGCATAGCTCGTGAAGCCGTACGTTTGCGGATCTGCAAGAGCGACCAAGTGTCCATAAGCCCAAGTAATTTTGTATTGGTCGTTATAGAGATAGCCTTCGCTCTTGTGTGTAACGTTAAGCACTTTGGCTATGTCCATCGCAACCGATGGTTTCTCAGTGATTATACAGACTGGATTATTCATTGTGATTATAGTTTGTGTTTATATTCTTGCTGTTGCGTGAGGCGAGCTTCTGCCTGTTGCCCCACCTTTGGTACGTTATCTCTCTGGGCATTGAGTATCGCTTGCGCTTGCTCCTGCACGGGAGAGCTGGGGACGACTATACTCGGAGCCTGATTTTTGTAAGCCTCGAGTTGCTCTAGCTCTTCAGGTTTGCCTGACTTGACTGAGAGGTCGTTCTCAAAAAGAATCCAATGATACATTTCCCCACTCTCAGGGTCATAGTCTAGGTGCAGACCATTCTTCTTGTTGTCTTTGTAGTGGGTTTGAGAAAGAAGATTTCCACCACCGTCCCAAAGCTCGCACAAGCCATCTAGCTTGTCATCTTTGTAGTTCCAACGAGTTTGTTGACAACCATTCGGGTACCAAGTCTCAGATAGACCGTCAACCAAGCCTGCACGAAAAGGCAAACGCTTCTTGAGTTGTCCATTCTCGTGCCAACGCTTGAACAAACCGTCTAGCTTGCCAGCCTTGTAAGAGCATCGACCAGCAAGCAGTCCGTTGTCATACCACTCCTCGCAGAAGCCATCCAGCTTACCTCGCTTGTAGGTCTCACGCACGTTCAGCGCACCATTGTCATAGTAATACAAACTGACACCATCCAGCCTACCTGCCTTATACGCGGAACGCTCCTTCAGCTGTCCATTACGATGCCAGCTATAACCCATACCTTCGGCTAAGCCGTCTTTATAAAACTTGCGATGGGAAATCTGACCATTGTCGTAGTAAGCTTCCTGAACTCCTGTCAGCTTACGAGAGCGTATAACACTCTCAGATACGTGAGTATCTATACGCTGTGCAGGCAAATCATTTAAGTCTTGCTCTTGATGCTCTAGAGCGGAGACCTTATCCATATAAAACACAGCCATTGGTTGAGGGGATAGACTGTCGTCCCATATCTCATACTTACCCGTAAAAGGGGAAACAGACTTGTTCGTCAAAGATTCTTTCCAAGCAGACAAATTCTCATACCCTTTATAACAATGAGTATGTACCTGCAACGTTCCTGATTCGTCATACTCAAAATATTCCCCGTGTAGGAGACCATTTTGATAGTGACACAGCTCAGATACATTACCATTGGGGTGCCGACCAAGGTGAACTCCATCGAGCTTGCCTCGCCTGTAGTTAGCTAACTCACATTGCTGACCATTGTCATACCAGCTTTCGTACAAGCCATCCAGCTTACCTCGCTTGTAGTGCGTACGGCTACACAACCGTCCGTTATCGTGCCACGCTTCCTGAACTCCTGTCAACTTGAGTTTGTGAATTTCATTTCCTGAGAGATTGGGGTCAATAAAGTTTTCTAGATTATCCATAGAGTTATCTTGCTGTTTTATAGTCCGCATTATAATATCCTGCAAAGCCGTAGCATTACCGCCTTGAGAAAAGAAGTCAGAGACATCTTTTTCGTTCTTACTACCCGAGAGGGGCAGGTCAACACGAAAAAGGTTAGGTATATCAGGATTGTCCTCTATAATTTTTTGAGACTGGCGTATGCCTGTATCGTCCATATCATAGAGGACACCCACCGCATCAAAGCGGTCGGAAAGACCTTGTAAAAGGGTTTGAGATAAATAGGCTGTCTCACTATTGAGACAGAAGGCTGAAAAGCCGTGAGATGCAAGACTTAGAACATCTTTTTCCCCGCCTGTAAGAAGGACGTACTCTCCTTTAGAGGGTAGTTGAGCATATCCAAAGAGATAGTCGCTAGAGCGAACACCTGCATTTAAGAAGCGAACCTTGCTGTTAGGGCGATAAATCTTGACGCTATCACCAAGCTGATAGCAATACATCGGCTCTGTAGATTTATAGTGGAGTTGGTAAGGATTACCCTTACGACTGTATGATGAGAAGCTCGCTAGCGAGCTAACTCCATACCGCTCTAGTGTTTCTTGATTTATACCATACTTACCCCAAAACTCTAAGTCGTCCTCAGTGAAAGGCTGGGACTGGACACTATACTTGTCAGTCATTGAGGGTTGACTGATGAGCTGGTCAGAAGAAGGTGCTGAGACTTGTGGACGAATGGGAGCTTTAGCTAAGCTCTCCTGAGTAGTAATATCTAAGGGTAGATTTAAGTCTTGAACTATTTGAGCTAGAATCTTTGGGAATTGAGAGCTTAAGTTGTAACCAAAGAGTTCTCCAACAAACCAAAAAGCGTCGCCACCACTTCCTCCATTACCAAAGTCCTTATACCGCCAGACACCGCTGTGATCTTGGTAAATGGCACAAGAGGCTTTTTTATCATCATAAAACGGACTTCGAAAATTCTTGCGACCAATAACATTTGGCAGGTAGGCTTGGAAAATGTCCAAGCCACCACCTGTCAATTGCAAGATTTGATCTCTGTCTCCGTATTTCATAATGTTGTGGGGGTGGGGGGGAAGTGGTGACGAATCACTTTAACTAACTAACATATTGTTCTTGCCTCAAAGATAGGGGGCTAACCGCACCTTAAAAAGGGACGAGTAAATTGCGGTAAGTTGCGGTAAATCTTAGTAAGTCTAACGACTGAATCTCATCAGCATCTAGTGTGTTTCGGATCCATTCTTGATAGATATGCAGACGCAAGTCTACGGCATCTAACATCTTGTAGACTTGCTTGAGAAATTGCATATCTTCATCGCTCCAGTCGTCGGAGTTGAGCATATTCTTTGTTAGCTCGATAATCCTAGGCAGTTGGCAGTGTCGAAACTCTGAAATATTAGTTTCGGTCTCTACGAGACAGTCGAAAATATCATCGTGTAGCATAACATTACTTTCTAAGTTATTCTTCCGACGAGAGATCTCTTTGTATAGTCGCCTGACGAAGTTTCTGTAGCCATATCTCCATATTCTTCTTACTCATTGAGTTTGCCGTAGAAGCTCCCTGTGGCAATCCCATCAAGTACTCGGCATTTGCAGGTGTAGGGCGATTGAATACTTCAACAAAGTTTCTGCACCCCGCATGTTTCATCATTGACGGAGCCGAGTAATTTGCCATAGTAGTAGGGGTGTGGACGAATCCAAAATTCTCCCCATACGTATCCTTAATCCAAGTTGGTTGAACAGTAAAGAAGCGATTGATTTCTTCCTTCAGAACCTTGACTGAGTTACGGATTTGATTCTTGTGTCTATAAGCCAAGATCCGAAAAGCTGTTGCAGCAACTAATGGAGCCTGAGCATTTCCGATAGCTTTCAGCTGAGCTCTACGATTAGTAACGACCTCATTTTTTAGTTCACTAAATGGTGTAACCCAGCACCCCATATGTATTTTACCAAGACGCTCTAGACTTTCATTTACTTTACTTAGGGCGCTTGGTGTCTTAACAGCAAGCAACCAGTACCTATCACGTCTATGATCAGCACCCAGCTCACCACACGAAAGCTTGCAGTACTTAACTCTGTAGCCGATAGATTCTAGATCCATAGAGGCTGTGCGTATCGCATTAAGCGTAACATTTTCAGCAAAGACGATTGGAGCTTCGGATTCCCAGACGAACCGAAGCATTTCAGGCCAAAGGTTTTTCTCTGAGATGTTTTGACCACGGGCGACATAACTAAACGCTTGGCAAGGGAAGCCACCGCATAGAATGTCAAAAGCCCCTTTGAAATTACGTCCATTTAAGCTCGTTATATCTCCATATATTGGAAATGAATCCATCCAGCCATCTTGTTGCCTTTGCTCTAAGACTCTTTGCAGTAGTCGTCTATCTCACGCTCCGCAACACGAGTGACCTAAAATATGTCCTCCGTAGATTCCACCTCCGATCCCTGCAAATAAATGAAACTCCTTAATAGTACCCATACTTTGTTAGTTACTTTCTATGTTATTCAGCCGACGAGAAATTTCTTTGGTGACATCAGAATAAACTTCTGCGATGCCTAGCTTCCGAAACACCTCCTTGTCTAGTCGTCTGGCGAAGTCTCTGTAGATGCCACTCTGTTTGTAGATAAGCTCTCGTAGTAAGTTCTGAGCCTCCTCTACTTCCGAGCATAGGTCACAATCAAGGGTTCCTGCTATTTTGTAGCTCCCTATAACTTGTGCTGAGTTAGCTAAGATGAGCTGGCAGTTTCTAATGGACTCTAGCACACGCAACAGCTCGGAGAGGCTCTTCTCCTCCACATTAACGAGTTGTAAGTTTTTCTTGAGTTCTTCTAGTTTCATACTGTTTTATGGTTTGATATAACAAAAAGATTGAGGAGGAGTAATGCCAGGGTATGCCTCTTCCAGCAATTTTGGGACGGAGTATATATGAAACGATTTTATTTGTATAGCATAACCTGTAGTCCTTCCTTTAAAATATTCTTCAAAATATTCTTTGGAAACTCCAGACTTACCTCCAGTCTTTTCCCAAAGAGCCTTTGGAGATTCACAAAGTATATCTTGTACAGTAAATTCACCTACAATTCGGCAAACTGGACTTGAAGAATACACTATAATCTTGCTATATTACGATTCTTATATATAGTCTTTCTATATCAAAGAGTTTTCTACCTCCATAATCTCTTTGACGAAGACAGGCTTGATTGATAATAAGACTTTCATCTATTTCTCCTTTTTTGATTTGATTGATGTTAGTATATACACGTGCGCTAGGATATAGTTGGATCCCAAGTCTCATAGAGCAAGCAACAGCGCTTCAGCTCAGCAGACCCAATACGGAACCTCTTCTTGACGATGAGGCAAGCATTGAAGTGAGAACTATTTTGGCGATTGATCTCATAGGCGTGCGCTATCTGATAAGCTCGCTCTGCCTCATACAGGGCATCCTGCTCTTTGGCAAGAACTTTCAGCTCTTGCTCTGAGAGCATAGCTGGCTCCACGTCAGACTTATCGGACGTGGAAAGACGTTGCTGGGGGCGCTGTTCAAGAAAAGCTTTCACATCTGACGGTTTGAAAAGCAGTCGTCCCGTAGCCCTATTCGCAACCAACACCCCACGACTAGCCCAATTGTAGACCGTCTGACGAGCGACCTTGCAAGCTTAGCCACATCGGTGACATCGTAGTAGACCTCCTCCTCTTGACTGGTGCGAGAAGATCCATAGAGATAAGAAGACTGTCTAGCTTCGCAGAAATGTTGTTGAGCTTAGCCATAAGGTTATCTAAGGTTGTTCAGAGGATTGTGAATTACTCATTGTGTGGGAGTAGAGGTGGAACTTCTGTAGGAGTTGTTTTTGAAAACAACTATTTCAAGCATCTCATTGAATCGGTCGCTATACGAGCTTGGTATTTACGTCCAAGCTCAGACGGTGTCAAGTTGGTACTGACAAAGGTTGAAAGCATATTTTCGTAGCGGTATTCTAGCAACTCAACAACAGGGGTTGTTATGTTGCCGTACTCAACACGCTCTGTAGGTTCTTTCCCAAGATCGTCTAAAAACAGCAAGGGTAAGCTCTTCAGCTTACGAAAAGCTTGGAAGTCCTTTGAGATTGACGCTATCTCTCGAGCGTCATACATAGGGGCGGACACCAGGCGGTAGGGAACGTCCCATAGACCATTGTTGTTGGTGAAGAAGATGAGCTCTCGAATAGCGTGAAGCATAGTTGTTTTGCCGTTACCGACGGTGCCACAAAGGAGCAAGCCAAACTTGCATCTTGGATTTGTTAGGTAGTAAGCGATGTGAGCAAGAATTTGACGGAGAGTGCTATCCATCGTAAACTCTCGCAAACGTCTCTCCACGAGCACTTGAAAGCTAGCCCTAGAAGACTTTCGGCTTGCGCTGTCGTGAAGGGCAGGTTAAAACGAGGTGTAGTAGTCGCTTGCGCTCGTAGCAGTCGGAGTGCATCCTCGACGAGGATCGTATGATTTTGAGGTAGTCGCATTGTGAGGGTCTGGAGGTGAAGATTCTTTGTATTGTTTTCAAGTACTTTAGCGAAGTTTGAAGGCTTGACAAACCAATCGAAAGTGGCGTGCCAACCTCTAGCATTCTGACCATTGAGCATCTCGCTTGACACGAGATTGTCAACAGCCTCCAGCAGGGCATCTCGCCATACTCTCGAAGGCGGGCATTTAGTTCAGCTAGACGACTTCCTTGCAGAGAGCGCAACGCTGGTATGTTAGCTTGCTTTGTTGCTAGCTTGCTATTGAAGTAATCTACGAAGGCGAGAGCCTCCTGCTCCCTTAAGCCTTTATGGGGTGATACGTCCGTCAGGCTTAATTGCCCATCATCGGCTCCCAAAAATTTTGCCTCACGCGCACGGGGCTGGAGCTGGGTCATCTGAGCGAAGCGAAGATGACGAGATTGGGGGATTATAGGGGGTATAGAGTTAGGGGTTACAGGGGAAAGAGAAAAAGGGGGACG
>NZ_ACLR01000245.1 GCF_000174775.1 Porphyromonas uenonis 60-3
AAAGGTCAGGAGCTCGTCACGCTCGATGAGCAGAAGCCCCTCACGATCAAAGAGCTGTACGAGGTGCACGCCGATCTGCAGAAAGAGATCAATAAGCTCCTCGGACTCAGCGACGTCGAGCCTGCAGCAGAAGCTTAAGCAATCAGCCGAAACGGTAGCCAGCAAAAGCTACCACAAATCATACAGACTAGCGGGATCATCTCACCGACGTGTGAGGTGATCCCGCTAATTTATGAGACGATGGACCCTTTGTATGGACGCAGGGGAAGTGTCAAGCGAGAGGGAGTCCGTCCCCGAACGACGAGACGTGTAACGGCTGTGCGTCCGTTGTGTCAAAGCTGGACGAGTAACGGTTGTAGGGACGCTCGGTCGAGCGTCCGTTGTGTCAAAGGTTACGGCGTTCGTTGGTTTTAACGGGAACGGACGCACGACCGTGCGTCCCTACAACCGTTACTCGTCTCGCTTTAACGGGGACGGACGCACAGACCGTGCGTCCCTACAACCGTTACTCGTCTCGCTTTAACGGGAACGGACGCACGACCGTGCGTCC
>NZ_ACLR01000244.1 GCF_000174775.1 Porphyromonas uenonis 60-3
CTCTCCTGACAACAGTCAAATTCCTCCGATTGGCGACGTAGCGCAAGGCGAGAACGGCAACTACTATATCAATGGTGCGGACACAGGTATAGCAATTAAGCCTAATCATAAGCCCGTAGTAACTATCGTAGATGGTTACTACTACATTGATGGGGTGAAAACACCTGTTCCTGCACCACCAGCTCCTGTTGCGCCTCAATATCCTAACGGAGTGCTTGTGCCAGCTCTAAAAAAGCAAGGTAAGTACGAAGTGTTACTCATTAGTAAGTCTCCCGAGGTGACTTATACTGACCCAACAACAAATGAGAAACGAAAAGTTGTCGCCAACGGTGTGCGTATAGAAGATGGAGCTTGTCTCTATCAATGCCTCTCTCCTGATTCTGTCCCAGTGCCCTTTGCGACTATTAGTGGCTTACCCCGTATACCTGACAAGCGATACCAAACAGACAAGAATGGTTGCTTTGTTGTACCAGCCTCTGACCTTCCGATTAAGGGAAAGCCCGAGACTGGTGTCACCAAGTCTATCGTAGTAAATGGCAAGCAATTCTCCTCCGACAATACCACTTACGTTCCCTCTCGTATGATTGTCAAATTGATTTACAGCCATCACAAGGGATCTGCGTTTTATTTTCGCCTAACGCAGTGGGATTCAGAGGAGGCTGGAGGTAAGTTTGTTCCGCTGGTAACCCCACTCGATGGAGCGGTATATGGCAATCCTCAGAACTTTATTCTTTGGGCTACACGAGACAAGGCTAAGGGTATTGGTGTTAAAGCCGATTATGCTGCTCTTAAGCGCTCTATTGCCCACGGCACGTCCGATGGCTTTATTGTAGTTATCCTACCGAATGTTAGTATCTCTGATCCTAGTCTACCTGACTATGAACGCAAAGACCGCAAACCGCTCTTTCTTATGCTTGGCATGATGCGCTCCCCTTATTCAGACCGTCCTATTCGTACTTTGCAACTCTTAGGAATGGCCGAAAAATCGTTTTGGGATAGTTTCACGGACTTCTTTACTCCCTTTGAGTAGTAAGTCTCTGTGTGGTATAATAAGTAGTTGCAAAACACAAAACACGGGCGATAGAGGTCTCTACCGTCCGTGTTTACTCTTATACTTACTTCTGCTAGTCTCTTCTAGCTTAGTTTATTTTCGACTTATACTCTTTGCTTTTATACAGAGCCTGATTATCGGGGTCGTATAGCTTAACGGTGTGACTTTCTTCTCTAGTGATTTTGCCATTTATCCTCTCCTGCCAAGTGTATGTGACGACTGTTGGAATCGGTTTCAGTGGATTAGGGTTATTGTCAAACTCGGGATCCTTCTCATATACATCTACAGGAACAAATGAGAATGTCAACCTAAGTTCGGAAAGTTCTGGTTTTTCATCGCTAGCCTTAACTTCAAAGACATATGATGCTTCTGTGTCTCCTTGAACCTTTACGTCTTCTTTAAAGTGTTCGTGTTTCAAATCTCCATTAACGTATAAGAGGTAAAATCCAAAAGCATCACAATTAAAGTATATGGGTTTATCCGCTTTGAAGGTCAGCCTTTGCTCTATTGTTGGAAGCTCTTGATTTGGCTTCTCTCTTTTATTCTCGGAGTTAGGCTCTTTCCAAACGCTACCTCCTCCACCGCCACAAGCGGTTAGAAGAGTAGTTACTAACAGTCCACATAGTACTGTTGCTAGGCTCCATTTTTTTGTCTTATTCATATCTCTATTTTTGGTTTGTTGGTTATCTAGATTACTGTTCCTTAACCTTTTACGATTAAGATTATCTGCTTCATCTCTACTACAAAGATAACAAAAAACTCTGACACTACCAAGTTTTTTCTAGCTAATTTCTATCCGTAAAAGAGGATTTAGCTATCTATCCTCTTGTCTATATGGAAAATAAGTCGTATATTTGCCCCTGTGATGAAGAGAGAGTTTCCACCTCCTTCCACTGAGGTCTTTGAAAGTGCCTGTTTGGCTACAAAATGGCTACACGATGTTTCACGAAATTCGTAGTACCCTATAAACGAGATGTT
>NZ_ACLR01000243.1 GCF_000174775.1 Porphyromonas uenonis 60-3
CCTGAGTGGTGGAAGAAGAGCTAAGAGGCTTAGCAGTACTTTGCTCGACATCAGCTACTTGAGTGTTGTCTGAAAGCAAATAAACCTTTTGCTTTTCACCTGCTTTGGGAGCGGAAGAAACCAAATAAACCTTTTGGTTATTTAGCTTCTGACCACCGTCCAAAGTTGATTTGTCCGTAACTCCTTTATTAGGGGTTGTAGTGGAAGCCTTTGCGCCCTGCTCGCTCTTGCGAGGGCGACCGCCTAGCTTACCACAAGTCTTGCGTATAGAGGAGATTTCCGCCTGTCGGTGTGCATCTGCATCAATCTGCTCTCGGACAACGAGGAAAACGCCCTGAACTAAGGCTGGTACCGTAGCTAAGTCAGGCTCTAAACCCTTTAAAGCGTAACCCATAATTAGAGAGTAAGCTACTCCTTGACTGCTGTCTGGTAACTGGGTAATTGCCTCATACCACGAGGATCGAAATTGAAAAGACTTTTCTTTCATAGCTGAGAAGTCTTAGAGATTTATCAGTTGTCGGTATGCACGCAGACGCTCTAAAATGTCGGTACGCTCCTCCTCTGTGATTAGAGGGGACAACTGACGTGTTTCAACAGCGGAGAGCACGGCGCTGTAGCTATACTGAGATGTTGGAGTAACAGATACTAGCTTACCTCGCTGGACGGCCAACTCAATAGATGTGCGAGGTATTTGAAGCAATACCTCTAGCTCTGTGTTGGATAGAAAGACCTCATTGCGATTGGTCTCATCTCTACGAGCAAGTAGAGCTTGAAGGAGTAGGAGCTGGACTTGTGGGTCAACTGTAGACTGGTTCATACTGTATAGGGTTAATTGGTTACACATTCTTCTTGTAGGCGATTATCCAAGCTACGCATCTCTTCACTCACCTTCAGCGGGAGGACACGAGCGTAGATGCGGGTCGTTGAGAGACAACTATGACCTAGTACACTGCCAACAGTGTCAAGGCTTACGCCCTTAGTCAGGGCGAGTGTAGCAAACGTGTGGCGAGCTAAGTGGTAGGTGAGTACTCGCTTCACACCACTTAGTCGTTGTATTTCTTTAAGTTGTTGATTGACGTACGGATTTGTACATAGGGGAAATATCCTGCACTCTGTAGAGGTCGCCTGAGCGAGATATGGAGTTAGGATATGCACGGCAACAGACATTAAGGGGATAGTACTGAGAACACCCGTCTTCTTGCGACGAAGTACAACCCAGCTCTGGCCGTGCATAGAGATGATGTTGTCTCTCACTAGACGAGATATATCTGCATAAGAAAGTCCCGTATAACAAGAAAAGAGAAAGGCATCTCGTACTAGAAGAAGCTTAGGGTTTGAAAGCTCAACTGAACGCAAACGCTCCAAGTCGGAATCATCTAAGAACCCCCTATCTGTAGGTTGCATGCGTAAAACAACCTTTGGAAAAGGGACTCGCATAAGCAAGTCATCTTCAACGGCTCGCTCCATCGCTTTTCTCAAAAAGCGCAGAACTTTGATGGCTGTGTTGTGGGTGTAGTTTTTCTCGCCCTTTAAGTATAACTCATAGCTGGATAGCTCATCTTTCTGCACAGCAGAGAGGGGTAAGTCGTCCTTT
>NZ_ACLR01000242.1 GCF_000174775.1 Porphyromonas uenonis 60-3
AGTGTTTCATGCCGAAGAAACTAGAGTTTCATGCCTAGGAAAACAGAAATCCCTCCCTAGGAACCGAGAAGTTCCTACGTTGGAACTGAAAAGTTCCAAGGGAGGAACCGTTTTGGGCGCTTTTACAAAAGCTTTCGTCTCCACACGGAAGGTGGCCATGCGTACGCACTTGCGGAGCCTTCCTCGAGAGTCACAAATGAAAAGCGCCACCCCTGAGCGAACTCAAGAGTGGCGCATGTGGATGAGACTGTGTCAGTCTCTGGGGATCTGTGCGGATGCTTACTTGCCGTAGCGAGCGCGTAGCACCTGGATCATATCCTGACTCATGGTGTCGAGGTCGTAGTGTGGTTGCCAGTCCCACTCACGACGAGCGCAGCTGTCGTCGAGCGAGTTAGGCCACGACTCAGCGATAGCTTGGCGCAGCGGATCGACATCGTAGCTCATCTCGAAGTCGGGGATGATACGCTTGACAGCAGCTGCGATCTGGCCTGGCTCGAAGCTCATCGAGGCAATGTTGAAGGAGTTGCGATGTACCAGTCTCGTAGGATCAGCCTCCATGAGCTGGACCATAGCGTGCAGAGCGTCTGGCATATACATCATATCCATGTAGGTACCCTCCTTGATGGGGCAGACGAACTTGCCCTCCTTGACGGCTGCGTAGTAGATCTCTACGGCATAGTCCGTAGTACCACCGCCGGGTAGCGTCACATTGGAGATAAGCCCTGGGAAGCGCACCGAGCGGGTATCTACGCCAAAGCGCTTGTGGTAGTAGTCGCTGAGGAGCTCACCAGCTACCTTGGTCACACCGTACATAGTCTTGGGGCGCTGGATCGTATCCTGAGGAGTTTTGTCCTTGGGAGTCTCATTGCCAAAGGCTCCGATAGAACTGGGGGTGAAGACGGCACAACCCTTCTCACGAGCTATCTCTAGGACGTTAAAGAGTCCACCCAGTCCGATGTGCCATGCCAACTGAGGCTTAGCCTCTGCTGTAGCGCTCAGGAGAGCTGCTAGGTTATAGATGGTATCGATCTTGTACTTGTCGACGATGGCTGCTAGCTGAGCTGAGTCGGTGATGTCGGCAAGCTCTGCGGGACCACTCTCGAGGAGCTCGCCCTTAGGAGGCATTGCAGCGATGTAACCGGCTACGACTGAACCATTCTGGTACTCACGACGTAGTTTCATTGTCAGCTCGGAGCCTATCTGACCGGTCGAGCCAATGATCAATATATTCTTCATGTCTTTATATAGTTGAGCTTGTTTTGCTGTGCAAAGGTACCTAAAATGAGATGATTAAGAGCTTTTAGTCTATGATCAGATTGCGGCGTCGCTTGCGTTTGACCTGCCGGACGATGTAGATCGCCAGCAGGAGTAGCACGATCGCCAATATGGAGTAACCGATGATGTGGCTGTACTCGCTCGCCTTAGCGACCACCTGCTCCTTCGTCTCGATGCCAGGGACACGCGAGAGGAGGACGCCAATGAGCGCGAGGACCGCATTCCACACGCCAGCGCCTAGAGCCGTATAGCCCACAAAAGCGCCTAGCGGCATGCGGGATAAACCTGCGGGTATGGAGATGAGCTGACGAATGGCTGGCACCAGACGGCCTACGAAAGTGGAGACAGCTCCCTTGCGAACGAAGTATTCGTTGGCACGGTCGAGCTTCTCGGGACTCAGCAGGAGCATACGCCCTACTCTACTGCCAGCAAAGCGGTAGACGATAGGACGCCCGAGCCACATGGCTAAGTAATAGTTGATCAGAGCCCCCACGATGGCTCCACAAGTGGCAAAGAAGAGCACACCAACGACGCTCATCTGTCCGCCCGTGGCTGCTAGAAAGGCTGCGGGCGGTACGACCACCTCACTGGGGAAAGGAATAAACGAACTCTCGATGGTCATCAAAAGGAAGACCGTCCAGTAGTTCAGGTGGTCAAAGAACCAAAGCGTCAGTTGTTCCAGCATACTTTTCTAAGGGGGGAGGAGTCTCTCTAGCGACGATCTTTGAGCGATACGGTGCGGTTAAAGACCAGTGCGCCTGGACGGCTGTCGGGATCGACCGTAAAGTAGCCGACTCGCTGGAACTGCAAGTGATCCCCTACCTGAGCGTCTTGCAGACACTCCTCGACATAAGCGTGCTGCACGATGAGCGAGTCGGGGTTGAGGTGGTCCTTGAGCTCCTCAGCAGGGATGCCTGAGGGGTCTTCCTCTAGGAAGAGGCGGTCATAGAGACGTACCTCAGCATCTAGCGCATAGGCTGTAGAGACCCAGTGTATCGTAGCCTTGACTTTGCGATTGCTACCCTCCATGCCTGTTTTGCTGTCTAGGTAAACTTCGGCAAGGACGGCCGTCACATTGCCCTCGGCATCTTTTTCGCAACCAGTACACTTGATGATGTAGCCACCACGTAGGCGTACGTCCAAGCCTCCAGGCGTGAGGCGGTAATACTTCTTCGGAGCCTCCTCCATAAAGTCGCTCCGATCGATCCAAAGCTCACGCGTAAGGTGCTGAATATGCGTACCCTCCGATAGGTCCTCAGGGTTATTGACCATCTCTAGCGATTCGTCGTGACCCTCTGGTAGATTGGTCAGGATGAGCTTGACAGGGTCTAGGACAGCGGAGACACGTGCAGCATGCTTGTTGAGGTCATTGCGCACGGCATGCTCTAGGAGCGAGAGATCAATGGTGCCCTCATAGCGAGTGTAGCCGATCATGCTGACGAAGTCACGGATGGACTGTGGCGTGTAGCCCCTACGACGCAGACCGCAGAGGGTCGGCATGCGTGGGTCGTCCCAGCCAGTGACGAGTCCCTGCTGCACGAGGCTGAGGAGCTTGCGCTTGCTCATCATCGTGTAGGTGAGGTTGAGCCGGTTAAACTCAAACTGATACGGTCTGTAAGTGGTTCCCTCAGGCATCAGGAGCTCCACAAGATAATTGTACAGCGGACGATGCGGTACGAACTCCAAGGTACAGATCGAGTGGGTCACCCCCTCGAAGTAGTCGCTCTGTCCATGTGCGAAGTCGTACATAGGATAGACCTGCCACTCTGTACCAGTGCGGTGATGCGGGCGCTTGATGATACGGTAGATGATCGGGTCGCGGAAGTGCATATCGTCCGAAGCCATATCGATCTTAGCACGGAGCGTCATAGCGCCCTCGGGAAATTCGCCCGCATTCATACGGTGGAAGAGATCCAAGCTCTCCTCAGCGGGACGATCACGGTAAGGGCTATTGATGCCAGGGGTCGTAGGCGTACCCTTCTGCTGGGCAATCTCCTCGGCGCTCTGCTCATCGACGTAAGCATGGCCCGTCATGATGAGACGCTCGGCAAAGGCGTAGAGCTGTGGGAAGTAGTCCGAAGCGTAGCACTCCTTGCCCCACTCGAAGCCGAGCCAGTGGATGTCCTCACGGATAGCGTCCACGTACTCCACATCCTCTTTGATCGGGTTGGTATCGTCAAAGCGTAGATTGCACACGCCTCCATACTTCTGCGCGATGCCGAAGTCGATGCAGATAGCCTTAGCGTGACCTATGTGTAGGTAGCCGTTAGGCTCTGGTGGGAAGCGTGTCTGCACACGTCCATCATACTTACCGCTCTGGATGTCCGCTACGACAACCTGCTCTATAAAGTTTAGTCCCGTGCTCTCTGCGCCATTGCTTGTAGCATCCTCTAGTGGAGTCTTGTTCATTGCATCTATATCTTATCGGAGACCCTTGCGCCGTGAAGCAGCCTCCCTCGGTTATCTATTTGGATACAAAGGTAGATAAAAAAAGCACGCTACTCGACGTTGCTAGAGGTGCGACCCGCTAAGGTGAGGCTGAAGCCGTAGCGATAGCGGTGAGCGCCGTTGCTCTTGCGGATCATCTCTTGCGTCTGCTCCCACTGCTTGACCCAGAGAGGACGCACCTCTTCGCTCTCCTCCTCGGCACCCTCGTGAGGCATCTCCACTAGAGCGACCTCAACCTGCTCCTCAGGAGCTATCTCCGTCTGTAGGATGTACTGTATCAAGCTCATGGCGAGCATATCAAGCCACAGCTCTCTGGGCACTTCCACTGGCAAGCCCTCGAGTCTTTGCGCCAAGTTGGGGTCTGTTATGATGAGTGTCAGGTAACCCTCCCGCACCTCTGCTACAGGTATCCCCATAGGGTACTGCAGGGACACCTCCATGTGAAAGTCTTCGTCTGCCACCAGCTCGGCAAGGCGTAGCGAAAGGGCGTCAAAGAGAGCGTCCGCACGACTGTCCGTGTAGAGAAGCTGCGGGTAAGCCCCCTTGAAAGGCAGCTGCTCGTAGAGCGTGCGCCACGGGTAATAAGGGAGAAAGTGACCCACAGGAGCCGTGGGCATATAGATATTGTGTGAACCAAAGTGATGTAGCTCAGCTAGCTCTTCGGCTACCTTCGTCTGATCTGTCATAGTTCTGTCTGTCTTTCAGTCATTAGTAGGTTTTGCGGGCTCGCCCTCTTGTGGCTTGAGCCCCCGCTCGGCAGCTTCCTTGAGGAGCAACTCACGAGCGGGTCCATATTCGTTGGGTATCTCACCGTCTAGGATCGCATTCTTGATCCGCTCCTTGAGCGTTCCCACGATCTGCGAGGGCGGAATACCAAAGAGACGCATGATCTCGGCACCATCAATCGGCGGAGCAAAGTTGCGAATACGATCCTTCTCCTCCACCTCTTGGAGCTTGCGTCGTATCACCTGATAGTTGTCCAGGACCTGCTGCACACGCTTCGGGTTCTTGCTCGTCACGTCGCTCTCCACCAGCGTCATCAAGTCCTCTATATCATCGCCCGCGTCAAAGAGCAGACGACGTATCGCCGAGTCGGTCACCCCCTCATCAACAAGCGAAGAGGGACGCATGTGTAGGTCCACCAACTTAGCGACATACTGCATGTGGCTGTCCAGCGGGAGCTTGAGGCGGCGAAACATACGCGGCACCATCTTAGCTCCTATATAGTTATGGTTGTGAAAGGTCCACCCCTGCTGTGCATCCCAGCGCTTCGTCTTAGGCTTCGCAATATCGTGTAGCAGAGCCGCCCAGCGAAGGTAGAGGTTGTCACTCTTTGCCGCCAATTGGTCGACCACTTGATAGGTATGCGCCAGATTGTCCTTGTGCCCCACGCCGACGACCGTCTCGGTGCCACGCAGTAGCTGCACCTCAGGCAGGATCAGCTCCAGTAAGCCCGTCTGCTCCATCAGGGAGAGCCCCACACTGGGACGAGGCGAGAGCATAATCTTATTGAGTTCCACGATGATACGCTCCGCTGAAACTATCTTAATGCGCTCTCGGAGCTTCACAATAGCGTCAAAGACGGCATCATCAATGAAGAAGCCCAGCTGCGAAGCAAAGCGCACCGCACGCATCATACGAAGCGGATCATCATCGAAGGTAACCTGCGGATCGACCGGCGTGCGGATCATATAGTCCTGCAGATCCTCCAGACCGTAGAAGGGGTCTACCAGCTCGCCATAAGTACGTTCGTTGAGCGAGATAGCCATCGCATTGATCGTGAAGTCGCGCCGCTCCTGATCATCTTCGAGCGTGCCATCCTCGACGATCGGCTTGCGACTATCTCGCTGGTAGCTCTCACGACGCGCTCCGACGAACTCCACCTCCACGCCCTTGTAGCGCAGTTGCGCCGTACCAAAGTTCGCAAAGACATGCACCTGACACTTCGGACCTATCTCCCGAGCCACCGCTTTAGCCAAGGCAATGCCACTGCCCACGCAAACGATGTCTATATCACTGCTCGGGCGCTGTAGGAAAAGGTCTCGCACCCATCCACCGACCACATAGGTCTCCAGATCAAGCGCATCAGCCACACGCCCCACCAGCGCAAAGACTGGATGGCGCAGGTACGGACTGTAGTCAGCATAAGGGTCAAAAGGTATCGGCATATCTATCTCCTCTATAATAGTAAATGAAGGCTGTCGCACAAGTACTACAGCCTCAAGTGAAGCGTTACAAAGGTAATACAAATTAGAGAGTGTTGCGTTAGGATGCTATCAAATAGATTGTCAGGTCAATAATTATACTTACATTTGCACTCAGCAAACGGAGAAAAGCATCGACGGCTATGGCACACATTAAGAATTTAGATAGTCGCCCTCTCTCGCCCACTATCCTAATGACGGCAAATATCGTCGTGACAATAGATGGCAGTACGGTAGCAATTCAGACAGTTTGAGATCTGTATCACATTCGTGAGGTGTCTCTCTCCCCCATTGCTTCACTAATTATTTTCCCTTTTTCCCTTTTCCCTTTTATGACCCTATATTTAGGCAACTTGAGCTACCGAGTTCGTGAGAACGACTTGGAGCAACTACTCAGCGAGTTCGGAGAGGTCTCCAACGCTCGTGTCGTCATGGATCGCGCCACTGGGCGTTCACGCGGGTTCGGCTTTGCCGACATGGCAGACGAGGATGCTCGTCGTGCTATCGAGGCGCTTAGCGAGCAGGAGTTTGAGGGGCGTCGTCTCCTCATTCGTGAGGCTGAGGATCGTCCTCGCCGTGAGAGACGCTTCTAAAGAGCCCCTGAGCAAAGCTGAGCCGTAGTGAAGCGAGACTAAACATCTCCACCTCACGATACAGTACCGAGCGCACTGCAACAAGTAATAGTATCGGTACGGTCTAAACCCAATCCCATTAAAGAGGAGCTACCACCCATACGGGCGATAGCTCCTCTTTTTCTGTATCTATAGTAGGTTTACTTAATCGAAGCCTGATAGACGTCATCGACCGACTTAGCGATCGTAGCGTTGAACTCCTCATCGCTCTGCTGTGCCGTCAGGCCCTCAGCCAGTGCACGAGAGAAGGAAGCGATCACACCCTTGTTACGAGCAAGTAGCTCATTAGCGTGCTCACGGCTATAACCACCCGACAGAGCTACTACACGAAGCATATTAGGATGCTCGATGACCTCCTTGTAGAGATTGTCCTCCGTGGGGAGCGTGATCTTGAGCATGACAGGACGATCCAGCTTGTCTAGGTGTGCGAGTAGCTCACGCTTGAGGATCTCCTCAGCCTTAGCCTTATCGGGGCAGTGGATGTCCACCTCAGGCTCTAGGATAGGCACGAGGTCATGAGCTAGGATCTGCTTGCCCCACTCAAATTGCTGATCTACGATAGCCTTGATACCCTTCTCATTAGCCTCCTTGATGACACTACGCATCTTCGTGCCGAAGATATGATACTTAGTAGCATCCTTGAGCAGATCATCGAGTCCTGGGAATGGCTTCATCAGCTGTACTCCATCCTGTAGCTCCTGCAGTCCCTTATCCACCTTGAGGAAGGGGACGATGCTCAGCTTCTCCCAGAGATAGTCAGCCGTGTTCATGCCATCGATCTGACCACGCATCGTGCGCTCGAAGAGGATCACACCCACGAGCTTGCCCGTAGCAAAGGCAGGGCTCTTGATCATACGAGTACGCATCTGATGGATCAGGTCAAACATCTCATCCTCATTCTTCCAGGCATCCTCAGTGATACCATAAGCCTTCAAAGCCTTAGGCGTAGAGCCACCACTCTGGTCGAGAGCTCCGATGAAGCCACGACCGCTTTTCATCTGTTCTAATTGCTTCTGATTCATATTGTGTAAAAAGTAAGTTAGACGCTTATCAATCGCTTAGCGCTCCTCCTGGGAGAAGTCCGAGACGCGACCCATCCGCCACCGTCTCTACCGTAAGCTCCTCAAAGGTAGTAAAAATAAGTCACATAGCCCCACTCACGCTTCTCTATGAAGTTACGTTTTTCAGATGGTCCCGATTGCTCTCATAGCTCCGATGCCTCTAGCTAATCGCCAGCCAGCCACTGACAGCCGATCGCAACCACTCAATACACACCTCTGAGGAAATCGAAAATCTCTTCGGAGGAAATTCGGAATATCCACCGAGGAACGGAAAAATTCATCGGAACTTCGAAATCTTTCTTCCGAAGTTTCATTTCATTCTTCCGAACTTTTATTTCGCCCCTCCGTGACGAATTTTCGTTTTCTCGTAAGCTATCGCAGATTTTCCACCGAGGGATCCAAATCGCATCGGAGCCATCAGCGTAATCATACCCGTTGACAGTTATATTATTGAATAGTGTTACCTTTGTCAGGCAAGGGCGGAGAGGGACGTGCAGAAACTTATCGCAAGATCGAGGAGGAGCTGGAGGTGGCTGGCACGACTTATAGCTCTGATCGTGATATGGTCATAGAGCATGTGGCGAAGCTGACCGACACAGGAGAGTATCCCTCACCTTTACTTTAGGCAGGCTCTCCCTCCACTTATGAATCATTTTGAAATCGAACAATCGAATATGAACAATCGCAAACTACTAGTTGCTGCTCTATGCGCAGCTTCTATCACGCTCTCTGCTTGCAGTAAGAAGCAGGGGACTAACGAGGAGATCGTCCCAGCTATCAATCTAGCTGATATGGACACGCTCGTGCGTCCACAGGATGACTTCTACCACTATGTCAATGGAGGCTGGATCAAGGCTAACCCGCTGAAGCCTGCCTATAGTAGCTTCGGGGCTTTTGATGTCCTTAGTGACCGCTCAATAGAGCAGATCCACGGGATCGTTGATGAGCTCGCTCAGGGTAGCTACAAGGCTGGCTCCAATGAGTATCGTGTCTCTGTACTATACAAGCAGGCTATCGACAGTGTCAAGCGCAACGAGCTAGGCGCTCAGCCGATCCTTGACGAGTTAAAGTCTATTGAGGCGATCAACTCTAAGAAGGCGCTCGTAGACTTCGCAGCTCAGCAGGACAATAAGGGTGATGATACATTCTTTGGCACCTATGTCATGGCCGATGCTGAGAATAGTGACATGAACATCTTTAACCTGAAACAGACAAGTCTAGCTCTGGGCAACAAGGAGTACTACACAGATCCAAAGAATGGCGAGATCATCAAGGCCTACAATCAGTACATCGAGCGCATCGCTCAGCTAGCTGGTTACTCTGCCGAGGAGGCTCAGCGCATTGCGAAAAACAATATT
>NZ_ACLR01000241.1 GCF_000174775.1 Porphyromonas uenonis 60-3
GCGGAGATTTTCCTTCCTTGGACTAGGCTCGTAGAGCTCTCTTCGCTTCGTGGTCTAGCTCGAAGTCGCAGTCGTGCGCAACCAGCGAGAAGAGGATGTGGAGGAGCTTATTGTTGACGTTGTTGAGGATGACCCCGTAGGGCTTGCCTTGAGCTTTCATGCGTTGGTATACTGTTTAAATGTTGGGTTATGAGTTATGGCACTTCGGGCTGCTTGGGTCAAGATTCCTTTTAGCCGTCGGTTACTGTAGCCTCCTGTGTTGGATTTGTGAAAGACTGAGCTCCCAGAGCTCTCGTAGAAGGGCGCTATACCGCAGTAGCTAGCCATCTTCTTGGCACTCCACCCTTGAAGTTGTCGGTAAAAACGATCAGCATGACCGAGGTGACGAGACCCACTTTGCAGGAAATGAGGTGCAGGTAGTGGCGGTACATCTCCTCGTCTTCCTTGATGATTTCAAGCATTCGCTCGCACTCTTTGATGCTTTTGGTAAGAGGTCATGGCTTCTGGGCATCTCGGTAGATGAAGTTTCACTTTAGACTTGCTAGAGTGTCGTTTTTCCTTGGCACTAACCGTCTTAGCGCGTCTCTCGCAACTAGTGACTGCCTATAGAGAAAGAGGTCGCGTAGCTCGCATGTTCCCGTCCAGAGGCTTATAGAGAGTCTTGGAGCGGAAGAGGGCGTAGTGAGCGATCATCTCTGAGTCGGCTTTGTCGTCCTTGCCTTTGCGCAGACCCATCTACGCTTGATCTGCAGGGCGCTCTCGCGCCAGATGTTTAGGCCGTTGCCGTAGAGCCATCGCAGAGTCGATCGTATCCTCCTGTAGTCTCACAGCAGAAAGCATGGTGTCGGTCTTGACTCCTCGACCAGCGTTCTTCTTGCTCCAAGAGACGAGGCTCCGGAACCCCTTAGGGTTGTTTTCTACAGTGGTGTAGGCGAGCTGCTGCTCGCTGTCTGATTCTGATTCGTAGCGAATCAGGGTGGCTCCAGTTTTTCTTTGGAAACGTCGATGCCGATAAAGTGATATTCCATAACTTTGTATCTGATTATTGATAAGGACCAGCTAGGCTACATTAGGCTATTACTTTAATTAGGCTATAGGCCTCACTTTCTAATGAGTCTCAAGTAGCTGAACTCCAGAGGGTCTCTAACAGACCTTAGGCTCGAAGCCTCGTAGGGACGATAGATTACCCTCTGGTTGCTGTCCTTACCTCACTACAACAAAGGTAAGAACAACCCGTTCAACTGACCTAATCTCGGGTCGATTTCTTTTCACTCTGCAAAGTTAAAGTAGGG
>NZ_ACLR01000240.1 GCF_000174775.1 Porphyromonas uenonis 60-3
CACTTGCTATGAGTGTAGGAAAGATGTCCCATATCACATTCTGCTCGCAGCTCAAAAAGTGGGAGACCAAGTGGGATACTTTTCTCAAGGAGAAGACCATAAATGATGAAAACGGCAAATGGCAATACACGCACAAATCACTTAGATCAGCCCACTTTTCCTTTCGTCAATACCTCCCTACACTCTTTACTTACGAGGAACATCCGGATATACAGATCCCTAAAACCAATAACTCCATTGAAGGGCTATTTACTGCACTCAAAAGCCGTCTTAGAGCGCATAATGGAATGTCCCAAGCTCACAAGAAACGATTCGTGGATGGTTTTTTTAGGCATAGGGATATCGCCCAGTTTACATCAAAAAAAGAGGAGGGGCAATAGTACCCCTCCCCTGTCAGTGTAAACTGTTCTGACTCCATTGACCGTATCCCTCACCGGTTGCACCCCTGCAGAGCCGGCTACGTTTCAGGTCAACGAACAAAGGTATCTGTTTTTTTCTTCTACTTCGTCCACCATTTTGACCTATACGCCTCTTTTTATTACCTTTGTAACGTGGTTATTGAGTTGCAATACAGGTTGCATAGATAGTCGATTACCTATCCTATTCATTTCGTTATTATTATGAAACTGGCATATAACTTATCGATCCTGATCGGGCTTATGATGCTTCTCTCAGGCTGTGGCTTGATGAAGCTCTTCACCTCGGAGCCAAGGGATGTCTGCAAGGCGCAATTGGAGACCAAGGAAGGAGCTACCTACACAGGGTATCTTAGGATGCCTATGTCGGGGGACAAGGAGCTCAAGCTCTTCGATGACCTCGCCCTCGCCCATTCAGCCGGCACCTTCAAGTCCGAGGACCTGAAAGGCATCGAGCTAAGCAACCCCAAGAAACCGGACTCGAGCTATCGCTTTGAGTACAAAAAGTTCTCCACCTTCCTGCAAAGCAATGCCGCATGGATGACTCTCGTAGATAGGGGACCTGAGCTTACGGCCTACCTCCTGGCCTCTTCGTACAAGATTGATGAGAATGGGGACATCTTCTTCATAGGCAACGAGCAGCGGATCATACGTAGTGGAGGAAGTATGGCTGTGGTAAAGCCCAGCTTCCCACTATTCTTGGAGAAACGCGGAGGTATCCTAAGAAAGGTTGCTCTGGTACACGGGATCAACTATGAAGGATCTCAGTTTAGAGGCGGAGTGGTCAGATTCCTTGCCGATGATCCGGAGCTCTGTAGCTATGTGAGAGGACTGAAGTGGGAGTTTGAGGACATAGATAAGGTGGTGAAGTACTACGATCCTCACCGCAAGGGTGAGCTGGTCATTAAGGATGACCGGGGTCAAGTCCTCGCTCTGCCACCACATAAGATGGTCACGGGTGCGCTGTCAGGCGAGCTTATCTACACTGCGGATCTGGCTAAAAACCTAACGCCACACTTTGGGATGGCCTCCTACCTCGGGCTCCGCTCATCCCTCGGGACGTACTTCACTTATGGCGGGTCTGTAGGGTTCAATCAGCCCTGCCTCGTGGATGATATGGCACTGATAACGGAGGATCCGAGCTTCTTGTTGAAAGATCGCAAGGAAGTGGAGGTACCTCAGGAGTTCATCAAGCGAGTGACCCTTTTTAGCTTCAATGCTTTTGCGGGTCTGCAGGTGCCGCTTGACCTAAAGTCTGTATATGTCATTCCTTCCCTGAGTGGATGTGTTACCGGTGACCTTCACTCCGACTACAGCCTGATCAGTGCTGGACCGCTCGTAAGGTGCGACTTTGGCATCCCCTTGAAGTATGGGAATATGCTCTTCTTCGGTGCCGGATACAAGTATGGCTTCCCCATCAAGGATGCAGATGAGATGGCAGCTGACAACTACAAGAATGTGACCCCTTATGGTCAGTCTCATACCGTCTTTCTGTCCATCGGTTATATGTATTGACCCGTAGATCTTCCTTAAATAAGGGAGCGAAAG
>NZ_ACLR01000239.1 GCF_000174775.1 Porphyromonas uenonis 60-3
ACGGCTATACAGGAGACTATACTCCAGCCCCTGCGAGCTTACAACGACCTTGCTGTTGTTGCGCCAAAGAGCGAGTTGCGTACGATCTACGCTCTCGAATCGTTTTCACTTCCAGAGGGCAAAATCCTCGAAATATCCCTACACGAGCTTAATGGCGGTCGCACACTAACTTTTACGGTGGACAACAAAGACCTCGTAAGGGCTAGAGCTATTGATGACCTCGAACTACGCTTTTAGTCCCCTACCTTATGACTATGACAATCAATAATCCGATACGCTATGGGAGGCTGGCTAGCCTTCCCGTAGCTCTGTTGTGCCTGTTACTGTTGGCTTTGCCAAGTGTAAGCAAGGCGCAACGTGCCATACCTCACCAAGATGGACTAATCCTATCGGGTGGGGTTCCGCTGACCAACGAGACTCCATTTGTCCAATGGGGCAATTGGTCGGCTCGGGTGGACTACACACACTATTTCTTCCACGCTGACTACCTCGTAGTAGGGGTGGAGTATAGTCACGATAAGAGATTATATACCGATGTCTTGAAGCATAGATACTCAATACCTGTAGAGGACTACCTCTTCAAGGCAGGCTATATGTACCCTGTCCTCACAGACTATACGCACACTTTCTTGCTATACGCTGGCTTATCTGCTCTATGTGGTTACGAAGACGTAAATAGACGACAGTACGACCTAAGCAATGGAGCCACCATACGCTCTCGCTCACACTTCGTCTATGGAGGCTCTGCTCATCTATCCGCTGAGATATTTCTCACAGACAACTGGCTCCTGACGGTTCGTGGCGATGGAAACTTTTTGGTTGGCTCCCAGCTGAACCTATTCCGACCGCTAGCTACAATGGGCTTTCGTTTTAATTTCTAAGACTACAAGACTATGAATAGATACTTTATTCTACCGCTCCTGCTGGCAATGCTTCTAGGAGCTTGCTCTAGAGAGGTCAATGTGCAGGAGGTCTACCCCTTTGAGGTAGAGCTTATGCCATACCATCAAGAGGCGACTAAAGGGCAGGCAGTGGAAGTGCGTTGCAAGCTCACACCACAGAAG
>NZ_ACLR01000238.1 GCF_000174775.1 Porphyromonas uenonis 60-3
CCAACGACATGCTGCTGAGAAGTCGCAAGCGCAAGCGTCCACCCCAGACGACCAAAGGAGTAGTCAATCACGGCTTCCAAGACCACCTGAACACCACCCCTAAGTACATCGCCACCGACCATTGCCGGCTCACCGTCTCAGACATAACCTACGTCAAGTGTTTAGGGGGCTTCGCATATCTCTCCCTGACGATGGATGCTTATAGCCGCATCATCACCGGCTTTGACCTGCAGCCCACGCTCTCCACAGAGGGCCCCTACAACGCACTAAAACAGACCGTTGACTTCTACCAAAAGCATGGCTTTGACCTCAAAGGACTCATCTTCCATAGCGACCGAGGCTGTCAATACGTCTCCAAGCAGATGACCGACTACGAGGCCAGCCTAGGCATCGTAACCAGCGTCACCCAGACAGGCAACCCTCTCCACAACGCTATGGCAGAGCGACTTAACGGGATCATCAAGAACGACTGGCTCTACAACTTTGAGGACAAACCCATAGAAGAAGTTCG
>NZ_ACLR01000237.1 GCF_000174775.1 Porphyromonas uenonis 60-3
AAGGCAACGTTTGTGGATCACACGGGCGTGGAGACGACCGTCACGCAGCGGATGCAGCTCTACCCGAATCCAGCGACTGACTATCTGCTCGTGGAGGGTGTAGCTCCTGCCAGCGAGGTGACGCTCCACAGCATGACAGGCGAGCGGCTCTATGCCGGTCGTGCGGATAGCCGTGGCGTGCTACAGATTGACCTGACACCCTATGCGGACGGGGTTTACCTGGTCTGCGTAGCGGGCGAGACTTACCGCGTAGTGGTAAGGCACTAGAATCAAAAAAGGGGCGAACGATGATTCGCCCCTTTTTTGATTAGAGGTTAGACTTTAGAAGTTAGAGGTTAGGGGTTAGAAGGGAGAGGAAATCGGAGCAATCGGAGCGATCAGAGTGATCGGAGGGATCGGACGAGTAACGGCTGTAGGGACGCACGGTCGTGCGTCCGTTGTCGAACGACGAGACGAGTAGCCCTGTGTAGGGACGCTCGGTGAGTATCTAGTGGGAGGGCGTCCGTACCCGTTAAAGATTACGATGACCAGTTTGTATGATGACTGGGTTATACGTCTCGCCTTGACACAACGGACGCTCGACCGAGCGGCCCTACAACCGTTACTCGTCTCGCTTTAACGAGAACGGACGCTCGACCGAGCGTCCCTACAACCGTTACTCGTCTCACTTTAACGGGGACGGACGCTCGACCGAGCGTCCCTACAACCGTTACTCGTCTTGAGCGCGTTTACAAAGGGCTATTCGTAAGATTTGCCGGAGCTTGTTTTTTT
>NZ_ACLR01000236.1 GCF_000174775.1 Porphyromonas uenonis 60-3
CGTCACCTCGGTCATGCTGATCGTTTTTACCGACAATTTCAAGGGTTGGAGTGCCAAGAAGATGGCTAGCTACTGCGGTATAGCGCCCTTCTACGAGAGCTCTGGGAGCTCAGTCTTTCACAAATCCAACACAGGAGGCTACAGTAACCGACGGCTAAAAGGAATCTTGACCCAAGCAGCCCGAAGTGCCATAACTCATAACCCAACATTTAAACAGTACTACCAACGCATGAAAGCCCAAGGCAAGCCCTACGGGGTCATCCTCAACAATGTCAACAATAAGCTCCTACACATCCTCTTCTCGCTGGTTGCGCACGACTGCGACTTCGAGCTAGACCACGAAGCGAAGAGAGCCCTACGAGCCTAGTCCAAGGAATGAAAATCTCCGCTCCGGGAGCGCCCCGCGGCAAGGGGTGGGAGCCCCCACCCCGACGAGCGGTTACGAAGAGAAGAGAGTCCTCCGAGGCAAGTTCAGAAAGGAAAATCTCCGCTCCGGGAGCGCCCCCGCCGAGCGGTTACGAAGAGAAGTTGACCGAGCATCCAAGACGAAAAAAACTTCGCTTTTTACTTGCATTTGAACTTAGAAAGCAAAGGGCTACACGTACCGCTTTGACACAACGGACGACAAGCATGGCGCATAGCTTGCGACTTTTGTCTACCTTTGTAAGCGATGAGATCACTTCACTACATCGCCTTACTGCTCTGCATCCTACTGCAGGGATGCGCGTTGGCTCTGCATGGGCAGACGACCGACACGACGGCTGTCGCGACGCCCCACCGTGTGGCACTCACGGGGTACGTCTTAGACCGTGACCGTGAGCCGATCGAGTTTGCCTCGGTACGTGTCGAGGGGACGAGCATCGGCACCTGGAGTGACTTGACGGGCGCTTACCGCTTGGAGCTAACCCCGACGACCGATAGCGTGGTGGTCAGCTACAGCTCCATCGGCTAT
>NZ_ACLR01000235.1 GCF_000174775.1 Porphyromonas uenonis 60-3
GCGCGATCGTATCCTCCTGTAGTCTCACAGCAGAAGAGCATGGTGTCGGTCTTGACTCCTCGACCAGCGTTCTTCTTGCTCCAAGAGACGAGGCTCCGGAACCCCTTAGGGTTGTTTTCTACAGTGGTGTAGGCGAGCTGCTGCTCGCTGTCTGATTCTGATTCGTAGCGAATCAGGGTGGCGTCCAGTTTTTCTTTGGAAACGTCGATGCCGATAAAGTGATATTCCATAACTTTGTATCTGATTATTGATAAGGACCAGCTAGGCTACATTAGGCTATTACTTTAATTAGGCTATAGGCCTCACTTTCTAATGAGTCTCAAGTAGCTGAACTCCAGAGGGTCTATAACAGACCTTAGGCTCGAAGCCTCGTAGGGACGATAGATTACCCTCTGGTTGCTGTCCTTACCTCACTACAACAAAGGTAAGAACAACCCGTTCAACTGACCTAATCTCGGGTCGATTTCTTTTCACTCTGCAAAGTTAAAGTAGGGACGCACGATCTGTGCGTCCGTTGTAGAACGTTCTTGACGATGTAACGG
>NZ_ACLR01000234.1 GCF_000174775.1 Porphyromonas uenonis 60-3
ACTCCTGAAGAGAGGCTGCCCCTGGATTGCTGTACAATCGCTTGGCCACTGATTGTAATATGTGCTACACCTATGCTGTCTATATAGACTGCTATCATAGGAGCTAGATGAAGAGGATACTCCTATGAAACTCTGACTGTTAACGGAAGTTAATTTGTGGGGGGGGGTAAACATATTGTAGCGTTTCTCGTTGTATTGCAAAGGTACATCATTGAGACGAAACATACAAGTGCTAATTGAACCCGAAAATTGGACTACACATCTCATCAAACGGCATCAATAATCTCCTGAAATGTAGGGACCCTTTTGCGATCCCAAAAGGACTCTTCTTCCGCCGAAATACTTGTATCGGACAGCATACTTCCCGACTACTTGATTGCGACCAATTTACAGTTTCCTCCGTATGAAACTCTGGTTTCCTCCGTATGAAACTCTGGTTTCTTCCGTATGAAACTCTGGTTTCACCCAAGTGGTACTGATAGATAGCTCATTCCTTCAGAACTACCTACTTGATCTTTCTCAAAAGGATGGCTCCTTTGGCTGGATTAAAAGAGCGAGCCAGCTCTCCGACGCGCATGGGTCGAG
>NZ_ACLR01000233.1 GCF_000174775.1 Porphyromonas uenonis 60-3
TGTGCTCACAGAGTAGATATCCACGCCGATCTGCTGAAACTCAGCATAGTTGTCGGCAAGGTCAGCTAGCTCCGTAGGACATACGAAGGTGAAGTCGCCAGGATAGAAGAAGAGTACGCTCCAGCGCCCCTTGAGATCCTCGTTAGAGACCTCGTGGAAGCCCTTGGACTTGGTATATGCGGGTACTTTGAACTCTGGTAAGTTGCTATTGATAATAGGTTGCATAGTCATTTGCATTTAAGTTTTGGATAAAGATTTATTGCCGTTGGTCGGACATCCCCACCAACAGCTACAAAGATAGGGGTAAGCACCCAAAATAAAAAGCAAACAGCATACCTAGAACAAGGTATTCTCCCCCTAATGCGAGTAGTTTCTCCCATATGAAACTAGAGTTTCTCCCATATGAAACTAGAGTTTCCTCCGTATGAAACTAGAGTTTCCTCCGTATGAAACTAGAGTTTCTCCTAGGTGAAACTAGATTTTCATCCGCATGAAAATGAATTGCCTCCCGTATGGACATAGACTGCGCCCGTACGGAGAGGAAAGCCCTACTCCCGTAGAGCCTCCTAAA
>NZ_ACLR01000232.1 GCF_000174775.1 Porphyromonas uenonis 60-3
GATTCTTCCGAAGTTTCATTTCATTCTTCCGAACTTTTATTTCCCGGTTCCGTGGAGAATTTTCGTTTGCTCCCTAGAGACTTCTGATTTCCTCAGGAGAGATTGGTCAGCCCTGTTTTGAATCAAGACTCTATTGCTCCGTTTCAAAACATTTTATACCTTTGCTTGGAGTGTGAAATCAGACCGAATGTGGACATAATAGACTCAAGTCATACTATCACGTCCGTGGTGACAGAGGTAAATGTTCTCGATCCATCACGGGAGAGAGCATGCCCACGAGAGCGCATTGTGACTACATTTGAGGAGGATTCACCAACCTCGTTTCTGAAGACAAGCTTAATACTTAAACAACCATACAATACTAAGGAAGACTAATGAATCACCTAACGAATCGACTGATCCTACGGATCCTCATTTCGCTCTGCCTCCTTGCGGTAGCCAGCCACGGTAGCGCACAGCAATCCTTCGGGGGCAGACCACAGCTACTCGGAGAGGGCACGCTACGTACCGCAGCTGCGGGCATCTCACTAGCCCCAGACTTCAACCCTCAGGACCTCATCCGCAAAGAGATGTGGCAGGGAGGTACGCTGCAGTACAAGCCTTACAACATTGGAAAGGTCGTACCCTGCTCCATAGACTTTGCCACATCTGCTGAGCTGATTAGCTCTACTGTGGAGACAGATATCTATCGGCTAGAGATAGAGATGGAGCAGACACCCGTAGGCATCAATCTATACTACTCAGACTTCTTCATCCCCCAAGGGGGGCGCCTCTACATATACACGCCTGGTGGCGACCAACTCCTCGGAGCCTACACCCACGAGACGCACCCTCGACATGGAGCCTTTGCCTCCGAGCCTCTGAGTGGTAATAAGCTCATCCTAGACTATGAGGCTCCTCATGGCTCGGCTATGCCCTCTATCCAGATCAGTGGTGTGGGCTACCTCTACCGCTCAATACTAAAGGCAAAGGAAGAGCGTAATCTGGGACAGGAAGATGCCTCTGACCCCGCTAGAAACAAATACTGTCAGCTCAACATCAACTGCCCTGAAGGCGATGAGTGGCAGGAACAGAAGAGTAGCTCGGTCATCTATATACCAGTCTTTGCAAATGGTAAGATAACTCTCTGCTCAGGCAACCTAATCAACAACATCGAGGGAGACTTCAAGCCCTATATCCTGACAGCTGCTCACTGCTCGGGAGAAGATGCTGACAAAAACGATCCTAAGACAGGAGAGTTCAAGGGAGACTTCGACATAGACCAGAGCAAGATGGATCAGTGGCTCTTTGGCTTTCACTATGAGAAGCCTCGCTGCAACAATAGTGACTATGCTCAGCCCGCCAAGACCCTCGTAGGAGCCTTCATCCGCACCTACACTTCGCCCTATAAGTTCTCCGACGGCATGCTCCTAGAGCTCAAAGAGGATATACCCCTCGACTACCGCGTCTACTACTCGGGCTGGAATGCTACAGATCAGACCTGGCAGAGCGGTGCTGGCATCCATCATCCAGCGGGTGATGTGACCAAGCTTTGTCTATACAACAAGGGTATGACAATAACTCCATGGGATGGAGCTGGTGTTGGGGACCACTATAGCCTTAACGTCCACACGGGGAATACCGAAGGTGGCTCCTCTGGCTCTCCACTCTACAACGAGCATAAAGAGCAGATCGGGACCCTCACAGGTGGAGCCGTCACGCCATGTGCTCAAGACGGCTACTATGGTCGTCTTAGCTCACACTTCAATAAGTATAAAGACAAGGGCAAGCTCTACCACATGGATATGTACCTTGACCCCAAAAATACGGGAGCTCTCAAGGTAGCTGGCACATGGCGTGAGGGCTACAAGCCATTTGCCCCTATACGAGAGCTACGTGGCAAGCTAGACCTCCAGGATCACCTCAAGGTAGAGCTTGAGTGGGATCCAGTCCCAGCACACGCACAGGGCTACCCCATCAGCTATCAGATATATCGCAACGGCACTCCACTCCACAAGCAGACAGAGACCAAATACACAGACCAGCTCACCCCAGACCTGACAGCACCTGGCTCTATCAGCTATGCTGTCGAGGCTGTCTATGATGTCAATGGCAAGCCCGTATCAACGCCAGTAGCACATCGTACCATCTATACGGGCAAGCTAGTCAAGCAGCTCAATCCCAAGGTCACTCCCAGCAATACTGGCGGGGTATCACTCACCTGGACTCCACCACTCAATGCTCAGATCGTCTCTAAGATAGCTGACCGAGAGCGTATGAACCTGACTAAGGTCGACCCTCTTGGGGCTCGTAAACTATATCAGATGAGGATTAGTGAGATATGTCTTATTGACAAGTTTCGTCTAGGGAGGTCACCCTTTGACAAACCTCTCTACATACATCAGATCAATGTCATCCCGACGGTCAACAAAGGGATACAGCGACTCTATCTACGACAGAAGGTCAGCAACACAATTGAAGAGGTTCGTCAGTTCGTAAGCCCGACAAAAGAAGATCAGAAGTGGATCTCAATACCTCTCAAGAAGCCCTTTAAGATACAGTCTAATGAGAACCTTGAGGTAGGATTTAGAGTTCGGACAGGAGCTCCTCACGCTGTCTTCGTAGACACCAATTCAAAGGATAAGTACATGGGCATCGATGGAGGCTTGGAGGCATACTATGTGATGTTACCAAACTTCATAGGGTATCAATCTACCCCCTTCACAGACAAAGGCTACATGGCTATCGAGCTGGTCATATCAGATAGCCCCACGCTCAGCGGAGATACCATCCGTGAGACCTTCACACGTGGACCACTGCCCGTCCCCTTCCCCGAGGTCAAGGGCTACGTGATCTATCGCAATGATGAGAAGGTCGGAGAGACAAATCCGTCCACTCGCACTTACCAAGACGCTACTGGTAAGGAGGGAGACAAGTATCGTATCGAAGTACTGTACGATGCTCCTGCCAAACTCGCTATAGATAAAGACCTAAGGGGTGCTCAGCAACCTTATCTCTATCCTTCTATAATACGAGATATGGCAACCCTCGCCGAGGCGGACGAGGTGCGCTTACTCCAGATATTTGACTTATCTGGTCAGTGCCTACGGACTGTGAGTGGAGATGCACTACACAGTGCCATTGACCTAACTGATCTACCCGAAGGCTCATACGTGGCGCTCATACGTACTGCGCAAGAGACCTTCACACAGAGAGTAATGATTAAACGAAACTAACCCTTAGCTCTCTAAGCAAGCAAAGGTGACTGAGGCGGAAGTAGCTCGCCAAGAGGCTTCCCCTCAGCACCCAGCTTAAACAGATTACAAACCCTAAACCAACAAATACCATGATGAGGCTAACAAGATCTATATCTCTACTCGTGATCGTCGCCCTCTCATCATTCATGTGGAGTGCTGCACAGGTGGATTGGGATGACGACGTGTACTACGTTCCCTCCCAAGCTGCTCAGCAAGATAGTCGCTCTAACAACCTGTGGGGCGACGACAAGGATCAGTATGATGACCTAGACGAGCTCGATGCCTACAACCATCGTGGCAAGGAATACACAGGAGAGCGCGGACGGAGCTACTCCTCTTCGCAGCAGCAGAAAGGTGTAGGCAAGTATAGCCGTCGCATCATGCGCTTTCACAATCCTGCCACTGTATACATATACGACTCGGACAATGTAGATGTATACTACAACGAGGATGGCACCTACGGTATCTACAACTACCCAGACCGCTACGACTACGTAGCTGACCGCTACAACCCCGTAGGCATCTCTATCAATCTATGGAGCCCTGGCTGGTACCCCTCTTGGGACTACTACTATGACTATATGTGGTACAGCTCTTGGTATCCATGGTACACGAACCGCTACTCCTACCCTTACAGCTGGGGTGGCTACGGCTACTGGGGCCCCTCCATTTGGTATACCAATCCCTGGTCATGGGGCGGTAGTTATTGGTACGGATACTATCCACACTACGGAGGCTACGGCTATGGTGCTGGCTATAACAATGGATACTGGGACGGATACTATGCTGGCTCCTACGGTATCTACGATCCATACTACGGAAACTATGTCAAGCCCTCGACCTACTACTCCAACGGTCGCCTAGGTAGTAGCTACTATGACAAGGGCTATAGTAGCAACCCACGCGCCTCACGAGGCAACCAAGGCACACTCTCGGGCAATGCTCGTAGAGGTTCGCTAGACGCCTCTACTAATAATCGCACCGAGGTCGCCGACCGGGGCAACTTTTGGAAGGATGATCGCAATCGTATCTATGACAATACGCAGGGACGTAGTGCTCGTGGATCGTATGACCAGTCAAGCTCTGCCCGTCGTAGCTCCTCCGAGCAGTACTCACTAGGCTCTGCTCGCTCTCGCCGTGGCTCTTACTTTGAGGATAATAGCACGGTAAGACAAGATCGTCAACTCTCCTCGCCATCTCGTAGCTACGACACAGGCTCCGCACGCTCTCGCCGTGGTAGCTACGACAGCCCCCGCAATAGCAGTTGGCAGAGTAGCTCTACATCTTCTAGCTCATCTCGTAGCTACGACACTGGCTCTGCACGCTCTCGCCGTGGTAGCTACGACAGCCCTAGCAATAGCAGTTGGCAGAGTAGCTCTACATCTTCTAGCTCATCTCGCAGCTACGATACAGGCTCTGCACGCTCTCGCCGTGGTAGCTACGACACTCCTAGCTCTAGATCAACCTCTAGCAGTAGTTTTGGATCGTCCTCCTCTAGTAGCAGCTCTAGTAGCTCTTCTAGTGGCAGTGCTAGAGGACGCCGATAGTAGACAGTTATTAGTATGAGACTTGTATCATTAGCCACCGCCATAGGATATGACTAATGGTCAAGTCTCATTCGTTTATAAACCCAGACACACAGACTATGCTTCGACACTATTTCATTCCCCTCATAAGCTCAGCTCTCCTACTCATCACGGGGAGCTATCTATCTGCACAGACCCATGACAATGCGCTACGCTTTAGCACCGAGACACTCGACGGGACGGCTCGCTACCAAGCTATGGGTGGAGCTTTCGGCGCTGTAGGTGCTGACTACGGTAGCTTGCGTCAAAACCCCGCGGGGCTGGGGCTCTTTCGCAGTAACGAGATACAGGGCACCGTCTCCTTCGGGCAGAACATGGACCAAGCCACTTGGTATAAGGAGCAGTACAAGAAGGGACGCACTGCCTTCGGGGGCAATATGTCTGTCGTGCTAGCCACACCGCTCAGAGGGTCTGGTCTATCCATCAACTTCGCCCTAGGCTTCTACCAGCGTCAGAGCTTCGCTCGCTCCTTTGATATCAGCAATCATGAGATTACTAAGTTCTCGCTGGCGGACTACGCAGCCTTTATCACCCCTAAAGACATTCCCTCTGGTGACTTCTTCGGCAAAAACACTTATGGTAACCTCCCTGCGCCTTGGCTTGCCATACTAGGACATAGAGCTGGCTGGACAAATCGAAATAGAGAAGGCTTCTACGAGAGTGCTTTCAACTATAGTGACAAGGGGGGAATCTTAGGACCAAGCAATTCGCAGCTACGGGTCAACGAGCGTGGAGGTATCCAGGACTTTGACTTCACCTGTGGGCTTAACTACAGTGACCGCCTTTACTTCGGTCTAGGCGTCAAGCTCAGTGCGCTAGACTATCGGATGAACTCCTACTACGGCGAGGACTTCATAGACAAGGATTACCTAGAGCTTGCCAACGAGCTCCGCACCTCAGGCTCTGGCGCATCAATTAGCTTTGGCTTGATCGCTCGAGTCTCAGATCATCTGCGCCTAGGCGCTGCCATCCAGACACCCACATGGTACACCCTTCAGGACAACTACGTAGCAGGGGCTGAGTCTCGCTATTCACGAGCTGTAGATGACAAGGGCAAGCCTCTACCCGAGAAGGAGTGGACTGTCAAGGATGAGACTCCTAGCGATGCCGCTTGGCGGTACCAGCTACAGACCCCAACAAAGATCGTCCTCAGTGGAGCCTTCGTCGGACGGCTAGGTATGCTGAGCCTAGACTATGAGCTGGCCAACTACTCAGGCATCCAGCTCAAGGACACTTACGGTCCCTTTGTCAATGACAACAAGCTAATGAAGGAGTACTTCACCCCGATGCAGAGCACCCTACGTCTTGGTGGCGAGGTGAGGTTCTCTCCTCAGTTCAGTCTCCGTGCGGGTGGCTACTGGAGACAAGCGCCTATGAAGGCGAGCTTCGACTCCAACCCTAACCAGCAGAGTGCTACCATCCCTGTCAATGAAGCTGGTACCGTGCCACACTACGAGATCGTCGGCATGGGCTACGGTGTCACGGGCGGATTAGGCTGGCGCTTCTCTCCCTCCTCTTATGTAGATCTAGCGGTCGTCTATCAGGGACAGCAGTCTCTTATGTACCCCTTCCCGACACGTTACTATGGGGATAATGGCGAGCAGCTCACGACGCCTCAACCTATCCAGCTACAGAAGCAGCGCATCTACGGGGTCGCCACCTTCGGCTTTAAGTTCTAAGTCTCTTCATCGCATTACACTTATGTCTTTATCTTCCAAAGCTTGGGATCGCTTCCTCAACATCCTCTTACGCTCAGACATGGCTCGCGTCAACCGTGTCGAGTGGCTCACCGATGTGCTCTACCCATTTCTCTCTATCACTGAGCTAGAGCAGCTCGCCACGGAGCCTCCACACCGCTTCCTCTCGGTCAAAGTCCTCAACCACATAGCCAACCAAGAGATACGTCGCCACACCGAACTCCTAGCTATAGGCTCGGCAGGTAGCAGTCTCACAGGTTGCGTGGGCACCTGGGTCGGCATACCGACGGAGCTAGCGCAGTACAGCGTCAACATCCTCCTCTTGATACAAAAGCTCGCTTACCTCTACGGCTGGGACGACTTCTTCACCTACGGAGCCGTGACAACAGAGACGCGAGCACGCTTTACCTTCCTCATGGGTAGCATGCTCGGCATACGTGAGGCCGATGAGCTCCTGCGCAGTGCCTGCACACTATACCAGGGGCAAGTCTCCATCACACCGATGCGCTATCTAGGCAAAGAGTCCCCCATTGACAAAGTCATAGCCGAGATATCAAAGCGTCTCCTCATCCTATCCGCCAAGGGTGGCATCACAGCTTGGATCGGTCGCAAGGCTCCGCTCATCGGAGTCACCCTCGGAGCCACCTCCTCATACCTCCTCGTCAAGCCATCGCTCGTACGTCTCAAGGTGCTCCTGCGCGACCTCATGCAGGAGTAACCTTTGACTGATCGGCTCTTTCGTGCATCTCAATAAATCCGTACCTTTGCCCCACATCAATTCACTTTTTAGACGAATAGCAACTATATGGCCAATTGGTTTGAATGCAAAGTGACCTACGAAAAGATGGTCGACAACGGAACGCCCAAGCGTACCTCCGAGGGCTACCTCGTACAGGGCGACACCTATACCGAGATTGAGGCGCGACTCACCGAGGAGCTCTCCTCCTTTACCTCTCTAGGCGAGCTAATCATCAATACGATCAAGCGGATCAAGCTCGCTGAGCTCTTCCTCTCTGATCACCCCGAGGACGACCGCTTCTATCGTTGCAAGGTCAACTTCATCTCGCTTGACGAGACGAGAGGTGTCGAGAAGCGCACCGCTGCTGCTATGATAGTGCAGAGCGATAGCCTGCCCAACGCCCTCAAGCGCCTCGAGAAGGAGATGTCCACGACTCTCTCTCCCTACGAGATAGCTGCCATCACCGAGACCATCATCATGGACGCTTGGCCGATAGACTTCTCCAAGCCTAACGAATAATCTATCCCTATCGAGAGACTGTTACCCAGACAGACTGGTAGCAGTCTCTCTTTTGTATTGTACACACCCTCTTTTCCCCCACACATCATGATCGCAGAGCGTCTAGCAGAGATACGGAGTCAGATACCAGCGCAGGTGCAGCTGGTCGCAGTCTCCAAGTTTCATCCCGTCGAGTCCGTCCGTGAGGCTTACGAAGCTGGTCAGCGACTCTTTGGCGAAAACCGAGCTCAGGAACTTGCCGAAAAAGCTCCCCAGCTCCCCGAAGACATTCAGTGGCACTTCATCGGCACCCTCCAGCGCAACAAGGTCAAGTATATCGTCCCCTACGTATCCCTCATCGAGAGCGTCGACTCCGAGTCGCTCCTCCAGGAGATCGTCAAGCAGGCGAACCGCTTCGACCGCCAGCTACGCATCCTCCTGCAGTACAAGATAGCTCAGGAAGAGAGCAAGAGCGGGCTAGACCACGCTGAGCTCCTAGCACTCGTAGATCACTACCTAGCGACACCCGAGTGGCGGGAGCGCATCACCATCTGTGGCTTGATGGGCATGGCGACACTGACGGCAGACAAAGAGCAAGTACGCCACGAGTTTGACACGCTCCGTGCCCTACAGACAGAGCTACGAGAGCGCTACCCCGACATCTCGTGGGACGAGCTCTCCATGGGCATGAGCAACGACTGGCCCCTAGCCGTAGAGGCGGGCTCCACCATCGTACGCATCGGCACCGCCATCTTTGGTGAGCGACAATACTAGTACAGCCCTCACTCATAGACCCTTGACATAGTTTAGCCGAGGAGACTTAATCGCTAATTAAATGCGGTTAAGTGTCCTCTTTTTTGTACCCTCCCCCAATGAAACTGAAGAGGAAGACCCACCAGCTTGGTAGATCTCCCTCTTTGTCGTACTATGGAGCGACGGACTAGACGAAGCAGGAGTTCGAGTCTAGCGATGCCATCGCAGTGATATTGACGATGTCCTTCACATCTGCATCGTGATCGGCGAAGTAGATCGGCTTAGCCAGTCCGATCTGAATAGGACCGATCACATCCTCCGCTATGTCTAGGTGCTTGAGGAGCTGGTAGCACGCATTCGCAGCTGAGAGACGGGGGAAGATGAGCACATTGGCGGGCTCTCCCTTGATACGATTGTTGGGAAACTCCTCATCGCGTCGCTGATAGTTAAGCGCCGTCTGTAGTTGCATCTCACCGTCCACCACGATGTGCGGATGCTCTCTGTGCAGTATCTCGACCGCCTTACGAGCCTCCACGGAGGACTCGGCATCGGTGCTACCAAAATCTGAGAAGCTAACCATCGCAATGACGGGTTTGATGCCAAAGCAGCGCACCTTTTCGGCAGCCAGCAGCGCAATGTCTACCAGCGTCTCAGCCTTGAGGTTTTGATTGATCAGCGTATCAGCCAGGAAGAGGGGACCACTCTTCATCATCACAAGGTGCATCGTGGCAAAGTGCTGATGCCCGGGTGCTATACCGACCGTATCGCGGGCCACATTGGAGAGGTAGGCATAGTTTGAGTAAATACCTGTGATCAAGCTATCGGCATCACCGCACTGGACCATCATCATACCGAAGTAATTCGGGCCAAACATCTTGTCCTTAGCTTCGCTCAGGACACCACCCTTGCGCCAGTTTTGCTCTGTGTAGCGCTGGGCATACTCCTCGCGCTTAGCCTTCCACTGCTCGTCATGCTGATTGATCACCTCAATAGTAGAGAGGTCTATGTCATGCTCCTTGGCAATCTGCTTGATCACCTCTGGGTCTCCTAGCACGATAGGATGGGCAATCCCTAGATGAGACACCTCTGCAGCAGCACGCAGTACGAGAGGATTCTCGCCTGCAGCGTAGACCATACGCTTCGGAGACATCTGTGCCGCCTCGTGGATACGGCGTAGCAAGTGACTCATACCTCCCGTACGCATGATGAGCGACTGCTCGTAAGCCTCCCAGTCGGTAATCTCACGGCGCGCTACTCCGGTGCGAATTGCGGCTTGAGCCACAGCCATCGAGACCCTCGTGATAAGGCGTGGATCTACAGGCTTGGGGATAAAGTAGTCGGGACCGAAGTGGAGTGGCATATGCCCATAGGCGCTAGAGACTTCATCGGGGACGGGCTCCTGCGCTAGACCAGCGATAGCCATCGTAGCGGCCATCTTCATCTCCTCATTGATTGCCGTGGCACGCACATCGAGCGCTCCTCGGAATATATAGGGGAAGCCTATCACATTATTGATCTGATTGGGATAGTCCGACCGTCCCGTAGCCATGAGCACATCTGGGCGAGCCGCTTTTGCATCCTCATACTTGATCTCAGGCTCTGGATTGGCAAGAGCGAAGACGATTGGATTCGGAGCCATCTTTTGCACCATCTCAGGAGTCAGCACGCCAGGCTGTGAGAGTCCGAGGAAAAGGTCAGCCCCCTGGATCGCATCGGCCAGCGTATAGATGCCCTCACGACTGGTCGCAAAGAAGGCTTTGCGCTCATCTAGATTGGGGCGATCGGTGCGAATGACCCCTTTGGAGTCAATCATCACAATGTTCTCCCGCCTAGCTCCCAGAGCGATGTAGAGCTTGGTACAGGACTGCGCCGATGCGCCAGCACCACTGACTACAATCTGTACCTTCTCGATCTTTTTGCCCGCTATCTTGAGGGCATTGAGCATACCCGCTGCGGAGATGATGGCAGTACCGTGCTGGTCGTCGTGCATGACGGGTATGTCAAGCGTAGCCTTCAGCTCTTCCTCAATCTCAAAGCACTCGGGCGCCTTGATGTCCTCGAGGTTAATACCGCCGAAGGTGGGTGCCAAAGAGCGTACGATCTCGACAAACTTCTTGGGGTCCTTCTCGTCGACCTCTAGGTCAAAGACGTCAATGCCCGCATAAATCTTGAAGAGGAGCCCCTTGCCCTCCATGACGGGCTTGCCCGCCATAGCACCGATATTGCCCAAACCTAGGACAGCGGTACCGTTGGAGATGACCGCAACGAGATTGCCCTTGGCCGTGTAGTCGTAGGCGAGCTCAGGATCGGTCTCTATATCCTTGCAGGGCACCGCCACGCCAGGGCTGTAGGCGAGCGTCAGATCCTGCTGTGTATTGTGCGACTTAGTGGGTCGCACCTCTATCTTACCAGGCTGAGGGAGCGCATGATAGGCTCTCGCAGCCGCTTCTAGTTTTTTGTCCATTATGCTATCTTATATCGTGATACATAGTTCCTCGTGGCAAGGAGCGTCCTCACCTACCGAAGTGCATGTGCAAAGCTACGACTTTTGCGCCACTTCGTGACGCATCGAGTGCGATGCGGGAAAAAGAGATTCAGCGTTTTGACATACACATACAAGCAAAAAAGTGTCGCAACCCGTATGGGTCACGACACTTACTTGATTCTGCTCCGTTGCTCTAGTCTTACGCCCAGAATAATCTGTAGCTCCTCTATGCAACAACTAGTTGCGGAAGCGGGGGAAAATGAACTTACGCCCATAACTTCCTATGTCTCACTCTCTTTATATACTCTCTAAAATTCCTGTAGCCAAATTGTAGCCAAGACGGATATTTTTGAGAGTCCGTACAGAGTACACTTATACTTTGTGTTATCCGAGTTCAAAAGTACCATTTTTCTGAACAATCACCAAATTCTTGGTTTCATCACCCTTCGGAGAGTAGTATGGCTACACTGCAAGTGCACGGTGCAAGTCCCCTATATATAGAGGGATCTTGCACCGTGCACTTGCAGTACCTTACCTCCTCCCACGAACAGATGCCTATAATGGTAATACTTTACCCAACAATAGTAATATGATATTCGTCTAAACGTCTAAACATTGGGAACTTTGCAGCGCAGCAAGTTGCTGTGGTAAACCATAAAAAGTAGCCTAATGAAAGAAACAGCTAAGCTATACATAGTCAATCCGTCTCTTGAGGATATCATTCGCAGTTCGAATAACCTCAAGTCTCAAGCTTTCATAGCTGAGATGGATGTCTCCAACTTTAGAAAATCAATGACTCTTAGTAGCGGTCAGCAATTAAGAACCTTCCTCAAAATCGCTCAAGCAGCTAAGAAAGATGTCATTTTTCTGATGATTGATGCAGATGTTGTAGAGCCCATAACGGGACCTTTGAGCCTGCAAAACGATGTACACTATACACTGACTCAAGAACAGTTCTTCAAAGTGTTGGGCAGCATCTATGGAAGCGAAAGACAATCCATTCTTAATGCTCTAGTGAGAGAAGTAGTGAACTACATGATGGGGTCCAACCTTGATCTCTCCAAGTTTATCTCTCAAGCTGAAGACTACCTTAAGTGTCTTAAAGCAGGATTACAAGACGAATCATATGGATTACAATCAGACGCAATTGGAAATACTTCAAGAGATTCAGTCTCTTAGATCTGCAATAGATAAGGTATCGGGCTTTATTGCGGAACTCAAAAGTGACTATGAAGTCCTTGAAGAGAAAATAGAGCTTAACTCTTCTGATGTAATGAGAATCCTTGGTGTTTCAAGAGCTTCATTAGCTCGCTGGCGAGAGGCGAATGCAGTTCCTTTTCGTTACGTATCAGCTAATCATGTGGTCTATCCTTTCAAAGGCCTTTACATCGCAGTGAAGACTGGTCGAGCAACATTCAAAGGCTTCAGAAGGATTGAGGCAATACAAAGACTAAATGCGTACAAAGATGGCATCATCAAGGGGTATCTAGGTGAAAATAAGCCTGAAATGTTGTTTGAGGAGCTATGAATATCAAAGAAGAAATACTTGGTCGCACGAATAGAGGCTTGGATGTATTCACCTACTATATGCCTATGGACTTTGTGCCTAAGCGGAATTTTCGCAATCCTTTTTATGAGGATAAAAGAGCTTCGTGTAACATTTACTTCGATAGCAAGAATGACTGTTACCGTATGAAGGACTTTGGGAACGAGCTTTATTCTGGAGACTGCTTTTGGTTTGTAGCAATGGTTGCTGGGCTTGATGCCAAGCGAGATTTTCGCAATATCCTACAGATGATAAATAGAGACTTGGGGCTAAACCTTAGAGTTGGTCAAGATTCTTCGATATCAAAGATGCCCTCCAAAAGCTACAACGACAAAACGATGTCTAAAGCCACGGTTGCACCTCCTAAACGATATGAGTTCACACCAAAGAGTTTTGGACAAAGAGAACTCCTATTTTGGTTCCGTTATGGGATTACAGAAGAGGTGCTTCATCGTTTTCATGTGAAAGCATTGACTTGCTTTAAGTCAATCAATCGGGAGGGGAAACCCTACTCAATATATTCTAATGATGAGGAACCAATGTTTGGCTATGTAATGCAAGGCTTCATCAAGGTTTATCGGCCTCACAGTAGTATCCGCTTTCTCTATGGTGGGGAGAAAGTCGAAGATTACGTTTTTGGATTGGAACAACTATCTAGTAAAGGTGATGTAGTCTATATAACAGGTGGAGAAAAGGATGTGATGAGTCTTTCTGCTCATGGCTTCAATGCTATTTGCTTGAATAGTGAAACAGCCGATATACCAAAGTCTCTGATGGAACTCTTGAGTCGACGATTTAGGCATATCGTCATCCTTTATGATGTAGATGAAACGGGTATTCGGGCTTCATTTAAGGTGTTACAAACCTTTTCAGAACTGTCTATCCTTAGGCTAGAACTTCCACTAGACGGAGGAAAAGCGCAGAAAGATATATCAGACTTTTTCTCAATGGGACGAGTAGCAAAAGATCTCAAGGAGCTATTAGCCAAGGAATTGAACAAACTATATGCAAACACGCTAATGATGATGAAATCCTGTGAGATTGACTATGATAACCCACCTGAAGCTTCCCATCCCATTGTGTCCGTTAACGGTGTTCCATTAGGAACTCAAGATAACCTTTTCTGTATTACTGGCGGTGAAGGCACAGGAAAGAGCAATTACATCTCTGCTATTCTTTCAGGAGTTATAAACGAAGAAGCATTAGACCCAGAGACAACCTTAGGGCTACGGATTGCAGCCAATCCTAGGCAGTTAGCTGTTCTACACTATGACACGGAGCAATCTGAGGCTCAATTGCATAAGAATCTAGGTAGGACGCTCAAACGTGCAGGGTTAAATCGAGTCCCTCTATTCTTTCACTCATTTTACTTGGCTTCTCTTTCTCGCCAAGAACGCCTAAAGCTTATTCGGGATAGTATGGATATGCTTTATCACAAATACGGAGGTATTCAACTTGTAGTTATAGATGGGATTGCAGATTTAATCCGCTCTGCCAATGATGAGAGTGAGAGTATAGCTGTAGTAGACGAATTGTATCGTCTTGCGGGTATTTATAATACTTGTATCATCTGCGTGCTTCACTTCGTGCCAAGCGGAGTGAAGCTACGTGGACACATTGGCTCTGAACTTCAACGAAAAGCAGCTGGTATCCTTTCGATTGAGACTGATGATAATCCTGAGCTTTCTGTGGTTAAAGCACTCAAGGTGAGAGACGGAAGTCCTCTAGATGTGCCAATGATGCTCTTTGGGTGGGATAAAGAGCTTGACATGTTTACTTATAGAGGTGAAAAGTCCAAAGCAGAAAAAGAAAAGCGAAAGACAGTGGACTTGATTTCAGTGGCTAAAGAAATCTTGAAAGAGCAAAAATCGATAGCTTATAGTGACTTGGTGGTCTCAGTAATGGAGGAGATGGATGTCAAGGATAGGACGGCAAAAAAATATATTGCCTATATGAGAGAACAAAATATCTTATCTCAAGATAGTATGGGTAACTATATAAAAGGCAAACTATGTCATACTTAGACTATCTTACAGAAGACCAGTGGCAAAAACACCTATTCGATAAGCTAGCGAGAGTGGAAGAAAAACTAGACCACTTACTGGTATTACGAGAGCAAGCCATAGAAACTGTTGTTAAGCCACCTCTCAAGCCTGAGTATCTTGACATCATTGATGTGTCTAGATTGCTAAAGGTTGAGCAAAAGACCATCTACAATTGGGTATGGGCGGGTAAGATCCCCTACCTTAAAGCTAATGGTCGCCTATTGTTCCTTCGTGAGGAAATCGATGAGATGCTAAAAAGACGAGAGGAGTGGTAAACCTTAGTTTTACGCATTAACAGAAATCAGGACGAAAAAATGAGTCAGTGAATCGTCAAGCTGACTTGAAGGAGGAATTGATAACATAGTTTGACAAGAACAAGAAATACAATGAGGTACACAACATCATTCTTGAGAAATTGCATTAGTGGGTGGAATGTACGCAGATTCTCGGATGAGCCATAAGTTTGATCTGCTCAATAATTTGAGCTACCTTTGTGGTTGGAAATATTTAAAGAATTTCCAACATGAATATGAATGAAAAGACGCTTAGGCAGCAGATCTTATCTACAGAAGATGACACCATCTTCTTTAGGAGTGACTTTCCACGGTATCACCCTGAGAGTGTGGGGCGAATATTGTCTGATTTGACTGATAAAGGTGAAAGCATTTGTAGACCGTGACGTCATCTTTGATTCTGATGGTCAAGGAAGCGATATCCAAGACACTAGTATGGGTGCCTGGACTATCATCTTCAACCTCAAGGAGACCCTAGAGGTGAAGTTCACCAAGCAAGACCAATCCGACTTCAACGACTTCGTCGCTGGGTTAGAAATGGATGATGATAATGTGTGAAAATCACCTTATTAGTTACTGATATGAAAAGAGTCCTATTGCCCATTTTGATGGCGTTACTACTGACTTCATGTGGCTCTCAAATTGTCTATTCACATAGACCTCTTGCTGCGGAAGGCTGTAGAGTTCGTTATACTGCAATTTACCAAGATAACGCTCCACTGCTATTTGTGGAAGTCATGTCAGATAGACTAATCTTTACAGGGACACCCACAATCAAACTCAAAACATTTGATGGTGAGATCTTTACTTTGTATGGAGTTTCACTTGCAACCTCAAGTGAGACCTCAGGTATGGTCATAGGTAGCGTTGTGGTGCCAATTTCTGAGCTACAAGCAAAGGCACAGTTCTCAATAACAGATGATCAAATTAAGCTCTTGAACAAGGGAATATCAAAAGTCCGCATCTCTACTGCACCTATTACACATGAACGCACTTTTAGCCAAGATGTAATAGGGAAAAGGCTCTTCAAACAGTTTGAGTCTGTCAAGAAAAAAACAAACGAATTCTAATCCCTTAAGATACACTGTATTAGAAACTACAAATGAAAACAATCTAATAACTAGCAAGTTACTATGCATATCGACAAACTTAAAAACCTAATCCAATCAACACACATAAACTTCTTATTTGGTTCGGGATTATCATGCCCTTACTTAACCACCTTGACAAATATAGAGATCTGGTTGACTGAATCTAATAAAATAGCCGACGAGACACTTCGTTATCTTATACAAGACATTCTTTTTATCAAGTATGTAAAAGATGTAATGAAGCCTTGTTTGCCACAATATCGCACTAACAAAGATAGCTTGACGATAGTAGAGAATGCTTATGAGAATTTCTTAAGCATTTGGAACTATGTAATGTCTAGACGAAGTAGTAACTTGCTAAATAAACAGGTAAATATCTTCACAACTAACATTGACCCCTTTGTTGAAGAAGCTGCCGAACGATTAAGAATTGAATTTAACAATGGCTTCAAGGGATTATTGACTCCAGTACTTCGAGAAGAGTCTTTTAGCACAATAATGGCAAAGGTAAGTCCTCTATATCAGAATCAGTCTCAAATTCCTGTGTTCAACTACCTCAAAATTCATGGATCTATTAATTGGATGACAACAGAAGACAATGAGATTACTTACGACTCCCAGCTAAACTGCTTAAACACGATTGTTCAAGCGATAGAGAATTACCCTAAAGACTATCGTTGTGTAGAGCTTGCCGAAGAAGAACTGGAAAAAGAGAATGAAGGCAAGGATGAAGAATCACAAGAAGCTCTTTCCTTTAAGCTTATTGAAGATAAAGCTAAACAATGTATTGAAAAAGGCAAATTTGAAGTGACTGATAAAATGCAAGCATTTAGGGAGGTTTATAGTAAACTTGTAATGGTAAATCCAAGAAAAAAACAAGTTTCAAGAAACCGTGTTAGACCTTCACTTTTATGAATTATTGCGCTTGTATTCAAATGCTTTAGAAAAAGCATCTACTAGTCTATTTGTGGCTGGTTTTTCTTTTGCAGATGAGCATATTGCACAGATCACAATAAGAGCGGCCGTAGCGAATCCAACACTCCAAATTGTAATCTTTGCCTATAGCGAAAACTCAAAAAAGGACATTGCAACAAGTTTAAACAAAGCTGGTTGTACAAACAATAATAATATACTTATTCTTTCTCCAGAAGATTACAAAAAGTCTCAAGACAAGCAATTTATAGAGAGCTTTCAATCTCCTGATGATTTCAACAAGCTGGAGCGTTTTGATCTGAAATCAATTAATCAGTATGTATTTGAACCGATCAAAAGAGGGCTCTTCTAAAATGAAATCGAGATCAATTGTTAGTCAAAACTATTTGCTAAAACATTCTATTTTTCGAGTAGGTGTTGTATCATCTGTTGATGGGAGAGAAGTTACAGTTCGAGTTGACAAAGACAAAAACTTATCCCATTTGCTTTTTCAAGGCGAACTACTCAACAATGTCTCAGTGGGAAGTTATGTAAAGATCCTTAAAGGATTTAACCGTCTTATAGGAAAGATTGAGCGAGAATACATTAAAGAGATTATTGTCAAGGATGATTATGGAAATCCCAGTGAAAAGATAGATCGATTCTTGTCTGTTAAACTTATTGGCTATTACAAAGAAAGCAAGTACAATAAAGGAGTAAAAGAACTTCCCTTGATAGGCAACGAGTGTTTGATTTTAGAAAAAAGCGAATATCAACACATTCACAATTTTTCTTCAGAGGATGAGGTATCTATCAAGCTAGGACATCTCGCTTCTGACGATAGCATCCCAATAGAAGTGTCAGTAAATAAATTATTTGCTAGCCATATTGGCATCTTTGGTAATACAGGGAGTGGCAAAAGCTACACTCTTGCTTCTCTTTACAAGCTTCTGTTTGATCGTTTTGGAGAACACTCTAACTTTCAAGAAAATGCCCGCTTCCTACTTTTTGATTTTAATGGAGAGTATTCAAGACAAACAAGCATCACTAGTCAAAAGAAAGTGTACAATCTATCTACAATGACTAATAATGGTGGAGATAAGATTAGATTAAATCCAGAAGTTATTCTTACACCTGAAATTTTCTTCATCTTAGCCAGTGCAACAGAAAAAACACAACAACCTTTTATTAGAAGAGCATTGAGACTATACGAAAAGGTTCAAATAAAAGATGACCCCATTGGCTATACAAGAGGTATCATTAGGAATCAACTTATCCAAACACTTACAATGGCTGATTTGGTCATGGGAGATTTGCTTATTGCATACTTTGTGAAATTACTATCAAACTCAAGCGACAACGATGAGAATTTGCTTGATGATATTGGGCGGCAAAGCAGGCATAATTGTTTTTATTATAAGCACAATACTGGAATGAAGTATTTTAACGATCCAAATAACTATTCATATATTGAGCAGACAAAGATTTTCCAAGCAGTTAATGATTTTGATTTTAATCAGGAATTTATAACTCGCATCACAAAGTTTTCGTACATTCAACTTATAAACGATGTATTATCCAATAGAGCAAAAAACGAACATATTGCTCCTGCTATAAGCAAACTCAACAGCCTTAGCAAGGACTTTTCAAAGGTTATTTCAATTCCTGCAAATAATGAACATAGTGACTTGTGGGAGGACGGAAAGCCTTTAGTCGTCATCAACCTTGACAAAGTCAATACATCAACAAAAAAACTAATTCCTCTATTAATCTCACATTGGTGTTATCAAGAACATAAAAGTCACAAACAGGAAACAGTTACAAAATCACTTAATATCGTAATAGATGAAGCTCATAATATTTTGTCTTATGACTCCAATAGAGAGAGTGAATCCTGGAAGGATTTTAGATTAGAGACATTCGAAGAGATTATCAAAGAAGGACGTAAGTTCGGTGTTTTTCTAACGATAGCCAGTCAACGTCCTTCAGATATTTCTTCTACCATAATTTCTCAATTACACAACTATTTCGTACATAGACTTATCAATAATAGAGACTTGGAAATGATTGAGAAAGCGATTTCATACCTGGATAAATTATCCATTGAAACTTTGCCTATTTTACCTCCTGGAGCATGTGTTTTATCTGGGATTATTGCTGACCTTCCTGTAATTATTCAGATAGATAAACTAGAAGACTCTATAGCACCAAAAAGTCAAACGATTAAACTCACTGATAGCTGGGAGGATAAACAACCTACGACTCCTTCAGAAGGAGAGAGAGAGTTGGGTCAGCTTTGATACGAGCAGTCTCAGAGTCTACGAGGGATAGCACCTCTTGCTTGACTTGGCGATAATTGGCTTCAATAGTCTCACGCAGACTGTCGAAGCCATTTTCGTTTGTGAAGTCCGCTATGATGGGGATAGGCTGGTAAGCTTTCGTTTCAGCAGAGACCTTGGCAACATCCACAACGATCTCAGCGTGGAAGATTTTCTGATCGATGCGTTCATCGAATTTGTCTGCAGCCCCAACGAACATACCCTGAGTGGGGTTGCGTTTCTATTGTTGTGCTATTCAGCTGGTATCGTTTGCTTTGCTCATCACATTCGATTAAAAGCTATATTTTGCCTTCGCCCATACTTCTGAGTTGTTTTTATACGCGCTGAACACGCCTTCATCGCCTCCAAACCAATCATACCCGAGAGAGAGCTGAATGAAGTCATTCAGAGAGTAGGCGGCAGTAAACCGACTAAACCAACCTTTATGATTGAGGTCGAAATAGGTGAAGTTGGAGAGTTGTAGAGTGTTATCCAACAGCTTTTTCGACACATTGAGCGTAAGGAGTGAATTGTGATGCGGCTGTGCAATCTGGTCTTCGTACTTTAGGATGCTTTCAGAGGAAAACTGTGCCATCACCACCCAATCTTTTGGGGCATACCAATCGATACCCACGAGATAATTCACAGTGTTGAATCCCTTTTGTTCTTGATCAGACGCATCAGGTCTATAGCTGAAATGCTTCCCCACATTGAAGGCTGCTTCTCCTCGTAATACCAGTTGCCCTAGAGGTTTGGATATGTCTCCTCCGAAAAATCCCATTCGGTAGTATTGCGGAGAAACGACAATGTGGGTATCTGTAGGGCGATACGTAAACACGGGCATCTTGTTCCACGTATGCAATGCGGAGAGCGAAAAGTCCACTCCAGGCAAGGTAAAAGATAGCTTTCCGCCATACTCGATATTGGCAAAATGAAGACTGGGGTGGCTCCCATTTTCTTCCCAGGCAATAGGCAGTGGGCTATCTTTGGGTAAAATGCACCATGGATTTATTGCGTCGGTAGGTAGTTTATACCCTTCAAAGGTTGGCACGGCAAGCAGTTCCAATTTCATTTTATCGTTAAAAACGAAAAGGCGTAGGGCATTGACTGGCATCCGAATGTCATCATAGTCTTGTGCCAAGAACTCTGTCATATCCATAGGAGAGACCAAGTCGGTAATACGCACACCGTCTGCCGCCCCCCAAATGACCAATTGTCGCCCGAGGCGAAAGCCCCAATGGTCATCTCTATGGTCAAGATACGCTTCCCGCAGTTCAAAACCTGTACGCTCTTTTAATAATGCATTGTAAGTTGCGTTGAATGAGACAAAAAGCGAAGAGCCTTCAAAACTTTTACCTATCTCTCCCCTTATTCTCGTGCGCGAAGACATAAAGTTGTTCGGTTTTTCGGATCGGACGGCATGATAGGTATCCACAAATCCTTTGACTTGCCACGATGAAGCCACCTCTTCTTGACCCCATGCGATATGCAGGGGCAAGAAGAGAATAAACAGCAACAAGAATTTTGCTGAATGACTAGTTGTATCTGTCATTAGAATCGGCCTTTTTCCAAGGTGCTTACACTGAATTGAGCCTCGTTCATAGGGGTATTGAACTTAGGATCCTTAAACTCAAGAATCGTCTGATGATTAGTCTGAACATTGGTCATATGCAGTTTTTTTGCAATCCAAAAACCAGAAACCTTCACAATGTCCGACAATTCAAGGCGACGGTGTAGCTTCCCCATCTTGTCGTAGTACTCCACCTTAACGGCGATAAGGCAGTCTTGACGAATCCACGCCACCTTTCTAGAGTAGATCTCTCGTTTGTCTTTAGGCGTGTATTCCAGCTTCCAGCACTTGTGTCCGCCAATAGTCTCTTCGCCCAGCAACTGGTGGGAGTCTTCGTCTACATTGCGACTGCCCATATCATCATAGGTGAAGTCACTGCCCATAAAGTAATCCTGCTTGGCAGAAGAGCCACTGATGCGGCGGGTTTTCTTCATCGCGGGCAAGTAGAGCCATCTGTCATCGTCTTTATTAGGATTGTCGTAATCCCAAGTGAGAAAGCCCGTCCCTTTTACATCTCCGGGATATAGGAAGAACATGATACTCTTACGGTCTTTTTTCCCCGCTCCCACGTCTATGGAGTAAGAGATAAGCTTCCGCTCGCGTACCGCCCCACGCTTATTGACCAGTTTCATGACCAATTCCGATTGACGGGTATCGCCATCGGGACGATCTTTTACTTTTTGGGCAATCTCTCTGCCCGTCTGAGCCATTGCAGTAGCGGCAAAAGCCCAAACCACCAAACTTGCTAAAATAATTCTTTTCATCATGATTGATATTTTGTTGTTGATTTATCCCATTGACTTTTCAAGCATCTTCCTGTAGGTAGCCGATTGCACCCGCAACTCTGCATCCGTACCCATTGCTTCAATCTTACCTTGATGGAGCAACACGATCTTATTGGCTCCACGAATGGTACGCATGCGGTGAGCGATAACAATGACTGTCTTCTCCTTGATCAGCTCCGACAAAGCCTCTTGTATTAGGCTTTCATTTTCCACATCTAGCGAGGCCGTGGCTTCATCCATCAAGATGATGGGTGCATCTTTTAGGAGGGCTCTGGCAATGGAGATCCGCTGGCGTTCTCCACCAGAAAGTCGCTCGCCGTTTTCCCCAATGACGGTATCAATACCATCAGGCATACGATCGATAAACTCATCACAGCGGGCAATTTTGGCGACACGAGTCACTTCCTCGTCCGTTGCTCCTTTCTTGCCGATACGAATGTTGTCTTTGATACTGGCATTGAATAGCACTACATCCTGAAAGACAATGGCGTAGTTCTTGAGCAGTGTTTCGGGATCTATCTGACTAATATCCTCGCCACCGAGCAGGATTTTGCCCTGCTGTATGTCCCAAAAGCGAGCGGCCAACTTGGTCAGCGTGGTCTTGCCACTTCCAGAAGCCCCAATCAATGCTGTCACCTCGCCTTGTTTCGCAGTGAAGCTCACGCCGTTGATGACGGTATAATCCTCGTAGCCGAATACTACATCTTTGAAATCTATACTATAATCCCTAGGGTTCATCTCTTGTTTGCCCTCCTGAATAGGCATAGTCTTGATCTCCTTGATACGTGCCACCACACCATCGAGTGTCACGATCATAGCCATAAAGGACAGAATGCCCTCTATAGGCACGTAGATGCTTGCCGTGAGGATGAGGTAGGCGATATAGACCAGAATATTGATTTGTCCGGCAATCAGCATGTTGGCACCGACAATCGCCACCGAGACGATTCCGAGCTTCATCAGCATACCAGCCAGTGCGGTGGCAATACCAGCGGAGAGTTCCATCTTTACCTTATTCCTAGTATTACCATCCATCTTGTGGTAGAACTCGTTCAGTGTCCGCTCTTCTAGATTATAGGACTTAATCTCCTGTATCTGGTCTATCTGCTCTTGTAAGTCGTCAAGCACGTCACGACTGGTCTTCACATAGGCATTCACATCATTCCGTTGTTTCCTCTTGGAAAGCGAAAAGAGTAGTAGCGAGACGGGGATGACCCACAATGCCGCCAATCCGAGCTGCCAATTATAATCGAGTATCATTACAGATATAATCACCGTGGAAATGGATGTGGCATAAATATGCGGCACGGAGTGTGAGAATATCTGCTCATAGAGATTCAGGTCGCTCATCATCGTCGCCGAGAGGTCGGATACATCACGCTTGCCGAAATATGAGAGAGGCAGTTTCTTCAGACGGTTGGCTATATCGATACGTGAGTTGGCACTTTCATTATAGACATTGTCGTAAAGGCGTACGTAATCCCACCTTGCCACAAAAAACATCACCAACAGCATCACTAAGATGATGACGATATAGTCTACTAGGGTCAGCTCTACTGGTGCAGGAATACCCTCCAAACTGCCCAAATACTGGAATAAAAAGACAAATCCGATAATGGGCGGAAACATCTTGGTCAGATTTAGGATGGTATGCGAGAAGATAGACTTCTGCAGGTTCTTCGCACCCTGCTCCGACATGGCGTATTTTTGCTTAAAGAACTTATTCATTGTCACCTCCTATTCTCCAATTGGCGGCTTTTTGATACTCGCTCCACAGCTTTTTGTAGACACCGCCTAGGGTTAATAATTCATTATGCGTACCACTTTCCACGATTTTGCCATTCTCCATTACTAGGATTCTATCGGCATTGACCACTGTGGAGAGCCTATGTGCGATCATCAGTGTGGTTTTATCCTTTGATAGTTCCTTGAACGAGGCTTGAATAATATGCTCGTTCTCGGGATCTGCAAAAGCGGTTGCCTCGTCAAGTATCACAAAGTCGGCATTCTTCAGGAAAGCCCTTGCGATAGAAAGGCGTTGGATTTCGCCACCTGAAAAATAGGTGCCCTTAGTGCCGTATACGGTATCCAAGCCTTTTTCTAGATTATCGACAATCTCTTTGGCTCCGGCTCTGACGAGAGCTTGCTCTATCTCCTCATCGCTGGCGTTGGGGTTACCTAGCAATAAGTTCTCCCTTAGGCTCATCTTAAAGAGCTTAGACATTTGGAATACAAAAGCCACTTTTTGGCTCAGGGCCTCTTTCTTATATTCCTTGATACTGATGCCTCCAATGAAGATGTCGCCCTCATCGGCATCGTAGAAGCGGGCTGCCAAACGTGCCACGGTGGTCTTACCTCCTCCTGAAGCTCCCACCAGGGCAACAGTCTCACCTTTATTCACCTTAAACGATACATTGTCCAGCACTTTGTCTTTTCCGTATGAAAAGGAGACGTTTCTGAACTCCAAGCCCTCTCCAACAGCTGTTGCTTCGCCGTAAGTGAGGTCTTCATAATCCAAAGCTGTGTCAATCTTATCCAACGCCAACTCTGCGAAGTAGATGAAGTTTTGCATGGAGGCACTTCGCATCATAAAGACACCGAACACAGGCCCTATTAATAGATAGATAACGGAATTTCCCAGCACCTCTCGCATATCAGCTCCCGAGGTGATCATCATAATGGCAACAGGCACCAAGAAGAATGCCGTAGAGCTTGAAATGGCTTCGTACAGCGACATCTTATTCTTGAACCCCATGCTCCACCGCACCACGAAATCTTTCAGCTTTACGATGAGTGAGTAGAAACGATCGAAGCTCTCCACGCTCTGGGCAAAGGTCTTTACGACTGGGATGCCACGCACATATTCTACCGATTCGGCAGAAAGATTGGCAAGTCCCTCGTAATACTCTTCCCGCAACTTCTTGCTCTTTGGGGTCGCCATAGTCGCCATCAATAGCACGGTTATGACCATCGGAACAAGGCTCACTAGACCAAGCCGCCAGTCGAAAAGGAAGAAGAAGATCAATAGCACTATGGGCGAAACAATCGTCATGGCGAGGTCGGGCAACTGATGTGCCAGCATCGTGTGGGTCTCTCCAGCCCCATCAACAATCGTCTTGCGGAGATTGCCACTTTCACGATTGGCAAAGAAGCCCAAAGGTTTCGCCATCATCTTCTTCACGCTGAGTTTGATGATGTTGGCCTCTACCTCAAAAGCGAAGAGGTGGGATACCATTAATGCACAGAAATAGAGTAGCATTCCTGCTGCAGCAAAGCTCGCTGCCAGAATGGCGTAGTATCGTATGGTCCCCCCATCGACACTACCACTCAAGATAATCCCGCTGACAATCTTATGGATATAGACCATAGGCATCAGCACCAAAATACCCGAGAGGGCCGAGAAAACCATCGCCAGCGGAAGCATATACCTTTTCTTACCTGCGTAGTGGAGTGATCGCTTCAATACCGACGGCTTCTTCTGTTTGTTTGTATTACTCATTATGATTCAATTATGTTTGTTTGTTCTTTTGGTCTTTCAATAGTGTTCGTCTCCTTGCCAAACAGACGGAACTTCTGGATGAGTATAGGCGTCACAAAGAGGTCGGCAAGCAGGGCCGACAAGATCCCTGTCACAGATAGTATGCCCATATGTACAAAGGAGAGCCCCTCTGATGTGGTGTATACAGCGAAATTGGCACAGATTACTACGCTTGTCAAGACGATTGGAGTACCAATGGTGTGGAATGAACGAAGGATCGCATTCCTATAATTGCCCTTACGGTCAAACTCAAGATGACTATGATTGATGAAGTGTATGGTATCGTCCACAGCCAAGCCGAGGATCATCGGCATAATAGTGGCCGTCATCATATCCAATGGATAGCCCAGCCACCCCATTAGTCCTCCAACGACCAGTGCCGGGGTGATATTAGGGATTAAACCGACAAGTCCTATGCGTACACTGCCGAAAACGATCATCATCAGTATACCTATAATGAGGAGAGAAATGGCGAACGAAACCATTTGCCCGCGTGCGATATACTGCATCATTACGGTAAACTGTGGGATACTTCCAACGGTAGTGACCGCTGCATTGGGGAAGAGCCTCTGTGCGTAAGCAATTATATCGTTCAACTCTCGCTCCGTTTCCCCAGAATCGTATGAATTCATCTCCACCATCAGACGAAGACGGCGGTAGTCGTAATCTATCCAATACTCTGCTTCACTACCTCCCGCATTTTCGTAAAGGAGCAACAGCTGTGCAACCTCATCAGGGTTATGGGGGATGGTATAATAAGAAGGATTACCGTCATGGAGCGTTTGATTTAGGTCTTTGAGTATATTCAATACCGAGGTCGTTCGTTTGGTCAACTTATACCCACCAGCATGCTGTGCAAGGGAGTCCAATTGCAGTAGCATTGTTGGAGACTTTGCCAATCCATCTTCCGGGAAGTCGATCATTACATCGTAGGTATAAACAGACCCAAGTTCGCTTTCTCCCACCTCCAATAGGTTGTTAACGTAATCAATCTTTCGTCCCATCGTTCGCTCTACATCAAAAGCCGTCTCTATTTTGGTGAATTGGTATATAAGAACCACAGAGATAATCCCAGTGAGCCATAGTATCAAAGTGCCATGCCTGAGTACACTCTTACCTAAGCTTTCTAGCTTCTGATCCATCCACCTTCCACCAGTCTCCTGCACCTTGGGGTGAGGCTTTCCGTCCTTGCCAAAACTGAGGAGAATGGGCATCAAGGTGATGGAGAAAAGAAATGACAGCATCACACACGAAGAGGAGGCTATTCCGATAAAACGCATCGGCTGCATAGGAATAGCGAGGAATGAAAGCAAGGAAGCGAAAGTGGTGAGTGCACTGAAAAGCACTGGCCACCCCATTTCCCCTACCGTTTCCTCTACGGCTTGTTTCCTTAATCCATGAATGAGGAACCTACGCTTGAAATAGGAGTATACGTGAATATTGTATGCAATGGAAACGGCAAAGACCAGCAACATAGGGATCATTACCATACCGCTGTCTATGGTCATACCAACATATCCCAGCACCCCATACACCACGATGATGGAGCTGATAGCGGTGAGAAGAGGGACGACTACCCCTCTAAATGAACGTGTCACTAGTAGAAGAATAAGAATGGAGACGAGGGTTGCGATACCCATTACACGTGGCATTTCCGTCCCAATCCATTTCATTTTCATCGCTGTCACATAGGGTAGCCCAGTTCCTTTGGGATGAAGTGCCTTGTACTTGTCCTTGGTAATAATATGATCTAGTTCATTGCCCGTAAGGACCTCGGGAGAAACAGGGTTCTTCCCCTTATTCCAAACAGAGTCTTCGGGAAAAGTACGTAGCTTGAGTATAATCCACGAGAGCGTCCCATCTTTGGAAATTAATCGCTCTGCTACGTGAGGTTTCATATAAGCCTTGCGACGAATCTCTTCCAATTGCTTGGGATCCGTAGGGATCGTATCGGGGACTATCTGCTCAATGGCGATACCATCTTCGCCTCCCATCATAAACTCGATGTCAGTAAGAGAGGTGATTTTGTCGGCGTACGAAAGGCTGTCCACCATCTCGTTCGTTAGTTCACGGATCAGCTCCAGATTGTCTTTCGTAAACGAATTGTCACACCTAGTCAGCACGGCTGCGAAGTTGTCATTCCCGAATATCTCCTTGAATTCTTCGGTTTTGACAAGCATCGGGTCGTCTTCGAGAAAGTAGTCTTCCCATGAGGCACTTACCTTGAAGTACCTAAGTCCCGATACGCCAATGGCAAGGATCAGGATAAACCCTCCCAGCACTACCCAGCGATTACGCATCATTCTTTTGCCACGTAAGGCAAACCAATTGTTAATTCTTTCTATTTTCATATCGTTTCATGTTATATTGATCTTGAAGTGTCTTTACTCCTAAGTGGCAATAGTCCAAAAGAGAACGGGAAGACGTTTTTGTTCAAAAACAAAGCGAGCCGCCTCTGTAGGCGACTCGCTCGATAGGATGATTTCCTAAAATGAAATCTCTTATACTGCAGGACTCTAGAATAAATTTCCCCGCTACTTTGTATTTGGATAGTCTGTATCATTCATTTCATTCTTTATTGTCATTGACCACTCGTACCAAGCTTTAGTGCAATAGACATTGCCACGGCTTTGCCCACACTTATCAGCATCAAAGAGAGAAAGCCCATCAACGCCCTCTCCAAAATCATATTTCTTTCATTGCTAGTACTATATGTAATGCTCATAATACGCTCTGATGATCTACCTTCATAAGGCGCTTCCACCCACCTATACTGAAGTGGATATATTCACCGATAAAGCATTCGATATCCTCGGAGGAAAGCTCCTCGTGCAATACAATCTCTCTCATCATACTGATCCACCAAGAGCTGATGAAGTGTATGAAAAAAGGGGAAACATTAGTATGTAGCCCCGGATATAATTCTTTCATCCTTTCTAAATACTCGATTCCGGTTATCGTGCTTTTATCAATCCATCGCTCCCAAAAGTCTTCAAATCGTGTATCTCGAGTATCGAGAAATAGCAACCTAAGCTCCTTGCGATAACGAGTAATCACACCCATTACCTCTTGCATATATTGACGGTAATACTCTTCTGAGGTAAAGATCTCAAGTGAAAGTTTTTCATCACTATTATGGTTTTCCAGCATATTAGTCATCGCCTCCAAAAGTGGACGCAAGACGATTGCCAGCAAATCATCCTTGCAGGGATAATAATTGTATATGTTGCTTAGCCCAACACCAGACAGCCTGGAAATCTCACGCATAGACACCGCCTTGAAGCCTTTCCCTAGAAACGCTTCTCGAGCTGTATCTTGCAATAGTCTGCGTGTATGTTCCTTTGTCGTCTGCATAATAAGTGCTTTATCCTACTTCTGCGAGCAAAATTCGTGAAGTTTTCCAGAATACACAATACCTAAAAATAGGGATTTTCCGATCGGCCTTCTTGTTATTTATGACACGATAGACCTACACTTGCGCCCGCTCTTTCATCAGACGGATCAGCGCAGCGATGCCCATCTCTTCTTTGCCCTGCTTGCTTATTGGGTTGTCAACACCATACGCTGTGGACTCAAAGCGCAGGGCGAGAACTGCTACTGGCGAGAGATCGTGCGACGTATGTCTACACAAAAGTTAGTCACCACCGAAGGCGTCAATCCGCTGGGCGAAAAGGTCGAAATGCGACAATGTAGCAAGCCCTCGAAACAAGCCTCCGAGATCTACCAAAAGCTAGGCTTACGAGAAGCACCTTTCAGGAAAATCAAAATCTGTAGGACACAAAGTCCATAACACAAACGCTCCCGCCCGCACCCAGCAACCATTACACGCTTTTCCCTGTGAAACTTGGGTCGAGGAGCAGCTGTTCTCTACGGAAACATAGTCATATTTGGGGTCAATAGAAAGACCGTCACGAACAAACACCTCCTTATAATAGAATGCTTCGAGGAAACCTCTTGCATCTGATGTGGGTTCATCCCTACCAAGGTTATGTATGGCTACTACCATGCATACAAGAACCATAAGAGGAATAACAAAAAGTTTTTTTCATGGCCTATAGTTCGTTGTGAGTTGGTAATTCCTTCAATTCGTTGATATTGAGTAAATGAAAAAACGTACCATTATGCTCGTAAGTAGCAGATTGATGGTAGTGGCCATAGTACCAGTAGCGGAGAGGATGGCCATATTTCGATAGCCACTCATATACTTTGTTAAGTCCCTCACGCTCTCGTCTTACATCTTCTGCTAGGTTCTTGTCGTTAGCGCAGAAGTATTCAAAGTCACCTTTGGTATGTGGTGGGCAAAAAGATGGCGCAGGATGTGTAATAACAGCGTCAATACGCACAGACTCATCTTCCAGCACTTGAAGTTCCTCTAATTTGAAAACAAAAGGCTCATCAGTCCACCATAAAGGCATCTTTCCTTTCTCTTGGATAGACATCATAGATATGCGGAAGTTCCTATCCTGCGAAACAGCACCTCCAATGCATAGTATGTTATGGCCAGCTGTATGTACGATGGTATAGTCTGGAAGCGTCTTCATATACGGATAGTCTATCAACTCTTTCTCAAAGTAGATAGGGTCATCATGATTGCCACGTAACATCAGTAGTAAAACATTGGCCTTTGCCAACTTCTTATGCAACTTCCGCTTGTAGAGGTTATCGTAGTAACCGATACGGCAGAAACCAAAACCGCAGTCCCCTGCTACAATCACAGTGGCATCAGTTATCTGGCGCCGATCTATGTCATAGACCAACGTCTCAAAATCCCCATGTATGTCACCGCAGACAATCACGTTGTCGGGATGGTCGGAAAGGTCTAGATACTGCATACCATCTTATACATTTATTGATTGTCACAACTTTGATTTAGGCTCGTACAATTCCAAGGTCGATCGTTTGCATCAATATTGTAACTATCGGCCAAAAGGTCGAGCATCATGTTTTTGTGCTCGTCAGACACTTTCCTTGACCAACCACCAGATTGTCTAGCCATAAGATACATGTGATACATTTTTAGGCTTTGCAGGGAATAACGATTTACTTGATCTTCTACGCGAGCAAACTTCACATGAACAGGATCGTTACCTTGTGTAGAGTTGAACGATTGGGATATCAGAGCCAGATTGCCAAACGAGTGAATCGGATGTATGTCTTCGTCATCTCTTTTGGCCCACTTGTCATTGTTGCTTTCTTCTTGTGGGTGAAGATGCTCTACAGAGTTGTTGGAGCGGAAGCGGTAGTCGTGAACAGGTTTTATATTATCTGCCAGTCTTTCGAATACGCTTTCCGCTTTTTCCCACAGTAAGTATTCCAGTCGCCAAAACAGGTAATGGTTGCCTCGGACAATATGATAACTCAAAGCCTTATCTATATTGCCTGTTGGCCACGGATGGATTTGGGTGTCGTAATATCTCAGCCAAATCAAGATATTGTTTGATGATGGCTCTTGATTGCACGTTGATACATATTTGAGGTATGCCACCAGCCATCTGGAATAAGAGGTGGAAACATCCATCATGGCCAAATATTGCTCAAGGGCATCATGATTGCTCCGTTGCTTGTCGGTAGATGTGAAGAGAAGCCTATAGTCGAAACGATTTTGCTCTGAGTAGCTCTTGCGAATCACATACAAATCGAGCAGAAGACGTACTTGAAGCAGGGTTTCAAAGAATTTGGTCGCGTCAGGTTTCTCTTTTTTGAAGGTTTCAGTCAGTTTGTCTGTACGGAAACTGATATTGTAGCCCATATAGCTTAGTGTTACCAGCAACAATTCGGGAAAGTTGATGATACTTGCCTCTTTGTCGAAACGACTGTTTTGGAATTTGTATTCCTTAATGGGTGTAAGGGCTATGGTAGTAGCATCATCACTGGTTGTGGCATGAGCCATATCACAATATTCAAAGGCAGCGGAACAATTCCCGTTTTTGCAACACTCAATTGCTTCACGGTATCTTTCAATGCGCTGTTTGTCATCTTCTTCGCTTGCAGTGATAAGTTTCTTGTCCATGGTAGCCACAGCATTCCATATGCGCGTGTAGAATGGCTTGTTTTCCATAGGCTGACGTAGCAATTCCACTTTCAGAATTTCATGTTGTTCCAGACTCTTTCCTGTTGAGTTCATGGCCTCAAAATAGCGATTCAGAGAGTCTGGCACAGTCTGGTAGTGTTCTGGGAGAATGCTGTTGAAGATAGTCAGATCTGCAAACACAACTCTCGCAAAGCGGAGCTTCTCATCGTCATCAGGTATCTCATTATTGAGTTTAGCCGAGATGGCACACAAGGCCTCGTCCATTTTCTTGTTAGTATAACGAGAGATGGCATAAGAGTCTACGCTTGCAATTTGACTCAAATATTTCTCGTCATCATCACGCCCTACAAACTTTAACCTTGCTCCGCCCTGAACAAAACGTCTCCAGTCATCAGAAAACTTTTGTTGGCAGATACCAATCAACATTAGCATGGTAAAACGTTGTTGGCCGTCAATCAGTTCATACGTGCCATTATTCCTCACTGTGGTTATCATGCCAATATAATATGGAGTTCCTGATTTGTAGCGATAATGCTCAATCAAGTCATCCATGAGTTGGTTCACCTCTTTCAATCCCCATACGAACAAGCGTTGATAAAGAGGTATGGCAAATGAAATATTGTTGTTGACAATATCTTGCGGTGTGAGTTTGCCTATCGGTGTGAGTTTACCAATCGAATTCATCTTCTATGCGTTTTGAGATTTCTTTATCTGAAACTGCTGGAATTGCTTTGAACAGATTTTTGAGAGAATTGAAGAATGCTGAATGTACAGGTCTTACGTCCTCCTGCATTTCATACACACATGGTACAATACGTTCCAGTGCTTCAGCAAGAAAGAACGTGGGCGAAGAGGATTGCTCAACCATCATAATTATCTCACTGTTTTGGGCATATTCCCTCACGCTGGCCGTAGTGGCACGCGGTGTGGAATAACGATGTTTGGCCATATAAGAGCAGATGCAGAACAAAGCCTCTGTCAGGTATGCTCGTCCAAATTTGAGATAATATCCAAATAGCAGACTCTCGATGACACTGGCATATCTGGCATGTGCTCCCCAATTCAGGTGTCTATCCAGTAACTCGACAATCTTCGTTTGCCGAAAGTCCTCATAGGAATGGACAAAATTTTCGGCATAAGCAAAGAAGTGGCTCCCGCCCTGAATCTTTTCGTTGAAAACAAACGATTCGCCAAACGGAGGTATGCCTATCATTACCGGAGCTGCCTGGTATTCCTTTTGTACGTGCCTGTAAGCATCTTCGTCTGCAAAATTTCTCCGCATCCAATGACGCAGGCGGAATAGATGTACCGCGAGGGTCTGTTTGAGATTGTTTTCTTTGCCTGAACCATCTTGCTCTTGTGTCATTGCATTCCATTTCTCTGCGAGGTGCATAGCCTGCTCCTCGATATGTATGTAGCGTAAATGGTGAGCTTTGAGAAGGTCAAAATCTGACAAAGGTACGCCACGTGAGTTCTGCGCCGAAAAGAAAGTGTAGGCTAAATCCATATTGTTGCCAGTGAGAATTAGCACCGCAAACGACAACTTTTCGAGCATCGTCTTGGCAAAATCTTGTGGCTCTTTTTCACGAGCGACAAGTGTTTTGATGACGTATTTTGCATTAGACACATGCTTCGTAGACTCATGAGAGAAGAATGAATGTTTCATCAACGGCAACTGACCGGTTGCCCCCAAAGCCCTTATCATCAGGCTTAGTGTGACCAAACGTTGTTGGCCGTCAATAATATCATAAACATAAGGCTTGTCGGGAGTTGTGTCCTGATGGTAATGCAGGATAATGGTTCCCAAATGGTAGTCGTTTTGTAAACGTGAGGATTTAATGGCATTCCATAAAGTGACTATATCGTTATTCTCCCAACAATAGTCTCTTTGATAGTCAGGCAATGCCAAATTCCAATTCATCAACTCGCCAAGATGCATAGAGAATGCGGAAACGCCATCTTCAGATGTGTCTGAATAAGGAGTTTCATCAAATGTTTCTTTTATGTTGTACGGAGCCTCCAAACTTTCCACTTCAGGTTGTGAAAGAAAATCCATTATCAAGGGTAAGAAGTATGTCTCTAACCGTTTGAGGTTTGCAACGAGTGCATCTAAATCTGGAGTGTCAACAGACAGACGCGCATATGGAAGGTTTGTAAAATCGTTCCAATTCCACGATAGCCATTCGATGTCTTCTTTGCCAACAGTTTTGTTTTTCAGGAACCGGGCCAATCGTCTTATTCTTCCTTCACTTTCGGTTTGGGGCTCAAAATGCAAAAGTACATAGCCGTCCCTCCATGTGCCATTACTATGATACTCATAGTGAACTTCTTCATCATGAGCATCATTATCAGGGGCGTAGCCAGCAGAGAATCGTATATGGCGCGAACTTTGCCACGAACCTCCGGGAGCATGAATGCCGGAGACCCTAGCGTTTAGACCACTCCGTGTCAAAGCTGCGTTTAGTTCTTCTTTATTGTTTTGAATCCAATATGCCATCACCGTATCCTTTATTTACTAGTGGGTTGTTCTATAAGTTCACATTGTGCAGCGTCTGCGATTTCTCGCAAATACAATCTTGCACACATCTCAGCATCGTCACCGGCACGATGGTGAGTGCCTTCGGGAATGTCGAGTTGCTTGCAGAGGTATTCGAGGGAGTTGCAGCCGAAGTCGTAGATACGACGAGCCGTTTGCAATGAACATTCCCATTTTAGTTCGGGCAAATGCAAATGATATAACTCTGAAGAATGTTCTAAGCAACTGCGGTCAAAACCGGCATTATGGGCTACAAAGGTGTCGAACTCATCAAGATAGAGGCGTTCTATCTCCTCCCACACTTGCGGAAAGTCGGGAGCGTTTTTAGTGTCCTCTGGCTGTATGCCATGACATTGCATATTCCAGTAACTATATAAGTTGTCCTCTGGACGCACAAGCCAAGATTTGGTTTCTTGCACAGTACCGTCCTTTACCACACAAATGCCAACTTCACAAACCGATGCACGTTTGCCAGTGGCGGTTTCAAAGTCTATTGCGATGAAATTCACTCCTTTTTTCATAGTCAGTCCTCCCCAAAGAAACCGTCAATACTAAAATCGTCATCGTCATAATCGTCATCATGACGATTCGGAAACATCATGTCCATTTCAGCTTCGGGGTCGTAGAAGTCGTATTCTGCCGACACTTGCTTCACCAGTTTCTCGAAGAGGTTAATACGTTCTTCTGTATAATGCGGGATATACCCTTCTCGATTAATGAGCACCGTTTCAGAAAGGAAAGACATTTCTTCTTTCATCTCAGCAACTTCCTCCTGAAGGGCATCAATATCGTCAACGTCTGGATGGTTATCCACCAGTTCCTGAAGGCGATGGATATAGCCCTCCAACTGTGGGTGTGTTTTCACGCCACCATCATAGATGCCAAATTCGATACGAATATCTCTCAACAAGCCCTTTAAGCGTTTCTGATCCTTTTCGTCGTTTTCATTGTTGGGGACAAAGGACTCGTTAAAATCAAGAGCCTCCTTATACATATTGATGGCCTTAGACGCTTTCGGGGTTTTATTTGCGATGTCGCACAATGCGTTGATGTGCTTCTGAATATCACTTGCCATAGCTGTTATTTATAGATATGCATTAAGTTTTTTGCGATGTTCCGCATTTGCTTCCTTACTGATTCCGGTTCCACGACCTCTATCTGATCCACCTGCATAAGTAGGGCTTGTAGAAACTCGTAGTTGGGCCGCACATCGTATGAAAAAGTCGTTGATTCATCATCTCGGGCAATTTCTTTCTGAGAAGGGTGGATGGGCAATGTGGCCAGGTATTTACGGGCATAGTCATACGCTTTGATAACTACATGCTCAATGCCGATTTTTTTATCCGCAATGACACCAACGCAACCTTCAAAGAATGCATTGATGTCAAAATCGTCCGGCATCTTAAACATCTTCTCCAGTACCTCTATCTCCTGTATGCGGTCAAGGCCGTATATGCGCACATCGTCGTAATAAGGAGAACGGCCTACGAGATACCACCGGCGATTATAGACTTTCATCACGTAAGGTTCTACCTCAAAGGTTGAAGCATAGTCCTTGCCAAAGCCTTGGTGGGTTATCTTCAGAACCCTATCAAAGCGCATGGCCTCCAGAATACGTGTGAGGAAACGGCTACCCGACGGCATTTCCTCAAACTGAATGCGATGTTCCAATGAACGGTCGGCCTGCAACTGGTTAAGAGTGGCATAACTGTCCACCAACCATGATCGTAAGCCATCTCCCTCCAAATCTTCTTGGTGGTCGATGTAATACTTATAGCCGTCCTTGGCATCGCACTCAATATAGACATTGAATACGTCCGCAATGGCTTTCTTGTGGTTCATGAACGTGCGCCACGGCAGGTCATCGCCATAACCGAGGTGGCTGCGCTTCCAACATTCGTTGATTTCCTGGAATGTGATGCGCCTGTATCTTCGTATGGTGTCTATAAGCCATACATAGCGGCCGAACAGGTCTGCGTTTCGTGCTCCCATATCTAATGCTTTGATCTTTTGACTGCAAAGCTACCAATAATCTATGAAAAATTGCGGCATAGTAGTGCGATTTCTGCGTTTAATCGCCATTATTTGAGGTTTTTTCTCCATTTTGAGATGTGTAAGCAGCAATAATCACTCCTGTAGGAGACATTCTGTCGGGGAAGTATAGACCAAACTTCATCTCAACGTGGTTGCTTTCCATCTTTTCTTAGATGTCTTTAAGGTATGCTGCCCATAGAGGCACCTCTTCTTGGTCGCGGATAGCCATATTGCATAGCCAGGAGGATAAAGTTATTTCTTCGTGTGCTTGTCGAAGTTGCTGGATTGCAGACGTAATACGATTAGGACTATCCCTGGAGATGTCAAAGGCCAAGGCATCAAGAACATCTCCCGACTTGCATACTGCCTCAATGTCTTGTAAATCGAGACTAATCAGATTTTGCTGTTTCACAATACGCTCTATAACTAACTCACGATAGTTCTCATACGTGGATAGTCTCTTAACTTTGTTGTTGAGATGCAATGCCTTGCTCATCTCGTCAAATCTTTCTAAAATAGAATCACTCATCGCTGTAATTGCTATAGTTAGACATTGCTGATGCCAGTTCCATCGTCTTATATGCCGTGGCAAACTCCTTTGGGAAGTGGACTTTAAGATAGCCAATCTGATACGCAAGGAATGTGTAGCACACAGCATGGCTGCGAATGAAAGTATAGCAGGTAGTATGCTCCCATTCCTCGAAGATGCCCCGTAGGGCGTCAGTCGGAAAACCATTCCGCGTTCCTTGGGCAATGAACTTGTCCTTGAGCACGACAAAGCTATCATACTTTTTCTTTCCAAGGTCTCTGCGCAGTTGGTCGCTCTCTCCAGGTGTGAACGATGCCAACCTTTGGGCTATGAGCATTATTTGCTCTTGATAAATGGTCATACCGTAGGTGTAACCAAGTATTTCCCTCAGTTCTGGGATGACATACTCTATGGGCTTATCCCCGTTCTTGCGGGCAATATATTCTGTTGTCCAATCCAGTGGGCCAGGATGGCACATAGTGTAGAGTGCAACCAGTTCCTCGAATGTCTGTGGTGCAGCTTGCCGAAGCAGGTCTTGCATGGTTGAACTGTCAAAGTCATAGATGCCACAGGTATCTCCTTGGCGAAATAGATTCATTGTGGTTTTGTCATTCAAAGGAAGATTATCCAAATCGAAATTGCCATCAGACATTGTCAAGCACAAGTCAATGACAGATAGTGCTTCAGTTCGTAGCAGATGAAATGGTATCAACCCTGCGTCTTCCGCATCCAACATAGATACAGCAATGGTCGGTCTATTTCTGACCCCTTTTTTCTCAACAGAGACAATGTCTACGATGTTTTGGGAACAGATAAAGATGGGATGCGTTTCTTCACGTCCGTATGCCACATGGTCGTAGTGTTCACTCAGATAATCGAACATCTTGCCTTGCGTAGCCATGTCCACATCAATATCGATGTCAGGCAATAACCTCTTGTCAGGATTGCAGAAACGCTCGAACAGTAGCCCAAACTTCAAAGGGTCGATAGACGTGATGCCAAGGCAATAATTTACAATAGAACCGGCAGCACTGCCTCTTCCAGGACTGACACGCCCGATTTCTCGTGCGTGCTGCACATAGTCAGCCACAATGAGGAAGTAATCAGCATATCCAGAATCCTCAATATATCTCAGTTCATAATCTATGCGGTTGGCCAGTTCGTCTGACCAATCCTCGCCATAGCGTTCGCACGCACCCTCAACAACGAGGTCTCGTAGATATTCCTCGTCACCAGAGGCATTATCCCAATATTTGGGAAGGAGATAATCTTTTTTCGCCATATTCTTTTGTTAATTGGATGCAAAGATAGTGCTTCGGCTATGCCATATTAAAGCACATCTTTCTTTATCTCACGATTATTTGTCTTTCGTCGGGCACGTCTTGGGTATCTGAACGGAGTTTGGCACGGCGACTCTCTATTGAGAGGCTGTGGCGTATCACCACATTTCGGGCTTCCACTTCGCCTGCAAGACGAAGATAGCGGGAATATCCTTGAGATGTGTTACCACCTTTGGCAAAACCTTCTGCCTCCTGTATTAAATGTTGTACTTCGTGAAGCAACACGCCTTCAATCTGTTGGTCGAAGGGTGCATTGGGGTTCCGATTGTCACCACCATACCATAATTGATGGGGTCAAAGTAGCCCAACGTGCCTCCTCTCGAAGTGTAAGAAGAGAACAATCTTAGCAGATTAAAGGCGGGATATACCGAAAGCAAGGAGGTATCAGCCATACATAGGGCTATGTTTATTGGTTCGCCGTAATGCCTTTTTACGTGATCTTCGATGACGGCATTGGGGTGGAATGGGTCAGGGTATTCAAACTTCCACAAACCCTCCACGCCAAGTTCCCAACCTGTCCGCATTTTAACCCAAGTTTCACGGCAAAAATGAATTTCGAGGCGTTTTGCCCCGAAATTTGAGGAGGCGAGAGCCGTAACTGATTGAGTGTCAAAGGGGGCTTTTGGCGAGCGGTGCGGATTCCGATTTGTAGGACACTTTTGGTTGAAATATTTGTCGTTACTTTGCCCCATGCACGCAAATGTTCAGACCCGTTTCAACCCGGCCATCGGCGAAAAGGCTCCTTACTATCGGCTTAAGGAGTCTTATCGTGATGTGCGGGGAAATGTCCATTCGCTGATCCTGCTCAACGTTGGCTTCGATCCCTCCATCGATGCCCTACAGGCTAAGAAAATCGCTCGTGCACTGACGAATAGGTTTGAGAATCGCCACGCCAAGACGCTCTTCAGCGAACGGCTTAATGGGTTGACTGAGCACGAACAAGCTAAGGCTGACGAGTGGTGGAATAGGATGATTCAGGAGGGCGGGATAGATCGCTTTGACAAGCGAGAGCAGGCTGCTCGCAAGGAGGCGGAGCACTACATCGACCTAGACACCGCCAAGCACACCGATGCCCGCAATGTGGGTGCCGAGTGGCTCTGCAAGCAAACCATCGATAAGCTAGAGCTGGAGAGCTTTTTGAAGCGTCAAGGTTGGTCCGAGCAGGCCATCCATACAGCTCTCTCAGCACTGATCGTTCGTACCGTCTACGCCACCTCGGAGCACGCCTCTTACTTCACCATGCGTGACAATTCGGCAGCTGCTGAGCTTTACTCGGGTCGCCCCGATTGGCTCCCAGGCAGAAATGCGCTCTACACGATTACCGACCAACTCTTTGTCCTCAAGGAGCAACTCGAGCTGCATCTCTGTATGATGACTGACCACCTCTTTAATATAGACAATAAGTTGATGCTGTTTGACTTGACCAACTTCTATTTTGAGGGAAGCAAGCGCAACAGCCAGAAGAGCAAGTTTGGTCGCTCCAAGGAAAAACGCTCCGATTGCAAGCTCCTTATCTTGGCGCTGTGCATCAACAAAGAGGGGTTCATTCGCTACTCTTCGATCCTCGAGGGCAATACGGCAGATCCGAAGTCTTTGCCCGATATGATTGAGAGCTTGGCTCAGAAAAGCCCTGCCCGAAAGGAAAAGACACTGATCGTCATGGATGCAGGCATTGCCACTGAGGAGAATCTAACGAAGATCAAAGCGAAGGGCTACAACTACCTCTGCGTCTCGCGTACGAGGCTGAAGGAGTACACCCTCCGAGAGGACCACAAGTGTGTCGTCGTGCAGGACTCCAGCAAGCGAGAAATCAAGCTTCGTGAGGTGCACACGGCTCCCGATGAGGACTATTTCCTAGAGATTACCTCCCCCTCAAAAGCGATGACTGAAGCCTCTATGAACAGGCAATAGCGCAGTCGTTTTGAAGCTGAGTTGGTCAAGATAAACGAGGCTATCAAGAAGAAGGGTGGTACGAAGAAGTACGAAAGAGTTGTGGAGCGAACAGGCAGAGCCATAGAGCGTTATCCGTCGATTGCACGCTACTACGAGATAGACTACATCCGCAGTGAGGAGAAGCCCCTAGAGATGCAAGAGGTGGCTTGGAAAATCAAAGACCTCTCCAAGGTGGAGGGCGGTCACGGCGTTTACTTCCTGCGCACCAACGTCCGTACACTAGACGAACGAACTACTTGGGACTATTACAACTTGATCCGAGAGATAGAGTGCACGAATCGTCAGCTCAAGACGGATCTACACTTGCGCCCGCTCTTTCACCAGACGGATCAGCGCAGCGATGCCCATCTCTTCTTTGGCCTGCTTGCTTACTGGGTTGTCAACACCATACGCTGTGGACTGAAAGCACAAGGCGAGAACTGCTACTGGCGAGAGATCGTGCGACGTATGTCTACACAAAAGTTAGTCACCACCGAAGGCGTCAATCCGCTGGGCGAAAAGGTCGAAATGCGACAATGTAGCAAGCCCTCGAAACAAGCCTCCGAGATCTACCAAAAGCTAGGCTTACGAGAAGCACCTTTCAGGAAAATCAAAATCTGTAGGACACAAAGTCCATAACACAAACGCTCCCGCCCGCACCCAGCAACCATTACACGATCCCTCCCGTGAAACTTGGGCTATCTTTACGAATCATTCTTTGATGAGGTGTGCAAGTGTTGGATCATTCTTAATTCGCTCTATTTCTGAGTCCACAAGAGAAAGGACTTCTTGCTTGACTTGGCGATAATTGGCTTCAATAGTCTCACGCAGACTGTCGGAGCCATTTTCGTTTGTAAAGTCCGCTATGATGGGGATAGGCTGATATGCTTTCGTTTCAGCAGAGACCTTGGCAACATCCACAACGATCTCAGCGTGGAAGATTTTCTGATCGATGCGTTCATCGAAATTGTCTGAGACAGCTCCAACGAACATACCTTGTGTAAGGTTACTAATCTTACTTGCAGGGATAAGACTGTCCATTTGTGTGGAGATAGAGGTGGATTTATCGTTACGGTTGATGGTCATTGACTGCCGTTGCTGAAGCACTTTGCCAAAACGCTCGGAAAGCGTCTTAGCTGTTTCTCCCACGACTTGTCCGCTAAAAACATTACCCACAGTGTTCTGTATCACCTTACTCTCCTTCTCCCCATGGTCGCGGGTCAGCTGCGAGAAGTCTTGAAAGCCTAAACACACAGCGACCTTGTTACTTCGAGCTGTAGCAATCAGGTTATCAAGACCACGAAAGTAGATAGTAGGTAGCTCATCTATAATCACCGAGCTTTTAAGTTGATGCTTCTTATTAATAAGCTTCACAATGCGGCTATTGTAGAGTCCGAGCGCAGCCGAATAGATGTTCTGTCGGTCGGGGTTGTTCCCTACCACAAGCACTTTCGGCTCATTAGGATTGTTGATGTCTAGAGAGAAGTCATCGCCCGTCATCACCCAATACAATGCTGGTGAAATCATTCGTGAAAGCGGTATCTTGGCACTAGCTATCTGCCCCTGTAATTGGTCTTGTGCTCCACCCTCCCAAGCGTCCATAAAAGGCGAAAGGTAGTTCGCCAGCTCATCGTAAGAGGTGAGTATCGGGAATATCTGGGCATACGGTCGATTCAAGAATTCTATAGCATGTGGAAAGGTGCAATACTTCCCCTCCTCGTATATCTTCAAAAACCAAATGATAGCCGCAAGCAAGATAATTGGCGACTCCACAAAGAAGTCACCCTGCTTCTGAATCCAGGAGCGGTTCAGATTGAGCATGATGGGGTAGCGGGCTGGATTATAGAGGCTGACGGTGGCATCGGGGCGTACGGACGCAATGTCAATCAGACGGCGCAACGAGGTACCCAAGGTGCCTATACGGGAGGTAAGGCGGTCGCTAGTGCCACTGGATCTATGGCTGGCAACGTAGGCGAACGTATCAAAGGGGCACTTATCAAGGGCAAATAGCGCCCCTTCAGCCGAAGGGTGGCTATGACACGCTTGATGAGGATGCGATGACCACGTGACGGTCGTATGACGGTCAGGTGGGTAGGATTAGCTCCTCCCATGTGTGTCAATGTAGTAGCTGGGAAGGTAAGCGTAGTGCCTGCCGTGTGGCACTACAGTTTCCTACCCATGGCACTGGAGTTTCCTGCCTATGAAACTACAGTTTCTCACCTATGAAACTACAGTTTCTTCCGTATGAAACTGCAGTGCCAAGTGGGGTTGGCACTAGAGTTTCACCCGTATGGCACTACAGTGCCAAGGCGCATTGGCACTAGACTACCCCTCAGAAGTTTTTAGATATAAGACAATTAGAATAATGGAATATGGAATTCAAATCACTCACAAACATAGAGACCTCTTTCAAGCAGATTAGGCTCTACGCTATCATCTTTGCGATAGTCTGCATAGCGGTCAGTAGCTATGCGGTCTACGCTTCGTACAGCTTTGCTAAGAAGCAGCGTGAGAAGGTGTACGTACTGGACCAAGGGAAGTCTCTGATGCTGGATCCGACAGAGCAATGTCACGGAGCGGAGCTTGGTGACTAGTTGCTCGCTGCAAAACTCGGTTCGCTCGGACAACAATCCGCAAGGGTTTCTGATGGAGCACTTCCTCGTACGAGAGAATCGTGACATCCAAACTTACAAGCGATAAGTCTATGAAGCGGAGAATGTGCTGCGTGTAAAGGCTGCCGTCCGTGAGTTTGAGACGGAGACCAATATGAGCGTCATCTGCGAGGATGGCTCGTTCTATGCATTCAACGTGAAGTATGCGGATGAACCAGGGAAGCTCAGCATGGAGATGAAGGACTTTCTATCTCCTACGGAGGGAAGACTGCCGAGCAATCGTGCGGACATATACTTCAAAGAGCTGGGAAGTGAGTCGCCCATATTGGTTAAGCTGATTATGAAGAGCATCTACCAAAATGATAAGCGAACCATCAAGCATGTTGGAGCGAAGCAATTCGGGATGCGCTTCCTACTGCGTGGCTTATATGCCCACAATGGGTTGCTTTACTTCCACGTCCGTATGGATAATGAGTCTAATATGCCGTATGCGGTGGACTTCATCACGTTCAAGGTGGTGGACAAGAAGGTGGCGAAGCATACAGCTATACAAGAGCGAATG
>NZ_ACLR01000231.1 GCF_000174775.1 Porphyromonas uenonis 60-3
AGGCTACGGCGTTTTATTATTTGTTCTTTTTCTCGTTGTGCTTGTGCCATCTGGCGGATAGCTAACTCAATGTTACCACCGAGTTGTGCAGCTAGTCGCTGGACGGCTACTTTTTCGGTCGCTTCGGTTGTATAGGCGAAGTACTCTTCTAAGCTTACTTCTGTAGCATAGACAGCACTCACCATACCCCCTAAACCGAACCACACCTCCTTGTAAAGGCGGTTGGGGTCGTTGTTCTGATTGATGGAGAGGATTTGCTCCTTCTCCTTATTGGTCAAGCCTAACGCTTCTTGGATTGCGTCAAACTTGTTCATGTACTTACGCTGGTCAAGTAGTATCTTACAGTCGGAGTTGTTGATGATACTCTCTCGCACCACGGGGGAGCGCAAAATATCGTCAGGGTCTTGTGTCACCACGACTGCCTCTCCAAAGTGCTTACGCACGGTCTTGTAGAGGTACTTGATGAACTCAGCCATATTAGCACTGGAGATAGCTTTCCAAGCCTCCTCAATCACTATCATTTTGCGCTCGTCCTTCAGGCGACGCATCTTGTTGATAAAGGATTCCATGATGATAATGGTCACCACGGGGAAGAGGATCTTGTTATCCTTGATAGCGTCAATCTCAAAGACCACGAACCGCTTGCTGAGCAGGTCGATGTTGTCTGTTGAGTTGAGCAGGTAGTCGTACTCGCCACCTCGATAGTAGTGCTTGAGTGTGGTCAAGAGGTTGTCGATGTTGAAGTCCTCCCTTGTTACCTTTATCTCCCTACTGAGTAGCTCTTGACGATACTCGTCAAGCATAAACTCATAGTAGGTGTTGAAGCTGGGAACGATAGAGCGATCCGCAGTAATCTTATTGATATAGGCTCCAATGGAGGCGAATAACTCGCTGACCTCTGTTTTGGTCACTTTCTCGTCTCCCGACTTCCACAAGGTGAGGATAAGGGTCGCCAAACTCTCTTTCTTTTCTATATCGAAGACATAGTCGTCGGTATAGAAGGGGTTGAAAGCGATGGGGTTCTCCTCTGTATAGGTGTAGTAAATACCATCCTCACCTTTGGTCTTGGCGTGGATAAACTGACACAAGCCCTCATAAGAGTTACCTGTATCAATCAGCAGTATGTGCGTTCCTGCTCATAGTACTGGCGT
>NZ_ACLR01000230.1 GCF_000174775.1 Porphyromonas uenonis 60-3
GGGATGCCTCTAGTCAGCAGGCGCACGAGGCTTTGCTACAGAACCGCTTTACCACATCTGTGGGCTCGTTTCGTAGTGAGGCTGTTGCCAAGAACACGATACGAGCTATCATCGATGAGACCAAGACCATCAAGCTAGGCGATGAGATCAAAATGCGTCTTATGGAGGATATACAGATAGGCACTGTAGTGGTACCTAAAGGTACGACTATTGTGGCTAAGTCAAACCTGACAAACAATCGTCTACAGCTGAAAGTTACCTCTATTGAGTATCGGGAAAGAATCATAGGAGTAGACTTGTCCGCCTTTGACCTTAATGGTCAAGAGGGGTTGTACGTACCTGTAACAGCGGAAGCTGTGGGACTCAAAGCCCTTGGAGAGGGCTTGGCAGAGACAGCCACAGGTGGTATCTCTATACAGCAGAGTGGCAAGGATCAAATCCTCGCCAATGTCTCCAACGGACTCATACGTGCAGGGGGCAACTACATGCGCTCTAAGGCTAGCGAGGT
>NZ_ACLR01000229.1 GCF_000174775.1 Porphyromonas uenonis 60-3
TTGACTGTCCACGTTGCCTCTTTGCTTACAGCCTTAGGGGCATCGTTGGTGACGGTCACTTTGACTTTGTTCCCCACAAGCTCCTTAGCTTGATAGGTCAGGCTAAGGTTCGTCAGGGACGCTAGCGGGATAGAGGCACCACTCTGTACGCTCTTACCGAGGAAGAGGAGCGTGCCTACTGTCTCGTCATAAGCAAAGCTGACGCTATACTTTGTCGGACGTGGGCACTCCACCTCTTGCTCTGTTATTAAGAGCTGGGTGGTCACCATCTGTCCCTCACGCTCTATCTGAGCTTGTGGCGGGGTGCAGGAGACGGAAAAATCCACCTCCTGCTCCTGAGGCTTAAGGTCATCCTTGCAACTACTCGCAAAAAGCAGAGCTGATAGAGAGACTAGAACGAGAGAAAATGTTTTGATTATCTGTTTCATTGTATATGTTATTTAAGAGTGAGTTATTTACGTGTTTACTTACTTGGGCGTGAAGTGGAACTTGACTTAGGAACCACGGGTACAGAAACATCGTCGGCGGGGGACGGAGCCTTCTTGGTGAAGGTGACGCGCACAGTGGTGTTGCGGTTAATAGAGAAGCTCTTACCGAAAAGCGGATCCCAGCCGTCGGCTTCCAATGAGACCAACTTCCACCCATCGGCTGGAGTAGCGATGAGCGTCACCTCTACGCCACAAGGTACATGGTTGATGCGAGACGGATCTATCTCAAAGGGATCTATCTCAATGGTCGGAACGCCAGAGCCATAGAGGGAAGCGGGTTTGACGGGTTTCATGGGGGCAACGACAACTTTGCCCTCACCTTCCTTGAGAAGCCCGATGGTGTAGGAGCAGATCTCAAGAGCCTTCTCCTCGAAGATGACTCGCACCATCGTGTTCTCAGTCACGACAAAGCTCTTCTCTGTCGTTATATCCTTGCCGTTAGCCGTGATGCTCTTAACCTCCCAGCCATCGGCAGGTTCAGCGGAGACCGTCAGCTTAGCCCCCGTTACAACGGCACCTAAGTTGTCCGCTCCTGATATAGCGACCTTACCGTCACCCTCCTTAACGAGCGTGACAGTGTAGGTCTTAGGAGGTAGTCGCTTGAAGACTACCTTAACAGTCGTGTTACTCGTAACCACAAAAGACTTGTCAGTTGTAATGTCCTTGCCGTTGGCTGTGATGATCTTCACTTCCCAACCTTCGGCAGGGACAGCGGAGACCGACAGCTTAGACCCCGTCACAACGGCACCTAAGTTGTCCGCTCCT
>NZ_ACLR01000228.1 GCF_000174775.1 Porphyromonas uenonis 60-3
CTTACCACGCTCCTTGAGCTCCTTGAGGAACTCGGGTGCGAGCTCAGCGTGGAGTTCTTTAGGTACATAGCGTAGCGCATTCTGTAGTGCCACACGTGTTTGTGCAGGGGTCAAGCTATAGCCCCTATCAGGTGCTCGACGGATGCCCTCCTCAAAGGTGGGGTACTTGGGCAGCGTAGCATCAAGTGTAAACTTACAAGTTCTCTTCATATTTACTGGTTGCGATCTTAATTTCAAGTCCCACAAAGATACTAAAAACTCTCCGATACGTATACATGTCCCTTAGGGTATAATAGAAATTAGAAGATAGAGATTAGAAGATAGAGATTAGAAGTTAGTTCTTGGGAGCACTGCTCTAAGACGCAATAAGAGAAGCGAGCTGTCTAGTCTCTGAGTACTAGACGGCTCGCTTTATGTGTCTCTTGCCTCAAGGAGTATAGCATCTAGCCCGCAGTGGTTGCAGGCTAGAATGCTTAGGAGAGACTTTGTTGTATCCCCTTAGGATAGAAGTAGCTACACCCCGCTCTGCGCTAGCTCGAGGAGGTGCTGCATCATCTCTTGGTGATGTGTAGATTGTCTTGCTCGAGAGGCTGCCTCTAGAGCCTTGGAGAGA
>NZ_ACLR01000227.1 GCF_000174775.1 Porphyromonas uenonis 60-3
TTCCAAGCTGAGAGCAAGGCCTTGGTCAACAAAACACTACTCGAAGTGGTCTTGAATCGCTACCACATTGATCTAAAAAAAAAGACCGATTTGTAGCCGTGAAACAGCTTGAATCCGCCCAAGTGAGAGATCAAAAGCTCTCCATAACCTACCTTTGTCAGCAGCTAGAAGTCAGCCGCAAAGGCTACTACAAGCACACCTTCACCGAGCAAGACGAAGATGTCAAAGTAGCCTCCGTCCTACACTATTGCCAGTATGTGCGCAGTTGGCTCCCCAGGGCAGGCGTAGACACCCTCCAGGAGTGTACCAACAAGTACTTCAAAGGAACCTTCCAAGTAGGTCGAGACTGGCTCTACAAAGTGTTAGGAGCCAACGACATGCTACTGAGAAGTCGCAGACGCAAGCGTCCGCCTCAGACAACCAAGGGCGTGGTCAATCACGGCTTCCAAGACCACCTGAACACCACCCCTAAGTACATCGCCACCGACCATTGCCGGCTCACCGTATCAGACATAAC
>NZ_ACLR01000226.1 GCF_000174775.1 Porphyromonas uenonis 60-3
AGCTGGTCGGCTCTATTCCGATTATCAAGGGGGAGAGACTATGCGCAAAGGAGAGCTTTGGGGTAGGTCTTGCGTTCGCACACTACTTCAAGCGGGCGAACTACGCTTTTCTCTTGGCGGAATATGAGCAGCAAGGGTTGACTTATCGCTCTTACAATGTTCCACTGCGTGATGCGCTACTGCATTTCGGCTATATGCACCCGATACTCTCAGATAGGGGGAAGAATATCTTTGGCTACTTGGGGCTATCCGCTCTCTGCGGTTATGAAGAGCTGAACGAGGATAAACGGTTACTACCCGATGGGGCTACACTCCTGGACCGATCTCGCTTTACTTATGGAGGAGCGATACATAGCTCGGTGGAACTGTTCCTAACAGACAATCTGCTCTTCGTCCTCAAAGCTCAAGGGCGACTGCTCTTCGGCTCTGACCTGCATCGTTTTCGTCCTGCTATCTCAGCAGGCTTCAAGTTTAACCTCTAAACACCAACAACAATGAAACAGAAAATGCTGAATACGCTTTGGGTAATGGGGGGACTCGCCCTTGCTCTGTTTTGTCTATCTGCTTGTAATCGGGAGCTGGATGTTCAGCAGTCTTATCCGTTCACTGTCGAAGCGATGCCCGTGCAGAAGAGTATAGCGAAGGGAGAAACCGCCGAAATCCGTTGCTTTCTCAAACGCGAGGGCAACTTTGCCGGCACTCGCTACACCATCCGCTACTTCCAGCCTGATGGCAAAGGAACGCTGAAAATGGACGATGGCACGGTCTTCCAACCCAACGACTGCTATCCGCTCACGAAAGAGGAGTTCAGGCTCTACTACACCTCATTCTCCACTGACCGCCAAACCATCGACATCTACGTCGAGGACAACCACGGACAGCTCCAGCATCTCTCCTTCGACTTCAATTATAAGCGTACTGAGTAATGAGATTTTCTTTATGATTTACTGAACAAGTGTATTAGTAACTTTTACGTGAAAGGCGACTGGCTGTGATAGCCAGTCGCCTTGAGTTTAGGGATTTGCGACTATTTTGTGTTAAAATCTATCCTCAATCATTATGCTGCTATCAAAATTAGTCCAGTCATATTCTTCAGGAGAGAAGTTTCTAGGAAGCAACATAACATTAAGACGTTTTAGAATAACGAATAAATCATTCATATCTTGTTCTTTCTCAAAACCTATAGATACGACCTCTTTCGTATCAGAGCTTTGATCCTCACAAATGAATCTAAAGGACAAATGTCCTTCTCCTGCATAAAAATCAATACCAATAGGTTTATACCTATCGGTATCAACTCCTTTTTGCTTGAGATATTTGTCCATATTAAACAAGGCATTTTCATGCCCATCAGCCGCAGAAGTTCCCTTTAAATCACCATACTGAACCGATGCATTCCAATCTTTCATATTTTCTATCTTTTTAACTGGTTAATACTGCGCAAATATACAGCTTTTATTCGAAACCACAAAGACAAAACAAGAATTCGTAGATTCAACTATCAAATGCAACTGAATTGGTTTCGTCGATCTTTTGATAAAAAAGCTGTCCAGGAGTTAGGAAGTTTAGCTTCTTGCGAGGTCTGTTATTAAGGAGCTTTTGTACTCTTCTGACCTCCTCCGTGGAGTAGTTGTTGAAAGCGACTTTCTTCTTAATGTATTGTCTTATGAGCTTGTTGGTGTTTTCTATGCAGCCCTTTTCCCAAGAGCAGTATGGGTGTGCGAAGTAGATGTCTACGTTGAGAGCTTTGGCAATCTCTTTGTGTAGAGCGAATTCAGAGCCATTGTCTGTGGTTATGGTTAACACGGCGTTGTGTTTCCTGTATGGAGCTAGCATCAAGTAGACGGCATTTGCTACGTCTTCTGCTTTTTTACCATTGGACAGTTTCCGAATCAGAGTCATGAGCGTATTCCCCTCTACAAGGGTAACCATTGCTCCTTGGTTGTTTGGCCCCACGATAAGGTCAAGCTCCCAGTCTCCGAAACGCTCTCCATTAGCTTCTTTAGGTCTGTCATCTATGAAGGTCCTGTCTTTGATAGGTCCGGCGTTCTTTCCGACAGAGCGTTTCCGATGCTTCAGGCTGTGGCGACAGTGTTTGTAAAGAGAGCCGTCGCACTCTTTATCTTCGCGGATAAACTGGTATATACGTTCGACTGAAACCATTGGGATGTCCTTATTCTTGCAGTGTCCTACGATTTGCTCTGGAGACCACTGATGCTTGGTGAGAAAGAGTTTTATAATTCGCTCCATCTCACTGGTGAATGTTCGGTAAGAGCGTAAGCGTCTCTTTCTTTTGTCTGCTTTCATTTGGGCTTCAGTGGCTGTATAGGTTCCATCTTTGTTGCTGTTACGTTTGATTTCTCTTGAGACGACCGACTTGTCTTTTTCTATAGTCAGAGCAATCTCTTTTTGAGTTTTACCCTGTTTGAGTAATTGCGCAATTGTGTATCTTTGCTGTGCGGTTAGTTGACTCATATCTTGGTATTCATTGGACCGACCGCTAAGATAACAATTATCCGCTTCAGTAGGAGCAAGAGGGAGAGCTTTTCTCTCTCTGCTTCTCTGAATAATATGTTGGATTGTGCTTAGGGTGCGATCCATTTTTTTTTGCAGGTATGAGTTGCATTTACTAATTGAATATACGCACTATTGGCTTGAGGTGGTATTCGCTGGCAAACACGCAGTGGTGCACCGCAGTCCCTTCCTCTAAGTACTATTGTACACTCTCAAGCAGTCGTACTTGAATCGGGTCATCGGTAAAGGCAATCCCGAAGAATTGGCTCTTTTGCCCACTCCTTTTGAGCAGCGGTTATCTCGGGGAGGTGATGGCTCAGTTCTGCCACCTCCTTCTGTAGTATAGTTCTTGGTTTCATAGGTCAAAAGAGTGTCTTTTGAATAGTTACTGCTTCTGCTTGTTTGGCAGTACGTGCCTTAGCTCGCTTGCTGAGCTGTTGGTACTGCTCGTATTGGTAGCGATGAAGTGCTTCTTGTCGTGCTTCTGCTTTCTCTTTCTCCGTGAGTTCCACCACGTGATTGACGGCTACTCGGCAAGAGATAGGATTACCCACCTCAATGTTGTCTTCATCGTAATAATGGACTGCCATTGAGTAGATTTCATCATCGGCAAAGCCGTTGCACCCGCTTCTCTGTACCTCATTCAAAATGTAGGTGATGCACTCCTCAATGCTCTTGTTTGGCTTCTGTAGGTTGGGAGCAAATAGAGGGTCGGTTATAGCACGCTGATTGAGATATTCGGCTATCGTTCGGGTAAAGTGTTCTGTTCCTTTCATCGTCTTATCTGTATTTATGTTGTTAGTACTTGGGTATCTCCACGATTTGGTTGATGCGTCCGTATAGGTAGGCTCGTAGTGAGGTACGGTCGGGGGCATAGTATTCTGCCCATTGTCCGTATTGATTGACGAGGTATTTCTTCAAGACGTCGAAGAAGTCAAATCTCCAACCTTGTAGCGGTACGGCTGTGCGGAAGTAGCTGTTGCTATTCACAGCTTCACAGAGCCAATCCTTTTCCTCTCGGCTCATTCGCTCGCCACGATTCAGTTTTACACGCAAGAGGTAGACCTTGCTCGCTTGTAGGCTCTCCAATGGATTCACGTCCCACTGCACGAACTTACTCGCCAATGGTTGCTCACTTACACTCAAGTCGTTACTTATGCGGTAATGAGAGGAGGAGCTATATCCTTTTTCTTTCATTGATGATGTCATGTTTACTTTCTGCTTATTCATAAGAGACCTTTTTTTATGCGTTCAAAGATCGGAGTATGCTGATTCCTTTTTTCAAGCAAAAACAAGGTAGCGGGGCGAGACTTACACAAGGTTTTGGCGGAAAATACTACCCGAAGCGAACAGCATAGGGGTGGAGATTTTCCAGACAAACCGAATGGCCTGACCTTGGGAAAGTTTTTAAGCCCCGTACTACCTTTGCGATGAAAAAGGAACAGCATCCGTCTTGGCTCCGCATACGGGGGAACAATGAAAAGGGAAGCAAACGCGCCACGCCCAAAACAGAGAAATAAAAAGGGTGACCGACTCCTAAGAGAGCCGATCACCCAAAGTGTGTTGTGGGATAGAAACCTTGTGCTACGTCATAGCACGCAAAGCAGTATTACGGCTAGTACAACAATCCAAAAGAGGTAGCGTAGCAGCGTAAATGTGATTTGCAGAACGGTACGAACGATGAATCGTAGTACCACAAAACCAATCAGTATCAATAGAGCTGTTACGACCTGTGCTGTGACTAACTTAGAGAGTAAGTACACTCCACCCGATAGGATACCTATAAGTAAGGTAAGTCGGATGATGCGAGACCATTTGATCTCGTTGCTTGGAGTTGTTTTGGACGCAGCTTGTAGTGGTTCCTCTTTATCTGCAGGAACACTTGCCCGTATGAAGGCTGGACTGTGCAGGTCTTTGTTCATGAGAAATCTATTCATATTCTGAGTCTTTTAGAGTTTTCAAGAGCAGAGCCAAGAGACTATGCGACATAAAGACAAGAGATAGAATATACTCTTGACGTATGGAGCAGAGAGACTATCTTGGCTCTTGAAGCTCAAAAGGCTCACGAGATAGGGATAAGCTACATTGTCTACTCTAATGCACTCACATCGCCTATCATGGGAAGTTGATTAGCTTCGATAAGAAGTACAACTGTTCCTGTCAGTTCTGTGTAGAGCGTATCATATTCAGGTGTTGCAACAAATTCATCCGTAAGATTGTATTTGTCAAAGGTCCCTTGGATCGCTCGATTCTTTAGCAATATCGGAGCAAGTCGTTCGGGGAGTGGGGAGGGAAGCTCCTTTTCAAACTCATTCTCCAAGACGGACACAAGCGTGTCGTATTTGGAGAAATGCAGGTCACGATACAGTACTTCACTCGCCATACTCTCTGCCTCGGGATATGAGAATCCTTCTTCCACAGCATCACAGTAGGTAGTAAGAGCTTCATCAGCTCGTGCCGTGATAAATGGTTTGTCTTCCACCTTTTCAGGGAAATGCTCACTAAGGTAGCTCTCTAGCTTTAAGCGAAAGTAGGATAGTTCTTTCTTATTCGTTGTCTTCATCTTCTTATTTGGTTTTAATGGTTGCACTTATTGCCAGCTATTCTCCCCGATACCCATTGCCGTATTGAACTTGCCTAGCTTGTCAGCAAACTGCTCCATGTCATGTTCAATCTTCTTATTGGTGATACGGGCATAGATTTGCGTTGTTCGGATATTGGTATGCCCTAGCATTTTAGAGACACTCTCTATCGGAACTCCCTTGCTCAGTGACATTGTCGCAAAGGTATGTCGAGCTAGGTGGAAAGTCAAGTTCTTCTTGATACCACATATATCTGCAATCTCTTTGAGGTATGAATTGGTCTTCTGATTGCTAAGGATAGGGAAGAGCTTGCCATCACGATATGTTTGGTGGCTATATTTACTGATAATGCGCTTAGGGATGTCGAGGAGCAGCACATTGGTCTCCACGCTTGTCTTCTGTCGCTTAGTCATAATCCACTCTTTGCCACCAAGCATCACGATATTGTCGGGTGTAAGATTAGCCACATCAATGTAAGCTAAACCTGTAAAGCAGGAAAAGATGAAGATGTCTCGTACCAGCTCCAATCTCGGGATATTCAACTCCTTGTTGACGATCTGTAAGACCTCTTCATCAGTCAAGAACCCTCTATTCACTGGTTCTAAGTGAAATCGGAAGTTGACAAATGGATCGTGATGTAGTACGCCCAACTTTTGCCCCAAAATGACGATAGTCTTGAAGGTCTTCATCGTTTTAGTGGCGGTATTAGGATTTTGCCCCACCACTGTGCGTAGGTATAGGTCAAAATCATGTATGATCATATAGGTTAGCTCCGTGAGCTTGAGGTCGCTGCGTCTGAGTTTATCTTTTAGGAACTCAGAAAAGCGTCTTTTGCAGACCTTATACTTTTGAAGAGTGGGCGCAGAGACTGAGATGCCAACTCGAGCTGCAACATCTTCATTGTGTTTGTCGAAGAGTTGCATGAGGGTATCTATATCTTGTTTTTTGCCAAGATGTTCTGACTTGATACGCTCTAACGAAAGCTCATCTGTCATTTCTAACTTGCGAAAGATGGCTTGTAAACCACTTTGGATGTTATCCAGTTGCAAGTTCGTATTTAGAGCTTCGGTGTGACGCCCTTTTACTCGCTCTTTTTCGCGATCCCATTGGGACTGCACGATGGTGATGCCAGTGGAGCCTAGTGACATCCGCTCATTGTTGAGATAGATGCGTAGCATTACTGGCGTTTTTCCTTCCTTGTTCACATAGTTGCTACGAAGGTAGAATGCTGTTCTGAAAATTGATTGCATACATTGTCTGTTTTTATTGTAGCCAAGCATAGAAAGTTTGCAACCAGAAAAGCTACACATTTACGGTGCCAAGAACTCTCTACAACTCGCCTACAAAGTTGCACATAATTGTTTGAACTACAGCAATCTACAAGTACTCTAAACAGACTCTCTACGTACTCTTGGCTACAATTATTTTTTGCGAGAAAAAAGTGTAGCCAGATTGTAGCCATTGGAGAGTATTTTGGGCGTTTCGGCTATCTCTGTAACTACTCTGAAGAGGTAGAGGACTATAAAACAAAAGTATCGTAACTCGTTGGAATTACGATACTTATACTTTTTCAGTAGTACTCTCTGGCGGTGCTGCCAGAGTACTTAAAGCGGAGAGAGAGGGATTCAAACCCCCGAAGCGGACAAGCCGCTTTCCGGATTTCGAGTCCGGCCCATTCGGTCACTCTGGCATCTCTCCTGAAAGGGTGGGCGAGGCCTCCTATTAGGCTCTCGTCTACGGAGTGCAAAGTTAGCAACTATAATCGGAATGAGCAATAGGCAACTTGATCTCTACCGAGGAAATCGGAAATCTCCAGCGAGCAAACGAAAATCCTTCACGGAGGGCCGAAATAAAAGTTCGGAAGAATGAAATGAAACTTCGGAAGAAAGAAATCAAAGTTCCGAAGAATTCTTTCGTTTCTCCGTGGATAATCAAAAAACTTCACCGAAGAATTGCCCGATTTCCTTCAATATAGACGTAGATGAACCGAACTTGTATCATGCGTCAGACCTGAGCGCTTGGCTAGATAGGGGAGACGGCAAGGAATTTAGTTGTACATTTGTCCTGCATTATGCGATATGTTAATGAGACTTGGTGACAGAATGGCTGAATTTGGGTGGACGGTGTCGCTGTTGCGCCTCTTTGGCAGGGTTATTGTATGGTCTCGTGATAGAAATATAGAGCTACTATGAAAAAGGACAATAAGAAAGGTGGCAAGCCTACGGAGCCACAACATATAGAAGCCTCTCAGGAGACTGAAAATAAGCAGGATGCATCACAGAATAGCTGTGAGGCGACTGATGAGTGTGAGACGGATGCGGCAGCGACTCAGTGTGAGGAGCAGCGACTGGCTGAGCTACAGGAATCTCTGAACAAGCTCAATGATCAGCACCTCCGCATGCTGGCTGAGTACGATAACTATCGCAAGCGTACGCTACAGGAGAAGAGCGACCTGATCAAGAATGGGGGCGAGCGAGTCCTCAAGGAGTTGCTCCCGATCGTGGACGACTTTGAGCTCGCGGTCAAGCATGCCCGTGAGAGCAAGAGTGAGGAGGATCCGATTATAGAGGGACTACTCCTTATATATAATAAGCTGATTGGTTATCTAGAGAAGCAGGGTGTCGTGAGGATCGAGGCGACTGGTGCGCCCTTTGACGATAACCTACATGAGGCCGTAGCGATGATTCCAGCACCTACTCCAGAGCAGAAGGGGCAGGTGATCGACTGCGTTCGCACGGGCTATATGCTTCACGACAAGGTGCTACGCCATGCGCATGTGGTCGTCGGCAACTAAGAGGCATGGAGCTTTGATCTGCACAAGATAGATATATGGCAACGAAGAAAGACTACTATGAGCTGCTGGGTGTCTCACGAGACGCTTCGGCAGATGAGATAAAGAAGGCTTACCGCAAGCAAGCCTTAAAGTATCACCCCGACCGTAACCCTGGTGACAAGGAGGCTGAGGAGCACTTTAAGGAGGTTGCTGAGGCTTACGATGTGCTGAGCGATCCCGACAAGAAGAGTCGCTATGACCAGTTTGGGCATAGTGGCGTAGACGGAGCCAGTGGCTTCGGCGGCTTTGGCGGTGGTGGCGGCTTTACGGTAGATGATATATTCTCCCGTTTTGGCGACATCTTCGGAGGAGGCTTTGGCGATTACTTTGGCGGCGGTAGAGGCGCTGGCTCAGGTAGAGCGCAGCGTCCTATGGGTAGTGACCTGCGCGTTACGGTGCGTCTCACGCTAGAGGATATCAATAGTGGGGTGGAGAAGAAGCTCCGCGTCAAGAAGTTGATCCAGTGTGATAGCTGTCATGGTCAGGGCACCACAGAGAGCGATGGCAAGCGCAGCTGCTCGACCTGTGGAGGTGCTGGTGTCGTTTACGACGTGCGCAACTCAATCTTTGGTCAGATGCGTACGCAGTCAGTCTGTCCTACCTGTGGAGGCTCTGGTGAGGTGGTCACGAAGCCTTGCGCTAAGTGCCACGGCAAGGGTGTGACGCAGGGTGAGGAGGTTGTCTCCTTTCGCATCCCCGCAGGAGTCGTGGGCGGTATGCAGCTGACCCTGCAGGGCAAGGGTAATGCAGCCCCCCAAGATGGCATCCCTGGTGACCTGCTTGTTGTGATCCAAGAGGAGCAGCACAAGGACTTCATACGCAACGGTAATGACCTGATCTACAATCTGCTTATCCCCATTCACACTGCGATACGTGGTGGACAGGTGACGGTACCGACGATCGATGGTAGTGCACGACTCAAGATAGAGCCTGGTACGCAGCCTGGCAAGGTGCTCCGTATGCGTGGCAAGGGACTCCCCTCTGTACAGGGCTACGGACGTGGCGACCTGATGGTCAATGTGAATGTCTTCATTCCGCAGAAGACCTCTGCAGAGGATGAGTCACTGATTGATCAATTGGCAAAGGCTGAGCACTTTAATCCGACGGAAGCCGATCGTAAGGCTATAGACAAGAAGTATAGGGAGATGCTTGAGTAAGCATCCCCTATACCTTAATATATGGGATACAAAGACCGCTAATCGTATGGTACGAATGAACGCTGTGTGGGCTAGACTCACACTACTTATAGCATCGCTCTGCATAGCTCTGAGCAGCACAGCCTCAGCGCAGGAGCCTCTCAGTACTGACTCGCTGATTACTGCGACTGCCGAGGGGCATCATCGTATCATCAGTATACTACTCTGTACACCCTCGCAGGCAGATGCCTACACGATCTATGGACACGCAGCGATGCGGGTGCGTAGCTTAGACGACCTAGAGGACGACTATGTGTACAACTACGGGGTCTTTGACTTTGACCAGCCAGGCTTCTACACTAAGTTTATCAAAGGTGAGACGGACGGTTACTTCGTTCAGCAGGAGCCGTGGAACTACTTTATCTACCGCTACCATACTTATGGGCAAAACGTCTATGAGCTAGAGCTAGACCTCTCTCCCGAGCAGGAAGAGGCGATATGCTCTTACCTAGCGTGGAACATTAAGGAGGAGAATAAGTACTACCTCTACAACTTCGCCTTTGACAACTGCGCTACACGACCATATTCTATTGTCAAGCAAACGCTCCCTAAGGGATGGCGCATAGAGTTGCCTCAAGTGGCAAAAGAAGAGTCGCTACGCAGTCTCATCGATGCCTATGCGGATTACCATCCGTGGTATCGTCTCAGTACGCAGCTAGCCTTGGGAGCGCCGGCCGACACGACTATGACGGTCGAGGATCGGCTCTTCCTACCGATGGAGATGGATCGGCTCTTGCAGCAAGCGACACTGGTCACTCCGACGGGTGCGAAGCCTCTCGTGAGCAATCGCATCGTCTATGAGACACCGACACCAGCTCCGCAACCAGTGGCTCATTGGTGGCAAGAGCCTGTCGTATGGTTCTCACTCTTATTAGTCGTCTCAGGCGTGCTGTGCTACTTGCGTCGTAGTCGCTACTGGATACCTTTAATGATGACGGCCTACGCTTGTGCGGGCTTCATCTTGAGCTTCCTAACATTTGTCTCGATACATCCCTGCACCGATCCTAACTACAACTTGCTGGTCTTTCATCCGCTCCTGCTCTTGGCTTGGTTTGCCTTGGGAAGGGGAGGCAAAGCTCAGCGCATTGCACGCTACTTTCACTCAGTAAACACGTTGGCAGTAGCGCTCTTCCTGATCTTGGTCGCTTGTGCTGTGCAGACTAGTTCGTTGCCCATCATCTTGCTCGCCATTCACTCGGCACTTCTCTCGGTAGCCTACCTGACCTATTCTAAACGACAAACACGCAGATGAGATCTATTCGCTATCTACTCCTCGCATTGACCTTGCCACTGGCACTCTCCGCACAGCGCGCAAGACCTGACATACTGGTGCAGATCTATGTCAAGGGGCTGCGCACCGACCTGCTGGATAGTTATCGAGCAGGGTGGGGAAGCAATGGATTTAACTGGGTGATGAAGCAGGGGACTGTGGCGCCTGACATTCGCTATCCATATCCATTGCTAGACGAAGTGGCACGACTGGCTTCGCTCTCTGCTGGTGCTATGCCGGAGATACATGGCGTGTACCAGGCTGAGCGGTATGATGCGGTGACACAGCGCTCGGAGTCTACCTTTGCCAATAGAGACTATCGTGGCATCAACAGCGCAGAGCAGCTAGCTCCCGCAGGTGCTTTGCGCAGCGAACTTCTCACAGACGTACTCAGAGGCTCTTCTCAAGGCGATGCGATTGTCTATGCGATAGCTAGCCGTGCCAACGATGCCATTGCTGTGGCGGGGCACGATGCCGAGGGCGCTATATGGATCGATAAACACAGCGGTTGGTGGGCTACGACCAACTTCTATGGCGGTTTGCCTGCTCTAGCTCTTAAGGCAAACAATGAGCAGCACATGCTGGGCGGACGCACGACACCAACCATTTGGAAGCCTCTTGCGAAAGGCGCGAAGGAGGGTAGCTTTGCGCATACCTTCGAGGGAGCTTGGCGTATGAGCGACCTCTTGACCTCTCCTTTTGCCAATGATGCGATCACCGACTTGTCTAAGGAGTTCATACGCTACGCTCACAAGGCGCATCGCACGTCGCCTACGCTCATCGTTATGGTCTTAGACCTGGAGGTGGGCGCTCGTGGGGTCGCCTATGCGGACTATTCGCCAGAGCAACAAGACGCCTACGCTCGGCTTAATGAGCAGGTGCAGCAGACGACTGCTCTGCTACAAGAGTTGTACGGCACAGACCATTATGCGCTCAATATCATCGGAGTTCCTGTGGCGAACTTAGCTCAGCCGAAGACTCCTTCTCGTCGTTCGGTCGTCACCTTTGACCCTGCGAAGTGTATTGCACTGGCCAATCTTTACCTCTCGGCCATCTATGGACGCAACGACTGGGTCATCGCCTACAGCCATCAGACGCTCCATCTAAATAAGAAGGAGATAGCAGATAAGAAGGTGGATATGGAGGATATGAGCAATAATCTTGCTACTTTTGTATCCGAGATGGAAGGTGTCATCGGGGCAATCCCCGCATATCAACTACAGAGGGGGCTGTCACAGCCTGCTTGGGCTAAGCCTCTGTACTCGCGTAGCTATCGTAGCTATGCGGGCGATGTGCTACTAGCTCTAGCTCCCTTTGCAGTGGTGGCTGGAGAGAAGCAAGGCACTGAGCAGCAGAGGCAGAGACGTGTCTCAGCGCCTTTTATCTTGATGGCTCCAGGAGTAGCTTCTCAAAGGCTTACGGAGCCTATATCCTATGACGCGGTCGCACCTTCGCTCGCATACCTACTCTGTGTCCCTCAGCCGATGAGTGCTGACGGCACGCCACTCTTTACCCTATTCAATCAGAAATAATAAACCACTTTATGGCTCTCAGTAATATCATCACAAAGCTCTTTGGTAGTAAGTCTCAGCGAGACCTCAAGGAGATAACACCTTACATTAAGAAGATCGAGGAGGTTGAACCCTCCATACAGGCTCTCAGCGATGATGCTCTGAGAGATCGGACACAACAGCTACGCAATGAGATCAACGAGTACGTTGCCTCGGAGCGTGCAGAGATAGCTAAGCTCAAGGAGGGCATCGAGGATCTCGACATAGATGCCCGTGAGGAGGCTTGGTCTAAGATTGATAAGATAGAGAAGGAGGTACTGGAGAAGATCGAGGTCAAGCTCGACGAAATCCTCCCCACGGCCTTTGCTATTGTCAGGGAGACTGCACGACGCTTTGCTAATAATGAGCAGATCATCGTCACCGCCACGCAGATGGATAGAGATCTATCGATAGACCACGACTTCGTAGAGATCGATGGCGACAAAGCGATCTATCACAACCACTGGGTGGCAGGAGGCAACGAGATCACCTGGGATATGGTGCACTACAAAGTACAGCTCATCGGTGGTGTCGTACTGCACAAGGGTAAGATAGCCGAGATGGCGACAGGTGAAGGTAAGACGCTCGTCGCTACCTTGCCAGTATTCCTCAATGCGCTACCAGGGAATGGTGTCCATGTGGTCACGGTCAATGACTATCTGGCTAAGCGTGACTCTGAGTGGATGGGGCCGCTCTATATGTTCCACGGGCTGAGCGTTGACTGTATCGACAAGCACAAGCCTAATAGCGAGGGCCGTCGCAAAGCTTACAATGCGGACATTACCTTTGGTACGAACAATGAGTTCGGCTTTGACTACCTGAGAGACAACATGGCGACAGCGCCCTCAGACCTCGTCCAGCGTCCGCACAACTACGCAATTGTGGATGAGGTGGACTCGGTCCTTATCGATGATGCCCGTACACCTCTGATCATATCTGGTCCTACGCCTCAGGGAGAGGATCAGCTCTTTGAGGAGTACCTGCCCAATGTCGAGAAGGTGGTCAACGCTCAGAAAGATTTAGTCTCTAAGCTGCTCGTAGAGGCAAAGAAGAAGATCGCGAGCGAGGACAAGAAAGAGGTAGACGAAGGCTTCCTCCTCCTCTTCCGTGTCTTCAAGGGACTACCTAAGTACAAGCCTCTGATCAAGTTCCTCAGTGAGCCAGGCATTAAAGCCTCTATGCTCAAGACCGAGGAGATCTATATGGCGGAGAATATGCGTCAGATGCACGTCGTCACCGATCCGCTTTACTTCGTCATTGACGAGAAGATGAATAGCATCACCCTCACCGATAAGGGTATTGAGATGCTTTCGAAAGGTGCAGAGGATGCCTCTTTCTTCGTCCTCCCAGACATTGCCTCTCAGCTGGCCGAGCTGGAGGGTGAGGGGCTTGCTCCCTCTGAGTATGCTGCTAAGAAGGACGAGCTCATTACCAACTACGCGATCAAGAGCGAGCGTGTCCACACGGTCAATCAGCTCTTTAAGGCTTATGCCCTCTTCGAGCGTGATGATCAATATGTGGTGATAGACAATAAGGTGATGATCGTCGATGAGCAGACCGGTCGTCTCATGGATGGCCGTCGATACTCGGACGGTCTGCACCAAGCTATCGAGGCTAAGGAGCGCGTCAAGGTCGAGGCCGCTACGCAGACCTTTGCAACCATTACCCTGCAAAACTACTTCCGTATGTACCACAAGCTGGCTGGTATGACCGGTACGGCTGAGACCGAGGCGGGAGAGTTTTGGGACATCTACAAGCTTGACGTGGTGGTCATCCCGACCAATCGCCCCGTCATCCGTGATGATCAGAACGACCGTATCTATAAGACGGCTCGCGAGAAGTACAATGCAGTCATCGAGGAGATCGAGCGCCTCATAGCGGCTGGTCGTCCAGTGCTAGTAGGTACGACTTCGGTTGACATCAGTGAGTTGCTCAGTCGTATGCTCTCGCTGCGCAAGATTCCCCACCAGGTGCTTAATGCTAAGCTACACCAGAAGGAGGCTGACATCGTCGCTCAGGCTGGTCAATCAGGCACCGTGACCATCGCAACCAACATGGCTGGTCGTGGTACCGATATCAAGCTTTCGCCAGAGGTGCGAGAGGCTGGTGGACTCGCCATCATCGGTACGGAGCGACATGAGTCACGTCGTGTGGATAGACAGTTGCGTGGTCGTGCAGGTCGTCAGGGAGACCCGGGTAGCTCTGTCTTCTTCATCTCGCTAGAGGATCACTTGATGCGACTCTTTGCGAGTGATCGTATTGCTTCGCTGATGGATCGTATGGGCTTTGGCGAAGGTGAAGCTCTTGAAAATAAGATGCTCAGCAACTCTGTGGAGCGTGCGCAGAAGAAGGTCGAGGAGAACAACTTCGGTATCCGTAAGCGCCTCCTAGAGTACGATGATGTGATGAACTCACAGCGTAAGGGTATCTACGAGAAGCGTCGCCACGCCTTGATGGGCGAGCGCATCGGTATGGACGTGCTCAACATGCTCTACGACGTGACCGAGGCGATTGTCAATAAGAATAAGGAGGCGGACGACTACGAGGGCTTCCGCAACGAACTCCTCTCGGTGCTAGCCGTAGAGACTGAGTTCACGCCAGAGACCTTTAAGTCGGCTCATACGAATGAGGTAGTTGACAAAACCTTTGAGACAGTTTATCAGGCACTCAACCACAAGGGGGAGAAGATCGCCTCCGTCGCTTACCCGATCCTGCACAACCTCTACGAGACGCAGGGCGACAAGTTCAAGCGCATCATCATCCCGATCACGGATGGTAATAAGGTGTACAACATTCCTTGCGACCTCGCCGAGGCAGACCGCACCGAAGGCAAGAGCATCGTCAAGGAGTTTCACAAGACGATCATGCTCTACACCCTAGATGATGCTTGGAAGGAGCACCTCCGTGAGATGGACGAGCTGCGCAACTCCGTGCAAAACGCTAGCTACGAGAACAAGGATCCACTCCTCATCTACAAGCTAGAGTCTTACGAGCTCTTTAGCGACATGCTTGATGGGCTCAATCGCAAGACCGCTACGATCCTCACGCGTGGTCGTATCCCAGTCCCCGAGAACGATGAGAACGGCTCTAGTCTCTCCGTTCGTGAGGCTCAGACCGAGCGACGCACAGACCGTAGCCAGTACCGTGAGACCAAGGACGAGATCGCCAGCCAGCAGGAGGCGCAGCGTCAAGCTGGACAAGCCGCCACACAGGCTTCACAACCTAAGGCTCAGCCTATCGTCAAGGAGCAAAAGATCGGTCGCAACGACCCATGCCCTTGCGGTAGCGGTAAGAAGTATAAGAATTGTCACGGGCGCAACGCCTAGGCATTATCATATAGGGGCAGGCTTTGGCAAAAAGCTTTGCCCCTTTTTGCTATTTCCAAAAGTCAATAGGGGCGCAGTAGGGTAGTGTACGAAGCTACCTTTGCTTTGATCCCCACCACACAGCGTAAGACTATGATTTACTCTATGACAGGATATGGTAGCAGTCAGCTACTCCTAGAGGGTGTCACCTACGAGGTCTCGATCCGCTCCGTCAATAGCAAGCAGCTCGACCTCTCGCTCCGACTTCCCTCCATCCTACGAGACCGAGAGATAGAGCTTCGTGGCATCTTGATCCCCGCACTCTTCAGAGGCAAGGTCGACGTGACCATTCGCACGGCCGACAATTCGCTAGGCACCTCCCCCCATGTGCAGATCAATGCCCCTCTCCTTCATGCTTACTACGATCAGATCCATAGCGCTATAGAGGCCGAAGGGATACCTCAACCAGAGGATCTGACACGTCTCTTGCTCAGCTACCCAGGCGTCATCGTAGAGCAGGGCGAAATGCCCCTCACCGACGAAGATATGCAGCTACTGAGCCAAGCTATCGGGGAGGCGATTGATCAGTTCAACGCTTTTAGAGTGCAAGAGGGCGCATCGCTCGAGCGCATCTTTGTGGAGAAGCTAGATCGCATCGCAGCCTTGCTCGCAGAGGTTGACCCTTATGAGCAGAGCCGTATCACAGACCTTCGGAGCAAGCTCGAGGAGCGACTAGCCCAGCTCACCTCCATACAGTACGACGAGGCTAGGCTAGAGCAGGAGCTCATCTACTACATCGAGAAGCTGGACATCAGCGAGGAGAAGAACCGACTCGCCAACCATATCCACTACTTCCGTGAGGTGCTAGCCCAGACAGGTGACCCCGATCCCTCTAGAGGCAAGAAGCTCGGCTTCATCGCTCAGGAGATGGGGCGTGAGATCAATACACTCGGCTCTAAGAGCAACAACGCCGCCATGCAGCAGCTCGTCGTCCAGATGAAAGACGAGCTAGAGCAGATCAAGGAGCAAGTCCTCAACGTACTATAAAACCTAAGCGACAAAAGCTATGTCACATCTCATCATTATATCTGCCCCCTCAGGCTCTGGCAAAAGCACCGTCATCCAGCAGCTCATGCAAGACGAGAGCCTGCGCCTCTCCTTCAGCATATCCGCCACGAGCCGTCCGCCACGTGGCAATGAGCAGCATGGCGTGGAGTACTACTTCTACACGCCTGAGCAGTTCAAGAAGTTGATTGCCGAGGATCGTCTCGTTGAGTATGTGGAGGTCTACCCAGGCAAGTACTACGGCACGCTCCGTAGCGAAGTTGATCGGCTAGGTGCTATGGGACGCAACATCCTCTTTGACGTCGATGCCGTTGGGGCGATGCGCATTCAAGAGGCTTACAGAGACAAAGTCGTCAGCATCTTCCTCATGCCACCCACCTTTGCGGAGCTGCGTCGTCGGCTAGAGTCACGAGGCACCGAGAGTCCTGAGCTGGTCGAGGAGCGCATGCGTCGTGCTTCGTATGAGATCAACTTTGCCGAGCAGTTTGACCACACCGTTGTCAACGACGACCTCAAGCTCTGCGTCTCGCAGGTCGCACAGATCATCCGCGACACCATCAGCAAGTAGCGCACATAGCGTAAGTCTGCTTCATCAAGAAATAGAAGGCTCAGTCGTCTCCATATAGACGGTTGAGCCTTCTTTCGTTCGTATCGTACTGGTTCCATACAGAGAGGCGGGGTAGGGGAGCTTTGCAGATATCTGCTTATCTGCTAACTTTGCGCTGTAGACAACGAAGTCAGTATGTTATCACAGCAAGATATAGAGCAAGCAGTGTCGCTGAGTAGGCTTTGGGCAGACAGATCGCCCGATAGGATTCTCTTCGAGCGGAGTGAGTTGGAGCCTGAGCTGAAGCGCCAGATCGCTCTACAGGTGTCCCTCCTACCGAAGATGCAACGCAAGGTGCCACACTTCCTCCAGGGTGGCGGATATGTCCCGCACAGGGTCAATTTCGAGCAGTCTAGCAGTGAGTTTACGGCACGCTACAAGCAGGAGTTTGTCACGGACCGTGACCGTGTCCTAGATATGACTGGCGGGATGGGGATTGATGCGCTATCTATGGCTTCTGTCGCAGAGTGTAGCTTGATCTATGAGATAGATCCAGTGATGGCGCAAGCCTTGACTTACAATGTACACAAGCTCCTGCAGCGAGACAATGTGACGGTGCGCTGTGGAGATGCACTCGCGGAGATGGATAGCTCTACGCTAGAGGGGGTAACGCTCGTCTATGCTGATCCAGCACGACGCGATATGGACGATCGAAACAAACGACTCATTAGCATGGATGAGTATAGTCCAGCACCTCTTCAGATCATAGCTCGGCTACAAGAGCTGGGCTATGCGGGGCGTCTGCTACTCAAGCTCTCTCCCATGCTAGACATTCACTGGATATTGGAGCAGCTGCCACAAGCCGCTGAGCTTCATATCGTACAAGTGCAAGATGAGGTCAAGGAGCTACTGGTTGCCATCTCAATGGCTCCGCAAGAGACAAATGTAGCGCTTCATCTAGCTCTGATAGATCGCTTGGGAGAGGTCAGTCGGTGGAGCTTTCCCTACGAAGCATTGTCCTCAGTCCGCACGCCCTATGCGACTAGCGTAGAGCGGTATATCCATATTCCACAGCCACTTCTGATGAAAAGCGGAGCCTACCACCTGATTGCCCAGGAGCAGTCGCTTTCCCTGCTCGGGCCTAACAGCCACATATACACCTCCTCGCAGGCATCCACGAGCCCTCTGTACAAGAGCTATCGGCTGATAGAGGAGATAGACTATAGCAAGTCAACCCTCAGGGGCAAGAGCCTGCACTCCCTGCGTCAGCGCTATCCAGCGCTCACGATTATGTCCAGGCACTTCCCGCTGACAGCTCAGGAACTCAAGAAGACGCTCCGAACCGACGAGAGTGATACCTACTACCTGCTCGCCACGACCCTAGGAGAGCAAGCGCGTAAGCTACTGATCCTCACCTCTTGAGACTGTTGCAACAGTAAGCTCTTGCTAGCGAGCGTGTGAGAAGAAGAGGGTAGAAAAAAAATCCTCCACAAGTACCAGGACTCGTGGAGGAAACAAAGATATGAAAAACTATTTATTGGAGAGGTTCGTGGCGGATTTGAACCGCCGTACACGGTTTTGCAGACCGTTGCCTAACCACTCGGCCAACGAACCATTACCTTCGTGATTACGCCTGCAAAGGTACAACAATTTTTGGACAAACCAAATGCTTTGCCCCCCTGAGTTTGAAATTTGGAGACTAATTCCTCTTTTGAGGTGCTGGAGGAGAGTCCTGATCGGTATATTATTGCATTTTGAGCGTGGCGGGAGAGCGTCATTTGTAGAGGAAGTTGCTTGCTTAGGCGGTTACTCCTCAGAGTGTAGTCGTATATTCTCCATTACAAGAAGCCCCATAGTCTGATATACTCTTGATCTCAATAGGATAGAAAGCTAGATGCAGTCTTCAGGTGGTTTCCATAATTTGCAGAAATCTCATGTACTCCACCAAATTCTGATGAATTATTAGTTTTATACAACCAAGTCAGTATTTCAGACTAAACATAATACCCATTCTGAAAGTCGTGAGGGTTTTGTAGGGCTGTCTAAGAAATCTCTCTCAGGTTCAGGAACATCGGTCTAAGGCGTCTTCGCTGATGTCAGTTTCTACCGAGGAATTTCCCGATAACTCACGAGAAAACGAAAATCCTTCACGGAGGGCCGAAATAAAAGTTCGGAAGAATGAAATGAAACTTCGGAAGAAAGAAATCAAAGTTCCGAAGAATTTTTCCGTTCCTCGCTGGATAGTCAAAGATTGCCACCGAGGAATCTTTTGATTTCCTCCATAGTTCAAACGTGTAGCCAGAAGATCTATCACAAGATCTCAGAAGACTTCACTCTGTCGTTAGACAATTTTTAAGTCTTTAGCAAGACAAAGCTCCGATCAGCTCATTGACGTCTGATATATGATTCTCTTCTAAATAGTTGGAGAGTCCGTGGACAAGCTTAGAGGCAATGTCTGGCTCTACAAAGTTGTAGGTGCCGACTTGTACGGCTGTGGCGCCAGCTAGTAAGAACTCAACCACATCCTCCACAGAGGCGATGCCACCTAGTCCTATGACTGGGATGGATACGGCTTGCGACACCTGCCACACCATACGAACGGCTATAGGCTTGACAGCTGGGCCGCTCAGTCCTCCAGTGATTGTGGATAGCTTCGGCTTGCGAGTCTTGACATCGATCGCCATGCCGAGGAGCGTATTGATCAGAGAGAGACTGTCTGCGCCAGCCTCTTCGGCAGCGCGAGCTATCGCTGTAATGTCGGTGACATTGGGCGAGAGCTTGACCATCAGGTGCCCTTTGTAAGCTTTGCGCACCGCCGAGACCACTTCGTGGGCGCTCTCGCAGTTGACGCCAAAGGACATACCGCCTTCCTTGACATTCGGACAGCTAATGTTTAGCTCTATGGCGCGCACCTTCGGGTGATCGTTTAGTCGCTCAGCGCAAGCCACATAGTCGTCTATCGTAGAGCCACTCACATTGACGAGAACCTCGGTATCGTAGTGACTTAGCTGAGGAAGGATATGCTCTACGAGGTAGTCCACTCCCCTATTCTGCAGGCCTACACAGTTGAGCATGCCAGCCGTCGTCTCTGCCATACGTGGATAGGGATTGCCTTGTCGTGGGTGTAGCGTAGTCCCCTTGACTATAAATCCACCTAGCTCATTAAGATCTTGAAAAGGATCAAACTCCAGACCATATCCGAAAGTACCAGAAGCAGTTAGAATAGGATTCTTCAGGATAATGCCTCCTCCTATATTGACCGATGTGCTTACCATAATAGTTGATCAAAGTTAAAGACAGGGCCTTCCGTACAGACACACGTGTTCCCCTGGTTTGCAATGTTTTCCACACAGCATAGGCATGCTCCCACGCCACAAGCCATGAGGTTTTCGAGAGAAGCCTGCCCTGGCACGTTGTGCGCTTTTGCCCAGTTGTGGATAGCACGCATCATAGGGCGAGGACCGCAGGTATAGACCATAGAGTACTTGTCTAGCTCTAGCTCAGGAGCCGCTAGAACGGCCCCCCGTGTGCCATACGATCCGTCATCAGTCGTGTAGCTGTAGGAGCAGCCGATCTGCGCTATCTCATCTCGCAGTATCAGTAAGGAAGCGGTGCGAGCGCCTATGATCAGGTGCGGTCTCACTCCCGATAGCTGCTGCAGATGACGCGCGAGCATGATGATGGGTGCCATCCCCACTCCACCAGCGATTAGGAGCGGGCGCTCGCCAGCTATCGTGGGGTCTGTGGCAAAGGGCGTACCTAGAGGTCCGACAATGTTTACCTTGTCTCCCTCTGTAAGGTCGCATATATAGTTGCTACCACGTCCCACACGCTGCACCAAGAGCGTTAGGCATAGCTCCTCTCTAGACCACTTGTATATGGATATGGGGCGCCGCAAGAGTATTCCCGCAGGGCGACAGTCTACCTGTACAAACTGCCCTGGCGCTACACCTTGTAGCCACGAAGCATCGCTAGAGGAGACCTCTAGTCTTAGGGTAAGTAGGTGATAGCGTGGCGCTACCTGCTCGTTGTGCAGGATAGTCGCATCAACGATAGCAGGCTGTGATGTTGTGATCCGATCCATATACATTGATTTGTAAGCGTGTTAGGAGCTATGGTCCCCAGGGGCTGGATAGCTTCTACAGGGACAAAAGTACAGCTTTTTGCTGGCTTAAAAGCAAAGCTTAGCGAGCAAATTAGCATTTTGAGGAAGCTCTCGGATCTTATAGTGCGTCAATCCTATTCAAGAAGCGACACCACTGTACTCTCTGTCGTAATTAATCCTTATATTTGTAGGCTTAGAACGGCATTTCTAGATAAATGGATCAGAATAAACAGACAGTTCCCCATACAGAGCGACCCAGCGATAGCGATACGCACGCCTCTGCTGCAGATCAGGGGCTATGGGCGATGGGTGCTATCGAGGTGCATGGCGCTCGTGTGCACAACCTCAAGAATATAGATGTCTCACTACCTCGTCACAAGTTGACCGTCGTGACGGGACTCTCAGGGAGTGGCAAGTCTTCGCTTGCCTTCGACACCTTACTAGCAGAGGGACAGAGACGCTATCTAGACACTTTCTCCTCCTATGCCCGTAGCTTCATCGGGGGCGGTGGCGGACGACCAGATGTCGATGAGATCGTAGGACTCAGCCCTGTCGTAGCTATCGAGCAGAAGAGCGCCTCGACCAATCCCCGCTCTACCGTCGGCACTGTGACAGAGATCTACGACTACCTACGTATCCTCTATGCACGTGTCGGCACCCCCTACTCCTACCTCACGGGCAAGGAGATGGTGCGCTACACCGAGGAGCAGGTCGTGGAGCATATCATGGAGCAGTACGCCGACGAGGGAATCTACATACTAGCTCCCGTCGTGGTTGATCGTAAGGGTCACTACCGCGAGCTCTTTGAGCAGATGAGAAGACGAGGCTTCCTGCACGCTTACATCGATGGTGAGGTGTGCGAGCTAACGCCTGGGATGCGACTCAACCGTTTCTCCATACACTATGTCAGCGTCGTGGTGGACAAGTGCTCCGTACGAGAGAGCAATAAGCAGCGTATCACCGAGGCGGTAAGCATAGCGATGAAGCTCGGTGAGGGTGTCATCGACGTGATGCGACGAGATAGCACAGAGATACAGCATCTGAGCAAGCGACTGATGGACCCCGAGAGCGGTATCGCCTATCCAGACGCTTCGCCAGCAGACTTCTCGTTCAATTCGCCTCGTGGCTACTGCAAGCGTTGCAAGGGCTTGGGCCGTGTGGGCGTACTAGACATAGATAAGGTCGTGGCAGATCCCAAGGTCTCCATACGTGATGGAGCCATCGTACCTATCGGACGCTACAAGAAGCGCAGCCTACTCTTTACCTCTATTGATGAGATCTTGACAGAGCACGGTTGTACGATAGACACTCCCTTTGAGAAGATTCCAGCAGAGGCTGTTGAGCAGATCTTCTTTGGCATTGACTCGGACGACTCCGACGATGAGGGCGAGGCGCACTTCGCCTTCGAGGGTGTCTCCCAGTATGTTCGGAATCTAGCCGAGGATGATGACGCTACAGCCTCTATGCGTAGTTGGGCGGAAGAGTTCCTGACGGAGCAAACTTGTCCCGAGTGCAACGGACGACGACTCAACCCGATAGCTCTCAGCTACAAGCTAGCGGGTTACACCATCGCCGACCTGACGGAGCTAGACCTAGACCGTTTAGAGGGACGACTGCGTGAGATCGAAGGGCAACTGACGAAAAACCAACAGAAGGTGGCGCACGAAGTCATCAAAGAGATACTTCTCCGACTCACCTTCCTTCTGGATGTGGGGCTTTACTACCTGACGCTCGCTCGCCCCTCCGCTTCGCTCAGTGGTGGCGAGTCTCAGCGCATACGACTAGCCACGCAGATAGGCACGGGACTGGTCGAGGTACTCTATATATTAGATGAGCCAGGCATTGGTCTGCACCAGCGAGACAATCGTATGCTCATCGATGCGCTCAAGAAGCTTCGTGATGCGCAAAACACGGTCCTCGTCGTAGAGCACGATCGTGATATGATGCTCGCAGCGGACTACCTGATCGATATGGGACCAGTAGCGGGGCGTCTCGGCGGGCATGTGACCTATCAGGGACCTCCCTCTGAGATTGGCGACACGCACACGCTCACCTGCGACTATCTGACCAATAGACTAGCCATCCCTCTACCTACGAGCTACCGACAGCCTACCGATGACGCATGGCTACGTCTCAAGGGCTGCACTGGCAATAACCTTAAGAACGTAGATGTCTCTATCCCGCTAGGCCTCTTCGTCTGCGTCACAGGCGTGTCGGGGAGCGGTAAGTCTTCACTCATCAACGGTACGCTGGTGCCGATCATCTCGCAGCATCTATATCGTAGCAAGCAGGCGCCACTACCCTACTCCTCTGTCGAGGGCTTGGAGCTGATTGACAAGATAGCTTTCGTGGACCAGTCGCCACTAGGTCGCACGCCGAGGAGCAATCCGGCAACCTACACGGGACTCTTTAGCGAGATACGCAATCTCTTTGTCCAGGTTCCCGAGAGCCGTGCTCGAGGGTACAAGCCAGGGCGCTTTTCCTTTAATGTCAAAGGCGGACGCTGCGAAGAGTGCAAGGGTAATGGCTACAAAACCATCTCGATGAACTTCCTCCCCGACGTGACCATCCCGTGTGACGTGTGCCGTGGCAAGCGGTATAACCGTGAGACCCTCGAGGTACGCTACAAGGGCAAGAGCATTGCCGAGGTGCTAGACATGACCTTCAACCAGGCGGTCGAGTTCTTCGAGCATATCCCTGCCCTCTACCGCAAGCTCGCTACGCTGCAGCGTGTCGGGCTAGGCTATGTCAAGCTGGGTCAACCCTCCACGACCCTATCGGGCGGAGAGAGCCAGCGTGTCAAACTCGCGACCGAGCTCTCGAAGCGAGACACGGGACGCACCCTTTACGTCCTCGATGAGCCGACAACAGGTCTACACTTTGAGGACATACGCGTCCTGCTCAAGCTGGTCAACGAGCTGGTAGACCGTGGCAATACGGTACTCATCATCGAGCACAACCTGGATGTGATCAAGAGCGCCGACTACCTTATTGATATGGGACTTGAGGGCGGACGCAATGGTGGCGAGCTCATCTTCGCTGGCTCGCCTCTAGAGATGGCCCAGTGTCCCGACAAGCAGAGCTACACAGCGCAGTATCTCAAGGAGGAGATGCAGCGCACCCCAAAGACTGAATCAGACGAGCAGGCTTCCTCAGCCTCTCACTCATAGACACCTATTTATCTACTGGATTATGGAACAGACAGATCCCAAGAAGCTTTCCAACCGCTATTGCCCCGAAGGCATGAGCGTTGAAGCATGGCAGATAGCCCTTCGCAAGCAGTTTGCCGAGCAAAACGAGTTTACCGTCTCGCACCTAGACAACAACCGCATTTGGGGCGACTACATGGTGCAGAGCGGTTCAAATCATTATCGTGTCGCCTTCCGTGGCGTACGGAGCGACCGCAACTACTGCGCTTGTCTAGACTTTCGCACCAGCGGGCTAGGTACTTGCAAGCACGTTGAGGCGGTCATTAACTACCTCTCGGAGGAGGTCCCCGGCTATCCCTGGGGCACCACACCCTTCCAGCCCGATCGCACCTCTATCTTCATCAGCTACAAGGGCGGACGCACCATCGAGTGCAGCATAGGCAAGGGAAAAGAGGAACTCTACGCCGACTGGCAGGCACGCTACTTCGAGGGGACGCTTCTACCACCGAAGCATTACCACCTCATAGACCAAATAACAGAAGAGGCCAAGGAGCTCTCCAGCACCTTCCAGTGCTACGACGATGTCTACGAGATGATCCGTGGCTATCTCCGTCTGCACAACTGGCGCGGACTAGTCGCCCGCACGCTCCCCGATGGCGAGCTACCGCAGCCCTATGCGCAGGCTATCGCTAGCCCCGAGATGCGCCAGACGCTTTACAAGCTTCTGCACCAGAGCTACAGCATCATACCAGCGCCTCATAGCGAGACGATCATAGAGCCTATCATAGCGCTGATGCGCTTCGTCTCGGTCCATGACGCTGGGCGCATGCTGATTGTGGTGCGCAGTGAGGCGGAGCAAAGCCTTTGGTACACGCTCCTCGACCAGAGAGGCGTCACCGAGGGCGTTACCGTGGCGCTCTCCTCCGAGGTTAATAGGCAAAACACAAGCATCTCAGGAGCCTACAGCCTAGTCTTTGTCGCTTGTGGCGAAAAGCTCAGCAAGTGGACCGATCCCATCTCCATTGCGCTCAAGCGCCTTGCCATCAAGCATCTCTACATCTCGGTACCGCACCTATCGCTCTTCACGCCCCTGCAGTTCTCCTCTATCACGCAGCACATCGACCCCTATTTGCTAGGGCCGACCTACCTCTTTATAGAGGATGCCAAGCAGTTCTTCCCGATGACAGACCTCCCCGAGCGTCTCCCCGAGCGTCTCGATGGTTTGGTCACCTTCCTGCCCGATGACCCGACCATCCGCACCTACGAGCCTCAGCTGCCGAGCACTCCGAGCAAAGAGCCCGTATGCGACGACGAGGCGCTCCCCTACCAGCTCCTCCAGGCGCTACGTGACGCCATCGCCGATCCCAAGCGACGCATCCGCCTGCTCGATACGCTAGACTCGATCCTTCAGGAAGAAGAGCAAGAGTAATATGGTAGACCTCACTGCACTCAACGAAGCACAGCGAGTTGCCGTCGTCTATAACGAAGGTCCCGCCCTAGTCATCGCTGGGGCGGGCTCGGGCAAGACCCGCGTCATCACCTACAAGCTGGCTCACCTCGTAGACCAGGGATGGAACCCCCAGCGACTCTACGCACTCACCTTTACCAACAAAGCTGCCGGCGAGATGCGCTCACGTGTCAGCGAAATGCTTGGCGAAGGCATCGCCTATAGGCTTCGCATGGGCACCTTTCACTCCATCTGTGGACGTATCCTACGACGCTACGCCCCACTGCTTGGCTACAGCCAGGACTACTCCATCTACGATACCAGTGACACCAAGGCGCTCATACGCAACTGCATCAAGGAGCTAGACCTTAGCGACAAGAGCTACACCCCGACGCGTGTCCTCAAGCGCATATCCGATGCGAAGAATATGCTCATCTCCCCGCAAGCCTACGCCGCTAATCAGGAGATACGCAAGTACGATACGATGAATCAAGAGGGCGAGCTATACAAGCTCTACAGCCTCTACACCCAGCGCTGCAAGGAGAGCAACTCGATGGACTTCGACGACCTGCTCTTCCTCCTCAACGTCCTCATACGAGACTTCCCCGAGGCGCACCAAGAGATCAAGAGCGGCATAGACTTCCTCCTCATCGACGAGTATCAGGATACAAACACCTCGCAGTTTGAGCTAGCCCGTCACCTCGTCGCTGACCACAACCGCATCTTTGCCGTGGGCGACGATGCCCAGAGCATCTACTCCTTCCGAGGGGCGCGCATTGCCAATATCCTAAGCTTCAAGCAAGCCTTCGCCGGCGCCAAGCTCTTTAAGCTAGAGCAAAACTACCGCTCCACAGGCCATATCGTGAGCAGTGCCAATGCCCTCATTGAGCACAACCAGCAGCGCATCCCCAAGGAGGTCTACACCGACCTCGGCGAGGGCGAGAAGCTACAGCTCTACCACTACACCTCGTCCGACGAAGAGGCGACGCGACTCATCGACATCATCACGCAGCGACACGATGAGGAGCAGATACCGCTCTCTGATCAGACCATCCTCTACCGCACGAACGCACAGAGCCGTAAGTTCGAGGAGGTGCTTCTCTCGGAGGGCATCCCCTACGTCATCTACGGAGGCATGGCCTTCTACGCTCGTGCCGAGATCAAAGACGCTATAGCTTATCTCCAGCTCATCATCAACCCGCACAACGAGCTGGCACTGCGCCGAGCCATCGCCTATCCACGCAAAGGTATTGGCGACAAAACCATCGAGAAGGTAGCTCTCTATGCGCAACAGCATAGCCCGCAGCTATCGCTCTATGACGCCCTATGCGCCGCCATCGACAGTGCCGACCCCGTCGGTCTAAGCCGAGGCGTACGCAACAAGATAGCCTCCTTCGTCAATCTCATTGACTCGCTCGCCTCCGCTTATCAGCACTACGCCAAGCTCGAGGAGTGGATCGCCCATATACTCCGTGAGAGCGGCATCGTCGCTGAGCTCACACGCGAAGACACCGTCGAGAGCCAGGCCAAGCTCGACAACCTCAAGGAGTTTATCAGCAGTGCCTCCGAGTTTGAGGCTCGCTATCGACAAGACCCACTCAACCTCTTTGCTGAGGAGCCACTAGGCACCGAACTGCTCAGCGCCTTTGCCCAGCAGATCCCCCTCCTGACCAACCAAGACCAAGACAATGTCGAGCAGCAGAGCGGAGTTGCCCTACAGGATCGGCTACAGCTCATGACCATCCATGTCGCCAAGGGACTAGAGTTCCCCTACGTCTACATCGCTGGCGTAGAGGAAAACCTCCTCCCCTCCTCACGTAGCCTCGACACCGCCGAGATGATCGAAGAGGAGCGCCGACTCCTCTACGTCGGCATCACACGAGCCCAAAAGCTCTGCACCCTCAGCTATACCAGCATACGGACACGCAACGGTAAGACCGAGCTCATGATCCCAAGCCGCTTCATCGCTGAGTTACCACGGGCGCACTACACCCTCCACGAGGAGGCAGCTCCCATCGGTACCAGCGTGCGCAGCTATGCCAACAGCTACCAGCCAACGACCAACAGCCAACGGCCAACAGCCACCAGCCCCAGCGCTAGCTCCGCCACGGCACAACAGATGCTTGCGAAGAGTTCGCCCGTCAATGCCCTCGAGAGCCTTGACGGCTACCACGTCGGCGACCGCGTGCGCCATCCACGTCATGGCGACGGCGAGATACAGCGCATCGAGAGCGCCATGGGCGGCAAACTAACCATCCACTTCGACGATGGCAAGACCCGCGAAGTCCTCATCCGCTACACCCACCTAGACCATATATAAGTAAGACCTCAGATTAACCTAATAACCCTAATACATAAACACCTATGGAACACAACAGTTGTGACCATCATCAATCCCCAGCTCATCGACAAGGCGTGACGGATATGTGGGCTGATTTGCGTAGCTTTGTGCAGGTTTGAATTTTGAATTAAGACGATATGAAGAATAGACTCTGCGACCTGCTAGGCATTCGCTACCCGATCATCGCGGGCGGTATGATCTGGTGTAGCGGTTGGCGACTGGCCTCGGCTGTGAGCAATGCGGGGGGACTGGGCCTCCTGGGGGCTGGCTCGATGTACCCTGAGGTGCTACGCGAACATATAGCCCGCTGCCGTGAGGCTACGGATCGACCTTTTGGGGTTAATGTGCCGCTGCTCTATCCTGAGATTGATACGTTGATCCAGATCATTATCGAGGAGCAGGTGCCTATCGTGGTTACCTCGGCGGGTAGTCCCAAGCGCTTTACGCTTCTCCTCCATGAGCACGGTATCAAGGTGATGCACGTGGTCAGCAGTACGAAGTTTGCGGTCAAGTGCCAAGAGGCGGGTGTCGATGCGGTGATTGCTGAGGGCTTTGAGGCTGGCGGTCACAATGGTCGTGAGGAGACGACGACGATGTCGCTGATACCGGCTGTGGCGCAGGCTATTGACCTGCCCCTCGTGGCGGCTGGCGGGATAGCTTCGGGGCGCTCTATCGTGGCGGCTCAGAGCCTGGGTGCCGAGGGGGTGCAGATCGGGACGCTCTTTGCGCTGAGTGAGGAGAGTAGCGCGCATGCAGCCTTCAAGGAAGCGTGCGTCAAGAGTGACGAGGGGGACACGATATTGACCCTCAAGGAGCTCGCTCCGACACGTTTGCTGAAGAACGACTTTTACCAACAGGTTGCCACCCTGCAAGCTCGGGGCGCCTCTGCCGATGAGCTACAAGAGCTACTTGGGCGGGCTAGGGCGAAGCGTGGTATCTTCGAGGGAGACCTCGCAGAGGGCGAGCTAGAGATTGGTCAGGTGGCTGCGCAGATAGAGCAGGTGCAGCCGGTGGCTCAGATCTTCGACAATCTTATTGCTGAGTACAATGCGGCTCGTGCGGAGCTACTGGATATGAACTGGACAAATTGCTAAGGGCTATACCTTATACATATGTACGACAAATATACTTACCATCCTTATCGCCATCTGACGGGTGCTGGCGTGGCGTTGATAACTCCATTTCTAGAGAATGGGCAGGTGGACTCGGCTTCGCTGAGCCGTCTGACAGAGCATATAGTCTCGGGCGGATGCGACTTTGTGGTGCTACTCGGCACTACGGGCGAGTCGCCTACGGTCGTTTATCCTGAGCGGTTACTACTGATTGATGTGGTGCGCCGCACGATCAATGGGCGCTGTCCACTGGTGATCGGTGTCGGGAGCAATAACACGCAGGATCTGTGCCAGCGTATGAGCGATCCGATCTATGACAATGTCGATGCGATCCTCTCGGTGGTACCTTATTATAATAAGCCAACGCAGGAGGGGCTGTACCTACACTTCATGGCTGTTGCCGAGGCGAGCAAGAAGCCGATCATACTGTACAATATCCCCTCGCGTACGGGTTGCGACCTACAGCCTGAGACGGTGGCTCGGCTACAGCGTGACTCGGCAAAGATCATCGGTATCAAGGAGGCTTCGGGGCATGTGGAGCGGATTGATCAAATCCGTGAACTGTGCCGTCCGGACCTGCTGGTCTACTCGGGCGATGACCACCTGACGAAAGATATCATTCGTGCAGGAGGTGACGGAGTCGTCTCGGTCGTAGCAAACGCTTATCCGCAAGCGATCAAAGCGCTCGTATCGGCTCTGATTACGGAGCAGCGGGAGCAGGCGGATGAGATTGATGCGCTCTTTACGGAGATGTATCAGTTGCTCTTTAAGGAGGGCAATCCTGTGGGCATCAAGGGACTGCTGCACACCATTCATCTCATAGAGACGAGTGCGGTGCGCCTGCCGCTCTGCCACGCTACGGAGCAACTCACGAGCCACCTACGTGCGGCACACGAAGAGCTACTCGCCCCTCTGCAGCAGTTAGGAATAGAGCCTAAACTATGATCCTGAGTTCGCTGAGTGTCATCAACTTTAAGAATGTCGCCACGGCAAACTGTCACTTTGCCCCCAAGCTCAACTGCTTCTTCGGGGGCAATGGGATGGGCAAGACCAATCTCCTAGATGCCATCCACTACTTATCGGTGGTGCGTGGCCATCTAGGTACGACTGACCGCTATGCCATACGCCACGGAGCGCAGGAGGCGATCATCCAGGGCGAGTACCTATGGGACGATGGGCAGGAGGACAAGATCAGTCTGCGCATCTCTGCCGAGCGGAGCAAGCAGCTCTCTCGCAATGGGCGTCTCTACAAGCGTCACAGCGACCATATAGGGCGCTACCCTCTGGTTATCATTTCGCCACATGATCAGAGGCTCATACGTGGTGGAAGCGACGAGCGCAGGCGCTCCGTGGACCGTATCCTCTCACAGCAAGATGCGACCTATCTGGCGAACTTGATCAACTACAACAGAGCTCTCGATCAGCGCAACAATATGCTGCGCAACCAGATCCACGAGCCAGCTCTGATGGATATCCTTGAGGAGACCTTAGCAACGACAGGTCTGGCGGTTACGACGATGCGACAAGCTTATGTCGAGGAGCTTGTCCCCACCTTTGATCAGATCTACCAGCACCTAGCTGCGGGCGTAGAGCGTGCGGTCCTATCCTTTAGCGCAGGGAGTGCCAGCACTGCCGAGGAGCAGCTGCGTATACTGCGCAATGGTCGTCAGCGGGACTACGAGTATGGCTTCACAGCGACCGGTTGCCACAGAGATGACTTTGAGATGCTCCTCGGAGAGAACCTGATGCGCAAGATAGGCTCCGAAGGACAAAACAAGACTTACCTTATCGCCTACAAGCTAGCTGAGTACCGCTATCTGCAGCAGCACTTGACGAATCAGACGGCTCCCCTACTCCTCCTCGATGACATCTTCGACAAGCTAGACAGCGACCGTGTGGAGCGCATCATCGAGCTCGTCGCTACGGATACTTTCGGGCAGATCTTTATCACCGACACGAACCGCAAGTACCTCGATGAGATCATCTCCTCGAAGCAAGTCCCCTATCGACTCTTCCAGATTCAGGAGGGTTCCCCGACAGAAGTCACCGCAGGGTGCTAGTCATTTTGTAAGAAAAGAGTACTCTTTGGGCTTGAAAAAAGGACTTTAGCGCAAAGTCTTGTGGAAATAGTTTGTTTCTCCACTTTAATTCCGTATCTTTGTAGGGGCAAAGAGAGGAGACTCTAAAAAGCTTTCCCTTTGTCCCTTCTAAACAAAGCAAAAGGAGGACGTCCAGCCCTCCTATTGCACACATAAACAAGCATATAATCCCAAAACAATAAATATAGTAAGATGAAAAAGCACAACTTCTATGCTGGTCCCTCGGTACTGAACCGTGGCGTGATCGAGCGCACTGCTGATGCGGTGCTGAACTTTGCTGACATGGATCTCTCACTCCTTGAGATCTCACACCGCAGCAAGCAATTCCAAGCTGTAATGGACGAGGCCGTAGCTACATTCAAGGAGCTACTGGACATCCCCGAGGGTTACGAGGTACTCTTCCTCGGTGGTGGTGCTAGCCTCCAGTTCTACATGGTACCGCTCAACCTCATGGGCAAGAAAGCAGCTTACCTCAACACAGGTACGTGGTCTACCAACGCTATCAAGCAGGCTGGCTACGTAGACAAGGTATTCGGCACGGAGACTGTTGTTGTCGCTTCTTCAGAGGACAAGAACTTCACCTACATCCCCAAGAACTTCACCATCCCCGAGGATGTAGACTACTTCCACTACACTTCCAACAATACCATCTACGGTACAGAGATCCGCAAGGACTTCGACTGCAAGGTACCTCTCGTAGCCGATATGAGTAGTGATATCTTCTCTCGTCCAGTAGACGTAAGCAAGTACGACTGTATCTACGGAGGTGCTCAGAAGAATATGGGCCCTGCAGGTACAACCTTCGTAGTAATCCGCAAGGACGCTCTAGGCAAGTTCGAGCGTGTCATCCCAACGATGCTTGACTACCAGACGCACGTCAAGAAGGGCTCTATGTTCAATACACCTCCTGTCCTACCTATCTACACCTGCCTCCAGACCATGAAGTGGTACAAGGAGATGGGCGGTGTCAAGGCTATGGAGCAGCGTGCTAAGGAGAAGGCTGATGCTCTCTACACAGAGATCGACCGCAACAAGCTCTTCCGTGGTACTGTTGAGGCTGAGGATCGCTCTCGTATGAACGTATGCTTCGTCCTCAATGACGAGTATGCTGAGCTACAGGATGACTTCTTCAACTTCGCTACCGAGCGCGGTATGGTAGGTATCAAGGGTCACCGCTCTGTAGGTGGCTTCCGTGCATCTCTCTACAACGGCCTCGAGATGGAGAGCGTACAGGCTCTGATCCAGGCTATGCAGGACTTCGAGAAGAAGCACTAATCTCTCTCATTACTTACATAACACTATCTGTCCTACCCCGCAGCACCTCACACCAACAGGGGGTCTACGGGGTAGGCTCCTAAATAAAGATATCACTCAATACTATGACTAAAGTACTTATCGCAACGGAGAAGCCCTTTGCACCAGTCGCTGTAGATGGCATTCGTAAGATTGTAGAGGGTGCTGGCTTTGAGCTAGTACTCCTAGAGAAATATACAGAGCGTCAGCAACTCCTCGACGCTGTCAAGGATGTAGACGCTATCATCGTACGTAGCGACAAGGTCCAGGCTGACGTCTTTGAGGCTGCTAAGAATCTCAAGATCGTCGTACGTGCTGGCGCTGGCTATGACAACGTAGACCTAGAGGCTGCTACCAAGCACAATGTCTGCGTGATGAACACCCCAGGACAGAACTCTAACGCTGTCGCTGAGCTCGCTTTCGCGCTCATGCTCGCTATGGTTCGCAACCACTTCAACGGCAAGTCTGGCTCTGAGCTCAAGGGCAAGAAGCTCGGTATCCAGGGCTTCGGACACATCGGTCGCTGCCTAGCTAAGATCGCTCACGGCTTCGGCATGGAGGTCTACTACAACAAGCGTCACCGTCTTGATGCCGCTGAGGAGAAGGAGCTCGGGCTCACCTACTGCAGCCAGGAGGACCTCTTCAAGCAGTGCGACATCGTATCGCTGAATACGCCTAAGACCGCTGAGACTGTCAAGAGCATCAACGGTAAGTATGTCAAGATGATGCCTCAGGGTGGTCTTATCGTCAATACAGCTCGCAAGGAGATCATCGACGAGGAGTGCTTCCTCGCAGCTCTCAAGGAGCGCACAGACGTACGCTACGCTACCGACATCCAGCCTGACATGCACGAGGAGTACCAGAAGGAGCTACAGGATCGCTACCTAGCTACCGCTAAGAAGATGGGCGCTCAGACGGCTGAGGCAAACATCAACGCTGGTCTTGCTGCTGCTAACCAGATCGTCGGCTTCATCAAGGATGGTTGCGAGACCTTCCGCGTCAACTAATCTGTAGACGACTTAGAGACTTTGGTCTCCTCACCTAGAGGGGACCGAAGTCTTTCTTTTTCTCTCTCACCACACACTCAAAGACTCTTTATTATGGCTATAATCAAACCATTCAAAGGATACAGACCACCTCAAAACCTTGTTGAGAAGGTCAACTCTCGTCCCTACGACGTGCTAAACTCTGACGAGGCTCGCAAGGAGGCTGAGGGCAACCCCATGTCTCTCTACCACATTATCAAGCCAGAGATCAACTTCCCCGCAGGCACCGACGAGCACGATCCCAAAGTCTACGACGAGGCTGTCAAGCAGTATCAGCACTTCAAGAAGGAGGGCTGGCTCGTACAGGACGACAAGGAGTGCTACTACGTCTATGCTCAGACGATGAACGGCAAGACACAGTATGGTCTCGTCATCGGCGCTTACGTCGAGGACTACCTCAACGGTGTCATCAAGAAGCACGAGCTCACACGTCGTGACAAGGAGGAGGATCGTATGAAGCACGTCCGCATCAACAATGCGAACATCGAGCCGGTCTTCTTCGCTTACCCTGACAATGCTGAGCTAGACAAGATCGTCGCTAAGTACACGGCTCAGAAGCCTGTCTACGACTTTGTTGCCAACGATACCTTCCAGCATCAGTTCTGGATCATCGACCAGGATCAGGACATCAAGCGTATCACCGAGCTATTTGGTCAGATGCCCGCGCTCTACATCGCTGACGGTCACCACCGTAGTGCTGCTGCAGCGCTCGTAGGTGCTGAGAAGGCTAAGCAAAACCCCAATCACCGTGGTGATGAGGAGTACAACTACTTTATGGCTGTAGCCTTCCCCGCTAACCAGCTCACCGTCATCGACTACAACCGTGTCGTCAAGGACCTCAACGGGCTCACCAGCGAGGAGTTCCTCAAGAAGCTTGAGAAGGACTTCGTCGTCGAGAAGAAGGGCACAGAGATCTACAAGCCCTCTAAGCTGCACAACTTCTCGCTCTACCTCGATGGCAACTGGTACTCGCTCACCGCTAAGCCAGGCACCTACGATGATAGCGATCCTATCGGCATCCTAGACGTCACCATCTCGTCGAATCATATCCTCGATGAGATCCTCGGCATCAAGGATCTACGTAGTGATAAGCGCATCGACTTCGTCGGTGGTATCCGCGGTCTCGGCGAGCTCAAGAAGCGTGTTGACTCAGGCGAGATGAAGGTCGCACTAGCCCTCTACCCCGTCACGATGAAGCAGATCATGGATATCGCTGACACGGGCAACATCATGCCACCTAAGACCACCTGGTTCGAGCCTAAGCTCCGCTCTGGTATCGTCATCCACGAGCTCAGCTAGAGCACGACTCATCTATAGACAATTAGGGGGACTGTACCTTTTGCGGTGCGGTTCCCTTTTTCTATTCTGTTGTGGCAACCGCTTATCGGTCAGAATAGCGTAACTATCAGTGCCACTAGGATGAAACTATAGTTCCAACTAGGTGAAACTAAAGTTTCATGCGGGAGAAACTAAAGTTTCATACGGGAGAAACTGGAGTTTCATACAGGAGAAACTGGAGTTTCATGCGGGTGACACGGTTTACTCTAGCGGTATCCCGACTGATTTCGTACCTTTGTGCTGGAAGTCTCCCCAATGTGGTGGAGACATATACCTCTCTAGATAGCTTTATGAATCAAGTATCTCCTTCTCCTGAGACTCTATCCGCAGCGCGTGAGGCGGTCGATGTATTACAGCGTGGTGGTATCATCCTCTACCCTACTGACACGATCTGGGGCTTGGGATGCGATGCGACCAATGAAGAGGCGGTGGATCGTCTCTCGGCTCTTAAGGGTCGCCCCACGGGCAAGCCTATGCTGATGCTGGTTGATAGTGACATGCGCATACCATCTTATGTGCGTACGGTGCCGTCAATGGCGTACCAATTGATCGATGTAGCGGTGCGTCCGCTCACGATTATCTACCCTGGGGGGCGTAATGTGGCTCCGCAACTACTGGCGGAGGATGGCTCGATCGGGATACGCATCGCGAGCGATACGCTCTGTCAGGAGATCTGCCGACTACTACGCCGACCTCTCGTCTCCACCTCGGCCAATCTGGCGGGGACCACTTCACCGCACAATTACTCGGAGATTGACCACGAACTGATCAAGTTGGTCGACTATGTAGTCCCGCTACGCCAAGAGGAGCACATCGACGGAATGCCCTCAGACATTATCAAGCTGGGGCTCAATAATGAGGTGCGGGTCATTCGCTAGGTAAACGGTTGGTCAAAAGCTCCTAAACGGTCCTTTAGTGGCTCCTAATCACGTTCCCCATCTATGAGCAAGAAGTCTCGACAAGCTACGGTACGTCTGCGCTACATCGTCTCTGATCTTGTGGCGGTACTGCTGGCGACGACACTCTTCAACGTGGTGCGCTACGTAGTTGAGGATCAGAGCGCAACCTTTGGCGAGCTGTCGCTCTTCCTCTTCAATACGAAGATGTACTGGGTGACGCTCGTGGTGGTGCTCTTCTGGATGGGCTTCCTGACGCTCTCGGGGTACTATAATAAAGTATTGGCGAAGAGCCGCATCGACGAATTCTTCCTGACGGCTGGGAGTGTCTTCGTGGGGGTGGTCATCGAGTACCTCTTCCTCGTGGTGGACGATGTGATCGATGGGCGCAGTGCGCATCTGCTCCTCTTTGCGCTCCTCTACCTGACGCACTTTCTCCTCATCTATGCGGGTCGTCTGACGATTACTTTGCAGCAGATCCGGTATGACCGGACGCCAGAGCATTGGCCACATATCCTGCTCATCGGTACGCCTGAAGTGATGGACAAGTTGCAGGCGGTGCGTATGGAGATGCACTACCACGCTGTGGCTGAGCTCCCCTTCGGCTCAGAGCCTGTCACGCTAGAGCAGGTGCAGGCGATACTAGAGGAGCAACCGATTGAGGCGATCTATATGGTGGCCAATGAGGCGGATACGCTACGAGCTACGCATCTGCTCTATGAGCTGTACCGCTGCAAGCTACCGATCAAGATATACCTAGAGGGGGTCATGGGTGTACGCTCCTCGCTACAAGCGCGTACGCTCCGTGGGCTACCGCTACACGACGTGACGCAGACGCAGATGAGCGAGATGGAGCGCAATGTGAAGTGGCTCTTTGACCGTCTCTTCTCGCTAATCTTGCTACTGCTTCTGTCGCCTCTCTTTGCGGTACTGGCGGTCTTGGTTAGGCGCTCTTCGGAGGGTCCCGTCTTTTACCGTCAGGAGCGTGTGGGGCGCAGTGGCAAGCCTTTTTGGATCTATAAGTTTCGCACGATGTACACAGATGCAGAGGCTGCGGGTCCTCAGCTGAGCCATGAAGGAGACAAACGGGTCACGCCACTGGGAGCCAAGCTACGCAAGTACAGACTAGACGAGCTACCCCAGTTTTACAATGTATTGCGAGGCGATATGTCTATCGTAGGGCCTCGTCCCGAGCGCACTTACTATATCAAGCAGATCCTCGAGCGGGCACCCTACTACTACCTACTACACCAGCTACGGCCGGGCATCACATCGTGGGGAATGGTACGGTACGGCTACGCCTCGACGGTCGATGAGATGGTCGAGCGACTCTACTACGACTGGCTCTACTACGAGCATATATCGATCAAGCTCGACCTAGCGGTGCTGCTCTGCACGGTGGGCACTATTATCAAGGGAAAAGGAAAGTAACACGGCTGCGATGACGACTACGACTACACGAACATCACTACTACAACGCTTCATCCTATGGCGAGAGACGCATATCAGTGAGCGCATCTTCGTACTGATCTTATCTTTTATCATCGGTATCTTGACCGCCCTGGCTGCCTTTGCGCTCAAACAGTTGATTGGCACGATACAGCATCTCCTGATGCCCGCTATACGGCAGGCTAATGTGTGGTACCTGATCCTGCCTCCTATCGGTGTACTGCTGACGGCGGGCGTGGTCAAGCTCTTCATCCGTGACGACATAAGCCACGGCGTGACGAAGGTACTGGGCGCTATGTCACAGCGCAAGAGTCGTATCAAGCCACACAATATGTGGTCGTCGCTCCTAGCTAGTTCGATCACCATTGGCTTCGGAGGCTCGGTCGGTGCTGAGTCGCCTATCGTGATGACGGGAGCCGCCATCGGGAGCAATACGGGACGGCTCTTCAAGCTGGAGCAGCGTCAGCTGATGCTCCTCGTGGGGTGTGGCGCTGCAGGAGCTATTGCGGGTATCTTTAAGGCACCCATTGCGGGCTTGGTCTTTGTGGTGGAGGTGCTACTCCTCGACCTGACGCTAAGCAGTGTGCTACCGCTACTGATTAGCTCGGTCACATCGGCTACGACCGCTTACCTGCTGACGGGACAGCAGGCGATGTTCTCCTTCTATCAAAACGACCCCTTTACGGCAGAGCGTATTCCCTACGTAATTCTGCTCGGTATCGCCTGTGGCTTCACTTCGCTCTACTTCTCCAAGGTGATGTTTGCCCTGGAGAGTTGGCTCAAGGGTCGCAACAACTTCTTCAAGCGTTACGGCATCTCGATGCTCATCCTCAGTGTGGCTATCTTCCTCTTTCCTCCGCTCTTTGGCGAGGGCTACAGCACGCTCAGTGATCTGATGGCGGGACAGTACAGCTCCGTGACGGACAATAGTATTTTCGCCTCCTTCGGGAGTAACTACTGGGTCATCTTCGCCTTCCTCCTCTGTACGATGCTGGTCAAGGTCTTTGCCTCCGTAGCGACCAATAGCGGTGGCGGGTGCGGCGGACTCTTTGCACCTAGCCTCTTCGTGGGGGGCTTGTGTGGCTTTGTCTTTGCCTATGCGCTAAACTTCTTCCCCTTCATTGAGGTCTACCTACCGCAAAAGAACTTTGTCCTCATGGGCATGGCTGGCGTGATGGCGGGCGTGATGCACGCTCCGCTGACGGGAACCTTCCTCATCGCTGAGCTAACGGGGGGCTACAACCTGCTCCTGCCACTCATGCTGGTCGCTATCTGCTCCTACGGGACGATCCGCATCTTCATGCCTCACAGTATCTACTCTCTACGCTTAGCGCAAAAGGGCAAACTGATGACCCACAGCAAGGATCAGGCGGTTCTCACGGTGATGAGCATCGACAATGTGATCGAGACGGACTTTGATAAGGTCTACCCCGACATGACGCTCGGTGAACTGGTTCAGGTGGTGGGGCGTGCGAAGCGCAATCTCTTTCCTGTGGTGGAGCGAGAGACTGATAAGCTCCTTGGGGTGGTTTCGCTCGATGATATACGCAACATCATGTTTCGCCCTGAGCTTTACGATCGCTACAAGGTGGATCGCATTATGGTTTCCCCTCCAGCCCGCATCCAGAGCAATATGCACATGGATCATATCATGCACCTCTTTGATGAGACCAAGGCGTGGAACCTCCCCGTTGTAACACCCGAGGGACAGTACCTCGGCTATGTCTCCAAGTCTAAGATATTCAACACCTACCGAGAGGTGCTCAACGTCCTCTCACCTGACGAATAAACAGCTAGCTATGAAGAAAGATCAAGTCCGCATTATCTTTTACGGCACCGCTCCCTTTGCGACGGCGTGCCTAGAGCGTCTCGTCGACGAGGGCTACCCTATTGTCGCTGTCGTCACGGCTCCCGACAAGCCAGCGGGACGTGGGCACCGCCTACAGCCCTCTGCGGTCAAGGTCTGTGCGACCAAGCTTGGACTACCTATATTACAGCCGACAAACCTACGAGACGAAGCTTTCGTCCAGCAACTCACGGAGCTAAAGCCAACGCTCGGCGTGGTAGTCGCCTTCCGCATGCTACCTCGTGAGGTGTGGAGCCTGCCCCCGTGGGGAACGGTCAATATACATGGTTCGTTACTTCCGCAGTATCGTGGTGCTGCTCCGATCAATTGGGCGCTAATCAATGGTGAGCGGGAGACGGGCGTGACCCTCTTTCAGCTACGTCACGAGATCGATACGGGAGACATCATTGCCGCTTCGGCTTGTCCGATCGAGCCGGAGGACGACTTCGGCACGCTTTACGACAAACTGATGGCTCTTGGCGCAGAGCTACTGGCTCACGGCTTGAGCTTGCTAATGCAGCACGATGGTCGCTACCCGCAAGCTCTACCGCAAGAGGAGCACCCTGACCTGCGCCCTGCTCCTAAGCTTACGAAGGAGAACACGCGCATTGACTGGCACCAGTCAGCTCACGAGATACACAACTTGGTACGTGGCCTAGCGCCTCAGCCTGGAGCCTGGACGATGCTGGAGCTTCCCAACGAAGAGCCGCTACTTGTCAAGATCTACGCTACCACGCTCCCGCAGCAGGAAGCGAACGAGCGACCCGTGGGACAGTGCCTCTCTCCTCGCAAAGGTCAACTAGCCGTGCAGTGTGGCGATGGACTTCTCTTGATTGATCAGCTAAAGCCTCAAGGCAAGAAGCTTCTCTCGGCACGTGACTGGCTCAACGGACTCAAAGTCTCTGTCGAGGAGGTTCGCTTTGTCTAGTCGCTTCCACACAAGCAAGTAGCACATATCTAGTGACCCCACAGCTATCCATCACCCTGCCTCCCTCGAAGAGTCTCTACAATCGGCTCTTTGTGATGGCACGACTGGCGCACCTGCCGATCCCCTCGCTGTGGCGTCAGATAGATCTCTGCGAAGACTTGGCGGTGATGCTACACGCCTCGGGGAGTAGCGAGGGACGCATATCCGTAGGGGCTTCGGGCACGGCTATGCGCCTCCTGACCGCACTCTTTGCTTTGACCACAGAACGAGAGGTTCTGCTGGTCTCTCCTGTTCGTCGTATGACCGAGCGACCGCTTGCACAGCTCATTACACTACTCTCTCAGCTCGGAGCCGACCTCGCCCAACCATCGTCCCAAGAGCCTGTCGAAGGTCTTTACCCACTGGTGCGCATTCGTCCGATGAACCCGCAGCAGAAAGGTCTACTCCCCACGCTAACCCTGCCGAGCGGACTAGAGAGTAGCCAGACGGTCACCGCCCTACTCCTCATTGCGCCCTATCTGCCCCACGGACTAGCCCTTCGCTGGCAAGACGACCAGCTTCCCAGCGCCTCTTACATCCAGTTGACCTGCTCCTTAATGCAGGCGTGCGGCATTGACCTCTCAGTTGATCGCCACGGGATCTATGTTGCTCCAGGAACCTACTGCGAGGCAACGCTCACACGCTTACTCTCGCATCCCATCGGCGACTGGTCCTCAGCACAATACCCTCTCCAGTGGGCGCTCATGACGCCACGACCCTGCCAGCTTTTCTTGACCAACGTTCCAGCGCTGAGTTTACAGCCCGACGCCCGTGCCTTAGAGCTACTACAGATCTCCCCCGAATGGCTAAGCGCCGGCGACGACACCCTCTGCTTTGACAGCGAGTTCCTGCAAAAGCATCTGCGTAAGCTCACGTTTGGGAGTATTTCCCTGTCAAACAATCCAGACTTCGCCCCCACACTCATTGCCCTCCTCCTCTACTATCAGAAGAAAGCGCAGCTCCGTGGACTGGACCACCTACGCCTCAAAGAGAGTGACCGCATCGCCCTCATCCTGCGCAATGGAGAGCAGCTCGATTATCAGCTCAGCTACGAGACGGAGAGTGGCTTTTGCTTAGCTGGCAGCGCACCAAGCTCCGTTCACACTCCCGTACCCATTGCCACAGATGCCGACCACCGCATGGTGATGGCGTGGGCTCCTTTCGCCTGGTATCACCAGCTACAGATTGAGACCCCGCAGGCGGTTGACAAGAGCTACCCCACCTTCTGGCGAGACCTTCGCAAGCTCTGCGAGATCATCGCGACACCTTTATATATATGAGCACGAATCCTCTTCACTATGACCTTTGACACACTAGACCTTTCGCCCGAACTCCTTCGTGCCACCACCGACCTAGGCTTCTCCGAGCCGATGCCCGTACAGCAGGAGGTCATTCCATACCTATCCACTCATCGAGGGGATCTGATTGCGCTCTCCAAGACTGGCTCGGGCAAGACCGCAGCCTACGGACTACCCCTCTTAGAGCGCATCATCCAGGCAAAAGGCTCCGCACCCTGTGGGCTCATTCTCACGCCAACACGAGAGCTCGCAATACAGGTACAGAGCGACTTAGTCGCTCTGGCAAAGTACACCTCTGTTCGCCAGATCCTAGCACTCTACGGCGGTGCCTCCATCGAGGAGCAGATCCGTCAGCTCGCCAAGGGATACCATATTATAGTAGCCACTCCTGGCAGACTCTGCGACCTGATCAGGCGCAAAGCTGTCAAGCTACGCAAGGTCTCGGTCGTCGTCCTCGACGAAGCCGATGTGATGCTCGATATGGGCTTCCAGCGAGATCTGCAGGAGATCCTGCAGGCGGTGCCACAGCAGGTGGAGCATTGGCTCTTTTCCGCCACGATGAGCCGAGAGGTGCGGGAGATAGCCGACAACTATATCAGCGATGCCCACGAGGTGCAGATAGGTGCGCTCAATAAAGCGAATGCCGACATCAAGCATCTCTACGTAGCGGTCCCAGCACGGCACAAGTACGCTGCTCTGAAGCGTGTCGTCGACTACTACCCCAACATCTACGGAATCATCTTTTGCCGTACACGTGCTGAGACCAAAGAGATTGCCGAGTGGCTCATACGAGATGGGTACAATGCCGATGCGCTACATGGTGACCTTAGCCAAGCGCAGCGAGATATGGTGATGAACCGCTTCCGCATACGCAACCTGCAGTTGCTCGTTGCGACCGATGTGGCAGCACGTGGACTCGATGTCGACGATGTCACTCATGTGCTTCACTACGGCCTGCCCGCAGATCCCGATAGCTACACACATCGCAGCGGACGCACCGCTCGTGCTGGCAAGACGGGTCTCTCGATAGCCATCTGCCATCTACGCGACAGCAAGCAGATACGCATCATCGAGCAGCACGCTGGCATTCGGATTGAGTCGATGCCCCTCCCCTCTGGTCAGGAGATTTGTAAGAAGCAACTCTTCGCTCTAGCGACCAGGATCGAGTATGCCGACAGCAACGAGCATGGCACCCAGTACGATGAGCTACTCAATGCGATTGTGCAGAAGCTCGCCTGGCTCCCTCCCGAGGAGATCATACGTCGTGTTCTCACGCTGGAGGCGGACCGCATCATGCGTTACTACGCCAATACGCCCGACCTCTCAGCCCAAGAGCTGGCAACCGAAGAGCCTAAGTATAGGACAAAAGGTTCCCCCGAGGAGCATCGCAAAGCGCCCAAAAAGCGTAGCCGCACCGATCTACCGCCCATGACCTCGCTAAGGATCAACCTCGGCAAGCGCGACAAGCTCTATCCGAACCGTCTCCTAGAGTTGATCAACCGCACGCTCCCCTATAAGATCACCATTGGCAAAATAGATCTCAGTCCCAGCTACAGCTACTTTGAGGTAGCCAGCGAATGGGCCGAGACAGTTGCAGCAGCCCTGAGCGAAGAGGAGTACAACGGACGCCCCATCCGTGTCACCATCCAGAAGGATCGGTAAAAGCCATAAGCCTGTAGACTACCCGCTCTAACTAAAAGCATAGCCAAAAGGAGTCGTCTGTGCTCTCTTTTCCACGCTCAGGCACCTTTTAGGTATTGCAAAAGTGTTATTTATTTGCTACCTTGCGACAAGTTTAGTGAGAAGCTAGTCAAGTAAGCCTAAGTAAGGGGAGAAACAAAGCATCCAGCCACCCTCCTTTCGCCCACCTCCGAGTAGCACATTCGCTAGACTTACACATTGACGACCGCTACACTAGCTAGTGGCGTCTAGGTGGTTACAATCAAATTATTCACTCTAAGTATAACAGGCTATGCAATTGTATCAGACATCAGACATTCGAAACATCGCCGTCATCGGCGGCTCGGGTAGCGGCAAGACAACTCTTGCCGAGGCTATGCTCTTTGAGAGTGGCGTCATCAAGCGTCGCGGGACTATCGAGGCACAAAACACCGTGTGCGACTACTTCCCCGTAGAGAAGGAGTATGGCTATACCGTTTTCTCTACCCTATTTAGTGTCGAGTTTGCTAATCGCAAGCTCAACTTCATCGACTGCGCAGGCTCCGATGACTTCGTCGGTGGCACTGTCGCTGCACTCCACGTGACCGACTCAGCGCTCGCTGTGGTCAATGCCAAGGAGGGTGTCGAGGTCGGCCTGATCAACCAGATGCGTATCATAGAGCAACTGCATAAGCCTGTGCTCTTTACCATCAATCAGCTGGATAGCGACAAGGCAGACTACGAGAGCACAGTCGCTGGACTCAAGGCTCGCTACGGTGGCAAGGTGGTTGTCATACAGTATCCCGTACAGGAGGGTCTTGACTTCCACCAGGTAGTCGATGTGCTCAATATGAAGATGTACCAGTGGAAGCCCGAAGGCGGTACTCCCGAAGAGCTCGAGATACCAGCAGATCAGCGAGAGCGTGCCGAGGAGCTTCGCCAAGCACTGATCGAGTCAGCTGCTGAGCACGAGGAGCACCTGATGGAGACCTTCTTTGAGAAGGGGTCGCTCGACGAGGAGGAGATCGTGCAGGGCATGCGCAAGGGTATCGTCCTCGGCGATATGTACCCCGTTTTCTGCGTTAGCGCACTCAAGGATATGGGTGTACGTCGTACGATGACCTTCCTGGGCGATGTAGCACCACGCGTCACCGAGTCTGCGCTCCCCGTCACAACGGAGGGCGTAGAGGTAGCGCCCGATGCTACCGCTCCCGTGAGTCTCTACTTCTTCAAGAGCACTGTGGAGCCACATATCGGTGAGGTCTCTTACTTCAAGGTCATGAGCGGTACGCTCAAGGAGGGTATGGACTTGACCAATGCAAACAATGGCTCCAAGGAGCGCCTCGGCCAGATCAATGTGGTAGCTGGTGCGCAAAAGGAGAAGGTGAGCCAGCTCGTCGCTGGAGACTTTGGAGCTGCCGTAAAGCTCAAGGATGTACGTCGTGGAGCCACTCTCAACGATAAGGGCGTGGACTACCAGTTCCCCAATATTGAGTACCCTGCCCCCAAGTACCGCCGTGCTATCGTACCAGTCAATGGTGCCGATGCGGAGAAGCTAAGCGAGGCGCTCACACGTATGCAGGAGGAGGATCCCACATGGATTGCTCAGCAGAGCAAGGAGCTACGCCAGCTCATTGTGTATGGTCAGGGAGAGTTTCACCTACGTACGCTCAAGTGGCGACTGGAGAACAATGACAAGATCCCCGTCACCTTTGAGGAGCCACGCATCCCCTACCGTGAGACTATCACGAAGGCAGCCCGCGCTGACTACCGTCACAAGAAGCAGTCGGGCGGTGCTGGGCAATTTGGCGAGGTGCATCTGATCGTCGAGCCTTACGAGGAGGGCAAAGAGCTACCGAGCGTCTTCCGCTTCAACAACCAGGAGTTCAAGATTACCCCTCGAGACACCCAGACCGTCGAACTAGCCTGGGGTGGCAAGCTAGTCTTTGTCAATAGTGTCGTAGGTGGCGCCATCGACAACCGCTTCATGCCAGCCATCCTAAAGGGTATCATGGAGCGCATGGAGCGTGGCCCGCTGACGGGCTCCTATGCTCGTGATGTGCGTGTGATCGTCTACGATGGTAAGATGCACCCCGTGGATAGCAATGAGATCTCCTTCATGCTGGCTGGGCGCAACGCCTTTAGCGAAGCCTTCCGCAATGCAGGGCCTAAGATCCTCGAGCCTGTCTACAGCGTCAATGTGACCGTACCCGCAGACTACCTCGGTGATGTGATGAGCGACCTGCAGGGACGCCGTGCGCTGATCATGGGTATGAGTAGCGATGGCAACTACGAGCAGCTCTCTGCCAAGGTGCCTCTCAAGGAGATGAGCGACTACTCCACTTCGCTCAGTTCGCTGACGGGTGGACGCGCCTCGTTTGTCATGAAGTTTGACGCTTACGAGCTCGTACCGTCAGATGTACAGGAGGCACTCTTGAAGGCCTACACAGAGGAGAGCGAGGAGGAGTAACAGACGGCTCCCCGCCACCCTACTAAGTTCTAAGAGCGGTCTCAAGTCACGACGACTTGAGGCCGCTCTCTATCTGCTCTCAAGAGCGTAGTCGACAGCTCTCCCGAAGGGCACCATTTGTCGCTTCGTATCGTGCTGATTTCTTCGCAGATACGAGTTCCAAAAATGGTTCCCCTCTTGGAACTTTTTAGTTCCAAGGGAGGAACTCTTCAGTTCCAATAGAGGAACTATTAGGGGGAAGGGCATTAGGGAGAGGATTGCGGGTAAGTAAATGGAAATGAGAGGGATTTGCAGTGTTTCTCTATGTTCTACACAGAGGGTAAAAGTGCAGAAAGCGTGGATTTGTGCAGAAGTTCCGTTACCAAATCGTTAGCCCATTCTCCGAATGGTAACGAAGAGGTAGGAGCAGGTAACTGACGGAAGAGTTTTCGGTAAGTGAACTCTCTGCGATTTCGTTGCTGTTGCTCTGATATACAACGCTTTGCGTAGCTGAGAACGCTTCGGTAACGGGTAACTTTGCCCATAAAAACAGAAGCGTATGCAAACAGACAAAATGAAGGTGTTGCTCTACCTCAAAAAGAGCGGATTGGACAGGTCGGGGCAAGCTCCGATTATGGGGCGGATAACCTATGGGCGAACCATCGCCCAGTTCAGTTGCAAGCTCTCGTGCGACCCCAAGCTGTGGAATGCTCGTGAGAGCAGGCTGAACGGCAAGAGCCGTGAAGCTGTGGCAACGAATGGCAAGTTGGAGCGCTTGCTTTTCTCGGCGCAGTCGGCTTATCAAACCCTTTGTGAGCGAGGGATTGTCTTTACAGCGACTGACATCAAGGAGTTACTGCAAGGTAGTATGCAAAGTCAAATCACCTTTTTGGAGCGGTACGATCGAATGGTTGAAGAGATGAAGCAAAAGGTGGGGATAGAAATCAAGGGAACGACTTTAAGTAGTTACTTTACTATTCGAAAGCATCTGAGAGCCTTTATTGAGGAGAAGTTCCACACTTCAGATATTGCTTTCGGACTGATAGAAGAAGACTTCTTGGATTGCCTACAACGCTACTCTGTCGGAAAGCTGGAACATTCACAAGGTCATTATCGTAAGATGGCTTTAGCGGTGAAGAAGGTCTGCCGTTTGGCATATCGTGAAGGGTTGATAACGCGACAACTGTTTGCTCACGTAACGATTGAACGAGGAGAGAACAAGCGACCTCGTGCATTGGATAGGGCATCGTTGGATAAGTTGCAGAGCCTGACCTTTGAGCCGTATGAGGTGGAGTTGGAGACTGCTCGAGACCTCTTTCTCTTCGCCTGTTATACGGGTGTTGCCTACTGCGATATGGTCACTCTTAGTCGGGAGCATCTCTTTACTGATGATGAGGGGGCATTATGGCTTAAGTTCCGCAGACAGAAGACCAATACGCTTTGTCGTGTGAAACTCTTATCTGAAGCGGTCCGTCTGATGGAGCGACATCAATCGGAAGAACGAACTACGCTCTTTGCTCCCATTGCTTATTCGGTTTACCTCGCCCAACTCAAAGCCCTACAACTTCGAGCTGGTATCTCTATTCCCCTTTCGGCACACGTTGGTCGCCACACTTTTGCGACCTTGATAACTTTGGAGCGAGGAGTGCCGATCGAAACGGTGAGCCGCATGTTGGGGCATAGCAATATCCAAACGACCGAGCGATATGCTCATGTGACTCCGAAGAAGCTTTTCGATGAGTTTGAGCAATTCCTCTCTTTCACTGAAGAGCTAACCTTAACCTTGTAAGAGCTATGCGTAGTACATTCAGAATACTATTCTACATCAATAAGAGCAAGACCAAAGCAGATGGCACAACGGCAATCCTTTGCCGTATCACCATAGACGGAGCGAGCGCGGTTATAACCACAGGCGAAAGCACTGCCCCAAACGATTGGAGCGTGAAGCGAAGGGCGACAAAGGAAAAGAAGACCAACCAACGCTTGCAAACCTTTCGGGAGAATGTAGAACAAGGCTATAACACCTTGCTCTACAAATATGGAGCAGTAAGTGCCGAGTTGCTGAAGAACTATTTGCAGTATGTCGGGCAAACTCCAACGACCCTGCTCGCTCTTAGTGCGGAAGAACTCAAAGCCCAACGAGAATGCAGTAGTGCGGGTACGTATAGAAACAATCGGTACGCTGATAGGTTGCTTAACTCTTTTGTGCGCAGTCGCAGTGAGCAGGATGTCCCCTTGTCGGCTCTTACGATTGAGTTCTTTGAGGATTATCGCTTCTATCTGAAGAGGGCGGGCTATGCGCCTGCAACGATAAATGGCCATCTCTGTTGGTTGAGTCGATTGATGTACCGAGCCGTCAGTCAGGGGACGATACGCTTCAATCCGTTTGAAGAGGTGAAGTATGAAGTCGTGGAGCGCAAACCTCGTTTTCTGAGTAAGGGCGATGTGTCAAAGCTCTTGGCATTCCCGTTTCAGGATAAAGGAGCAGAGCTAAGCCGAAGGATGTTTCTTTTCTCCGTCTTTACAGGCTTGGCATTTGTTGACTTACAGGGGCTACGAGCTTCGCAAATCGAGACGAACAGCGAGGGGAAGCGGTATATTCGCAAAGCACGCCAAAAGACAGAAGTCGAGAGCTTAATCCCACTGCATCCGATAGCGGAGCAGATACTCGCTCTTTACACAAAAGCGAAGAGCAGAGGAGACTACAAGATATTTCCCGATACAATGAGCGACTGGAAGCTACTCCGTCATCTCAAAGCCGTGGGGTTGGCTTGTGGCATCCGCACTCCGTTGACTTGGCACTGTGCAAGACACACGTTCGGCACGCTGACTTTGGAGGCTGGTATTCCGATAGAGAGCATCGCCAAGATGATGGGGCATTCGTCTATTGCCAGCACGCAAATCTACGCCCAAGTCACCGACCAAAAGATTGCAAAGGATATGGAGAGGTTGATGGAATGACTGATGGAAGATATAAACAGAAAGTGTGTGGTGTATATTCGGTTAAGAGAGGTATTGATGGGTATAATCTTTTTTCTTACTTTTGCCACTGAGATATCTGTGGAGTATTCTTCCTCAAATAAAAAGAGCAAGAGGAGGGGAGTTTACTCTACTTTACACAAATAAATCCTCTTGTTCAAACGAACAAATGGCACAGATGAGAAAAATGCTCGTATTGATTTGTTCAGTTGGTCTTGTTTTGCTTTCATCATGTAAGAATAGCAAAAACGAGCCAATTGTAACAGAAGAACCAACGTTAGAAGAAATTCATGCGAATGGGGCAAAAACGCTCAATGAGATTTTGCTGGAGTATGAAAAAAGCATACAAGGAGAAGGAGAGGTCTCAGAAGTACCTCAATCAAAAACACCCTTGCGAGGCTATAAACCTGTGCAAAGGACAACGTATTATGGATTTACGCGAGACCACTATCTGGCTGGAAAGCCACAGCTGTGTTATCTTAATGTAGATCTATATCGTGGATACTATCTTGTTGACATCCACTCCGTTGTTTTGGAAGTAAAAGCAAAACCTTTTACTGAGTACGAACAAGTAGAATCGCCTAAGTGTGGTTACATTCCAACTACCTATACAGATACTTCTCACACAATGCCTAATCGCTTTGATAATCCCACTAGAGGGTGTTTTAATGATGGTTATCAAGCAGGTGGTCGTCAATACTTCAGGACCTATTACATCAAAGTCGCTTACAGCATAAGTGGCGAACAGATAAATCGGACTCTTCCTGATTACCCCCAAAACTTTGAATGGAACGTTGCTTATAGAGAAGCAGAATAAAGGTCATTGACAAAAACTGTAGAATAGGGTGTGTCGAAAAGGACACGCCCTATTTTATAAAAGTCGCCCTTCTATTAACTGTTTAGTTGAAAGTAGCAACGAGCAAGCTTGCTAAACTCCCAAATTAATCGGATGATAGTTCTCACTCAGTATTCTGTTTATGTCTGAGAGCCGATAGAGGATTTTCCCTGCGATTTGGGTGTAAGGGATAATGTTTTTATCCCGATAGTCTTGCAGGGTGCGAGGGGAAAGGAACAGTCTCTCACAAACCTCCCTTCCTGTGAGATAGATTTCACCTTCAAAAAGAGGACGATGAGTTTGAGCTATGCTTCTCACTCGATTCGTCAAACCTTTAATGCCAGAGATGAGTTGTTTCATCTCTGGTGTTTCTTTATTGATCGTTTCGTACTCCATAGTCGTTAACCTTTACGAGTGTTAGAGTTAGCGAGGAGAGCTTCCACATCCTCACGCTTGTAATAGCATTTATGTCCGATTTGGATAAAGGGCAGCACAGACGAGTCCCGATAGTGCTGCAATGTTCGCTTACTGATGTTCAGTATTCGGCATACATCCCCATTGTGTAATAAGTCAGGGAATTGAGCTGGTGGCGCAAACTGTTCATTGAAACTCTTTGTCAGCTCCTCGATGCACTCTTTCAGTTCCTCCCAAGCGGAAGTGTCAATGGCTGTAAATCTCATTTTGTTGTTGTGTTATTTGCGTTGTTATTACTTTCTGACGCAAAAGTAAGCAGGCTCTTCCATTATTCCTCCAAGCGCAGAGACAGCGGGATATACGAGGAAATGTCAGGAAAAGTGGCTCTTGACCACTGTCTGATTGTCCATACTTTATTCCATTGCGTCACTAGTTCAAGCAATCACTTCAATCCATCGAAGTAAAGCAACGCACCCCATAGCAAACGACACACTTTTCGTTAGTGCTATTTGCACACTCATAGAGCCTCTTTTCCTCCATTTGGATTGTGAAAAGGGGCTTTTCGTTGTGTCGTGTCAGAGAAAAGCGATGCACTCAGAAGCAAGAAAACCGTCCTTGTGCTTCTTGCGAAAAAACTCTTCTAACTTGGCTTTAGCTCTCGAAAAGGAGCTAATCATCAAAACAATGTAATACAAAGCAATCCGCACAATGAAAATAGGAGAAAAGGATAGCCCCTCCAAAAACGACCAAATAGAAGCGTATCTTTCCGCTCAGTACCAGTTTCGGTACAACACTGTGTTGCACCGAGCCGAGTATCGTCTACGAGGAAAGGGCGATTACACCTCCGTAGACCGCTATCGTATCAATACCCTCAAGCGAGCCTTGGACAAGGAAGCCAACATACAGACCTCAACAGATAATCTGTACAGCATTATTGAGAGCGATTTCTCCCCACGTATCAATCCCGTGCAAGACTATTTCCGAGCCTTACCGCTGACGAAAGGTAATGCGGAAGCTATCACAGCTCTTGCCGACTGCGTGCAAGTAACCAATTCTGAGAAATGGGAGGAATACCTTACCAAGTGGCTCGTGGCTGTAGTAGCCAATGCTATGGACGACAAGCAGTGTCGCAATCACACCTGCCTTGTGCTGACAGGCGAGCAAGGCAAGTTCAAAACGACCTTCCTAGACCTGCTCTGCCCTCCAGCTCTATCCGACTACCGCTATACAGGCAAGATATATCCGCAGGAGAAAGATGTGCTGAGCCTTATCGGGCAAAACCTCCTCATCAACATTGACGACCAACTCAAAGCCCTCAACAAGCGAGATGAAAACGAACTGAAGAACCTTATAACCTGTCCGCAGGTGAAGTACCGTATGCCTTACGAGAAGCACATTGAGGAGCGACCCCACTTGGCAAGCTTCGTGGCTTCGGTCAATGGCAACGACTTCCTCACAGACCCTACAGGGAGCAGGCGTTTCCTCCCCTTTGAAGTCTCGGCAATAGATATAGACAGTGCTAAAGAGATCCCGATGGATGCTGTTTACGGTGACGCCAAGCGACTACTGCATGAAGGCTTTCGCTATTGGTTCAATGATGAAGAGATTATCGAACTGCATAGAAACAGTGAAGCATTTCAAGTCTATACGACAGAGATGGAGCTGTTGCTCCGCTACTTCACATTTCCCTCGGAAGCTGAGACGGCTACGAAACGCTTCTATATGACCAATTCGGAGATTGTAGGGTATCTCTCCTGCTATACCCGACAACCCCTCTCTCCCAAACGGATGGGCGAAGCCCTGCGAAAGGCAGGCTATACGAGGGAGTGTCGCAGGATAAATGGCAATCCCGTATATGTCTATGCCGTCCGTAAGATTTACCCCGAGCAACCACCATAGCACTCTGTTGTTGCACTCCCTTTGTAATACCCCTTTCTCTTTTCTTTCCTATTCTCCTTACTACGTTACTACAACTAAGGATAATACAGTGAAAGAGAAAGGATTACAGAAGACATTCATCTTACGACAGATGTTACTACAATCCTTCTACGCTTCTACAGCTTAATAGAGGACAAGTGGTGTAGACAGATGGTGTAGTAGGATAAACCCCGACAAAGTGTTACACTTTTCTCTTTCACTGTCAATCACTTATCCTAGTGTAGAAACGTAGTAAGATAAAAAGGGGAAAACTCCAAAAAGAGAAAATAGAGAGAACAGAACATGCAATGAGACAGCAAACAAAGAATACGAAGAACCCGTGAACAATGAATACGAACAATCCAAATCCAAAGACAACAGCAATGAACAACGAATATTACGATCTACAACATCTTAAGGCAATACCAATAGCCGACTATCTGCATACTACCTATGGTATCGAACCTGCCAAGCGGTACAACGGCTATGCCCTTTATCATGCACCCTACCGAGAAGACTTCAATGCTAGTATGAAGGTAGACTTTTGGGAGAACTTGTGGCACGACTATGGTACAGGTCAAGGCGGAAGCATCATAGACCTTGTGATGCGTATGCAAGGGTGTAGTGCTTATGAAGCAATGAAGCATCTTGCTGGAAAGCGAGAGACAGTAATTGCACCCTCTTCCTTTCATCGTGAAGATCACATAGAGCATAGAAGAGATGAGCAGAGAGCAAATAATAGAAGGCATATTCTTTCCATCAGCGATGAGTTGCCCTCACATCTGCAACGCTATCTTCGAGAGGTTCGCAAGATAGATCTTGCAGTGGCAAGTGGGTATCTCCGTCACATCCACTACGAGGTAGGTGGACGAGAATACTCCGCCATCGGATTTCCCAATCGTTCTGGTGGATATGAGCTTCGGGATGACAACGCATTCAAGGGAACTATTGCGCCAAAGGATATATCTGTGATTGCAGGACGAGAGGACAACGCCCCTCTCTGCATCTTTGAAGGCTTTATGGATTTCCTTTCCCTTCTTACGATAAATGGGAAAGAAACGGCTCCTTGCCTTGTATTGAACTCGGTCAGCAACATTTCACGAGCCATCGCCTATCTCCAAGAGCAAGACATTGACTCCGTTCGAGCGTTCCTCGATAATGACCCCGTAGGACGACAAGCACTCCTTACTATCCAATCATCAGGTGTGACGGTAGAGGATATGAGCAGGCACTATGCCCGATACAAAGACCTCAACGAGTTTCTTGTAGCACAACGAGAAGCGCAGAAACAGAAAATAGTCCCTCGCAAAAGGGGGCTTAGACGATAACGCAAAAGAGCGAAATTTCAACAACGGAACAATCGGGTATTCGAAGAGACTAGAGCTGTAAATCGTATAGATGTGAGCCTTTGTTTCAAGAGTTATGGCACTCCTTTGGAGTTGCAAGTTTGCTGGGGCAAACTTAGAAACAAAGACTCAGTGCATTAAGAGAATGCAAGCACTTCAAAGGCAGGCTGGGGAATAGGGCGGAGCGGGCATTTGGAGAAATGCCATAGCTCATTAGGGCATTTTCTTCACGCTCCACTTCGTTACTGCTAAAAAAGCCCTCCTGAGCCAAGGGGAAACAGCCCCTTTGGATACCCCCTAAAACTATATCCAACTTATGGGCTACGCAGTATTACACATAGACAAGGCTCGGGGCAACGACTCGGCAATGAGTGCCCACATCGAGCGAACATTCGTGCCGAACAATGTCGATGCCTCTCGCACGCACCTCAATCGAGACTTGGTGCAATTCCCCGCAAATGTCACCAACCGCACAGAAGCTATTGCACATCGCATAGCAACGGCTGGTATCTACCGAAAGGTTGCGGACAATCAAGTTAAAGCACTTCGTTTCATCCTCTCAGGATCACACGAAGATATGCTCCAACTTGAAAGCGATGGACGCTTAGAGGAGTGGTGCCATAGTACGATGCAGTGGCTTTATACCACCTTTGGCAAGGCAAACGTGGTGGCAGCCACACTTCATGCTGATGAAGAGACCCCGCACATACATGCGACAGTTGTCCCAATTGTCACGGGAGAAAGGAGAAAAGCCAAACAGGAAGCTGAGAATGGCAAGCGTAAGTACAAGACAAAGAAAAACAAGATAAGGCTCTGTGCTGATGATCTCCTTACACCCAAGAAGCTCGAGGAGTATCAAACCTCCTACGCAGAGCAAATGCGACCATTTGGGCTGAGTAGAGGGGTACAAGGATCTGAAGCCAAGCATCGTACTAATATGGAGTATTACAAAGAGCTCCTCAAAGAGACCAAGCAGAAACAACTTGAGGAGGAAGAACTAATTCAAAAGGTTAGAGAGTTGGAAAAGCAGGCAGGCAAGCTCCGAGTAAAAGGTACGCTCTACTCGCTCTTTGGCAACTCCGAACTTGACAAGGCGGAACAGCGCATCGAAGAGTTGGAGCAAGAAGTCGAACGGCAACAACATCTTTCGGAAAAGGAGAAAGCCGAAATCCGCAAGGAGGTCATTCTTCTTCAGGACACCATTAGAGATAAGGACAAGACTATCTCTGAACAACACCGAGAAATCAAGGTGTACGAGGAGGAGCGGAGTTTTATCAAACGCTTCTTCCACAGCTTCTACCTCTTACTCAACATTCGCTTGATGCTCCGCAAAATGGGCTTTGATGATGATACGGTGGTCAAGATGCACAAAGATCAAGAGATAGTCCGTGGTACGGCTACAGCATATTCAAGAATGTACAAACGAAACTTCACGGAGGAAAATGCGGAGCTACGCATTATAACCAACGAGAAGCGTCAGCCTATTCTTACCATTAATAGACTATCTGTTCCAGATTGGTGCGAACAGAAATGGAAACAGCTTGTCAATCGGAATCGCTCGCAACGACTGTAGAGATAAGACATCTCCTTCCCCTTTCATTGTAATGTTTGGACTCCGACTTAAACTTTTAAGAAGAAAATCACGTAAGAACGCTCACTTTCTCCCACGAATCACTACCTTTGCAAGTGATAATAGTGAGCGTTCTTTGGCTATCCAAAACGATGTACTTCAAAGCACTCCGCTCATTTCTAAATCGTTACCTATCCACATCCATCCAAACGGTAACCTCTTGCTTCTCAGCTAGATAGCCTGCAACCAAAAAAATGCGGAGGAATTTCAAAATCCCTAGGGAGGGATTTACAGGGCTGACGCATTATATATAGTTATTGCTGTCCAGTGAAAGCTTTTTGAGGGGGCATCGGGTAGATCGTTCTGCAGAAATGAGCTAACTATCAATACCACTTGGGTGAAACTAAAGTTTCCTAGGCATGAAACTAAAGTTTTCTAGGTATGAAACTAGAGTTTCCTAGGCATGAAACTAGAGTTTCCTACGAAGAAAACTGTAGATTGGTCGAAGTCGAGTAGTCGGACAGCAATACTATATAATGAATTCATCCAAGTCTAGCTTGTCGCTAATGTGTAGCTCCTAACGGAGCAATTATAATGCGTCAGCCCTGGAGGGATTTATCATTTCCAACGGTGGAAAATCTTTTATTTACTACCTTTGCACTGATGAATGATAGAGAGATAGAGGCTCCTGAGCAAGCCGAAGACAATAAGCGGACGCAGGACTTGCGGACGCAACCTATCCCTAAGCTACTGCTGCAGTATGCTATACCAGCCGTGGTGGGTACGGTCGTGCAGGCGCTGTATAATATCGTGGACACGATCTTCATCGGCCAGGGCAGTGGCGAGCTTGGCATCGCTGCGGTCTATATTGGGTTCCCCTTGATCATCCTACTCGTTGGCTTTAGCATGCTTGTGGGGACGGGTGCCTCTGTCGGTGTGTCGATCGCTCTAGGTAGGCGGGACTCGGATCGTGCGGATCGCATCCTGAGTAATGCTGTCTATCTGACTTTTGGCTTCTATATCTTGGCGGTCACGCCCTCGATCATCTTTCTAGAGGATCTATTGCGACTCATCGGAGCGAGCGACAATATCATCCCCTTGGCAAAGGACTACCTCCACATCTATCTGCCAGCCGTCATACTGAGCAACCTGACCTACGGGTACAACAATGTGATGCGTGCATCGGGCTACCCAACGAAAGCGATGATTACGATGATCATCGGAGCGGTGATCAATGTGGTGCTGGACTACTTCTTTATCATGCACTTCGGATGGGGTGTCAAGGGCGCAGCCTGGGCAACGGTGATTGCGATGTTCTGTACGATGGTTTTCGTGCAGTATCACTTCTTCCAGCGCAAGAGCGTGGTGCGCTTCAAGCGACAGAATATGAAGCCCTCGGGCTCAATCCTCCTTTCGATCATCAGTGTCGGTATAGCACCCTTTGCGATGCAGGTGGCGGGCAGTGCCGTGAGCTTTGTGCTCAACCATAATTTCGCACGCTTTGCTAAGTCGGTGGCTGAGGCGGATCTATCCATAGCGACCTACGGTATCATCAACAACTACACAACACTCATAGCACTCACTATCATCGGGGTAGCGCAGGGTATGCAACCTATCGTGGGGTACAACTACGGTGCGGGACATATTGAGCGCTCTCTGAGCTGCTACAAGCTGGCTGTCGGGGTCAATACGGTCATCTCTATACTAGGCTTTGCGGCTGCCATGCTACTACCGGAGCAACTCTTTATCCTCTTCAACGCATCGCCTGAGTTGATTGAGATAGGTCGGCGTGCGATACGTATAGTCTTCTGCGTCTTCTTTGTCGTGGGCTTTCAGATTACCACCTCACAGCTCTTCCAGAGTCTCGGGCTGAGCCGTCAGGCTATCTTCATCAGCTTGACACGGCAGATCATCTTCCTCCTACCAGCACTACTGATCCTCCCCCACTTCTACGGCATCGATGGCGTCTGGTATGCGATACCTCTGGGCGATCTCTTGGCGACGGTCGTCTCGGCTTCGATGATTATCTACTACTTCAAGAAGTGGACTAGCGAGCAACCTTCACCCTTAGCGTAAGACCTCCTAATATGCACGTACTCCTCTACACGCTCTTCATACAACTCATAGGTATCCTCTACCTCGTGTGGCGTGGAGGGCAGGCAATGCCTCGTGGCTGGTGGCGACGGTCGCTGCGTGGGGTGCTACTAGCCGACTTGCTCTTCGTCCTTGTGGTGGTTTTGCTGCGTCATCAGCTTTCGTCAGCGCTACTTACCTTTAGCATCGTCTTCGTCTGCTCGTGGGCTTTCGTACTCCTATATATCGTACCCCTAGTGCTCCTGATCAATGGCGGACGACTGCTCTACAAGCGCATCACGGGACAAACGGTTCGCTCACGGCTAGGCGACAGGGGATACCAGCGAGCTAAGTGGGTTCTCTTCTTCGCTACGGTAGCGATCTCGGCAATCCTCATGATGTATGGCTACCAGCAGGCTGCGACACCGCACATAGTGGAGCATAAAGTGGAGCTAACCAAGCCACTCGGCGCTGATCGGGAACATCTGCGGGTGCTCTTCGTGTCAGACCTTCACTTTAGCGAAACGATCGGACGACCCTTTGCGGAGCGATTGGTGGAGCTTTACAAAAAGACCGCGCCTGACCTGATGCTCGTGGGTGGGGATATCTTTGACTACTACCCCGACCCTGCTTATCTAGACAGCATCCCAGAGATTATGCAGCAGATCACACCGCCACTGGGCTGCTACTACGTACTGGGCAATCATGAGTATCGCTCCGACATGGCGAAGAAGAAGGCCTGGATCAAGCTCGTCGGGGGAACGCTCCTCGTGGATTCTATCGCAACGCCTGGCGGAGTAGTGACACTCATCGGACGGGATGACTATACGCAGCGTGGGCGGGCTACGCTCTCTGAATTAATTGGTCAGATACCGCAGGAGAGCCAGCAACTGCCACGTATCCTCTTCGAGCATCAGCCGAGACAGCTAGACAGCCTCGCAAGCAACGGCATTGACTTGGCACTCTATGGACATACACACGATGGACAAATCTTCCCCTTCACCCTACTGGTGCGTGCTTACTATCCGATAGCGCACGGATTCACTGAGCGATACGGTACGCCTGTCTACGTCTCTAGTGGATATGGCGCTGCGGGGCCAGCGATGAGACTCTTTACCAATAGTGAGGTGGTGGTCTTCGATTTGTACAGCACTAGCAAGCAATAAAGCCTTGACACAGCAGATCATACTACTGACCAATACGGGCTCTCCACGGACAGCTGACGAGGAGGATGTACGGAGATACCTACAGGAGTTTCTCACTGATGGGGACATCATCTCTGTACCCTATCTGATGCGACAGCTACTGGTACGTGGCATCATCGTGCCTCGTCGCACGCACTTCTCATCAGAGCGGTATCGTCGCCTCTTGGCGCTCTCCGATGGGGTCATGCCTCTGACCGCAGAGATGCAGCGACTCGCAGAGCAAGTCGCTCAGCTGACGCAACTCCCAACGCTCTACACACCACGCTATGCGCAGACAAGCCGTGCTCAGTGGGGCGAGCGTATTGCCCAGCTTGTCGGGACGGACGATGTGGAGGTGCTACTGCTCCCGCTTTTCCCTCAGTACACGAGGAGTAATGCGGGGAGCGCCATCACCTATTTCTCGGACCTGCCTAAGCCTACTGGAGGGCATTACAAGACCTCTGTGCTGACTCCTTGGGGTATCGACCCGCACTACATCCAGCAACTGTCCGAAGTGCTCCAAAGGCATGTGGATACGAGCGACAGTACCTACCACTACATCGCCTCCTATCATAGTATCCCCGAGGCGCATCTGAAGTACGACCAGACGCATGGCTGGGACTACCACGCTCAGTGTGTCGATACGCTACAAGCTTTGACCCATAGACTAGGCGTGCCTGAGGAGCAGGTTCATCTGACCTTTCACTCAGCTATGGGACATGGACGCTGGCTACAGCCGACGCTCGTCAATGTACTGCAAGAATTCGCAGCGCAGGGGGTACGTCGCATCGTACTCTTTAGCCCTAGCTTTGTCGCAGATTGCCTAGAGACGAAGTTGGATCTGCAGCTGGAGGCTCGTGATCTATTCCTCGCAGCCGGTGGCGAAGAGCTTATCTACGTGCCCTGTCTCTCCACCCACCCCGATAGCGGGGCGCTCATCGCTAGCTTAGTCGAGCGGGTACAACGGCAACGCTAGCCCCACTGTTGCGTAAACCAAGAAGGGTGCAAACTAGACTTCTCTCTAGCTTGCACCCTTTTGCTTAGTTGAGACTGCCGTCTCAGTCTGGAGGGCTTAGAACTTCATCGTCATACCCATATAGACCGTGCGAGGCTGCATAGGTCCATAGATATAGCCACTATCACGTCCGCCACCTAGGTCAAAGTCATTTTGGAATGAGTTGAGTAGGTTGTTAGCTCCGAGGAAGAGCTGCAGAGATGAAGAGGTGAAGATGTCGAAGTCGTAAGAGATACGAGCACCTAGATCGAAGAACGAAGGAGTCTTCTCGATGCGTCCCCACTTAGGAGCAGCACCGCTCTTGTCCTCAGCACCAGCCTCACGCTTACCAGCAGCGACAAGGTCGCGGTCTAGGACTGCGCTCTCAGCACCATACTCGATAACGTGCGGAGCAAACATAGAGCCCGTATAGTTGCACGTAGCGGTTAGGTTAAGCGTAGAGACAGGGTTGTAGGTTAGCGTTAGGTAGCCGTAAGTCATAGGCGTCCTCATGAAGTTGCGGCTCTTGAGCTCAAAGCTAACGAAGTTGCCGTCGCCATCGGTAAGGAAGCCGTCAGCCTTCTCTGGGCCATTGTTTTCAAGCGTATTGATATCGCTAGGAGCCTTCTCGTTTTCACCCTTGATGAGCGAACGCTCTACGCCTGTGCTCTCTGCCTCATCCCAGAGGCTCTTGGCAATGGTAAAGCCAGCCTGTACGGTAAAGCGCTTGTAAGCAACCTTACCCTCGATATTGGCACCATAGACCGAAGCGTCTGAAGCGTTGTAGCGCTCAAAGAGCGTAAAGCCCTCACGCTCCTCTATAGGACGTGTGTTGAAAGCGCCCTGTAGACGTGTGAAGAAGCCCTCGAGGAGAAGGTTAGCCTGCATAGCTCCGTGAGAGAAGTACATATCGTTGCTCAGGTTGAAGCTGTGGCTGTACTCAGGCTTGAGGCCCTTTACGTTTACTACCTTCTGCGCCTCACCCGATACGACACCGACGTGTAGATCCTCGTCGAAGGTCTGAGGAGCGCGGAAGCCCTGTGCGTAGGAAGCACGGAGGTTCATCCAGGTGAATGGATTGTAGCGTAGCGTAGCACGAGGAGTGAAGATAGGCTTGATAGCACCCTTGTCAGTTCTAATTGCTGAGTGCTCATCGAGACGACCACCGAGGAGGAGGGTAAAGACTTTGTTCGTCCACTCAATCTGAGCGATCTGGCTTAGGTTGTGGATACGTTGATCTAGACCAGGAGCGCGAGAAGTGCCGTCAGGTAGCTTCTGATACTTGAGGATAGGCATCTCATCGTTGAGGTGGTCGTATAGATACTCAGCACCGACGAGGATATTGCCTGGCATGAAGAAGAGGCGATCCGTCTTGTAGGTGTACTGAGCACCGCCCATAGCTACATTGCCGTGGGTCAGACCGTAGTTGTCACCGTAAGCTTCCTTAGGAGTAGCGTGCTTGTCGTCAGCTACATTCTCCTCATCAATACCACCGTAGTAGCTGTTGCGGACGATACGCTGACCAGAGGCGTAGAGCTGGAAGTTGTGCTTGTAGTCTGCTGTGTGAGCATCGTAGCGTAGATTACCGCTTAGGATCGAGTGACCGACACTCTCAGCAACGGCGACCACGTGCTCAGGACGCTCGAAGTGGTCACCACCACGACGCTTCTCCTGGATGGAGTGGATCTCAGCGGTGATCTTGTTGTAGGGGTTGATGCGGAAGAAGAGATGCGTACCGAGTGCACGGCTCTCTAGCTGTCCTATCTCGGAGAAGCCATCGCCATTGGCATCCCAACCCGTACGTGTACGATGCTGTCCGAAGATCATCGCGCCCATCTCGCGGTCAGGGCTGAGGATAGTACCGTTGAAAGCAATCGTATTGTCTGGCTTCTTGCCACCGATGAGTGAGAAGTTTTCGCTCAGTGAGAAGCTATTGGTCGTAGGCTCCTTGGTAATTACGTTGACCACACCAGCGATAGCTGATGAACCGTAGAGTGCTGAACCACCGCCACGGACGACCTCTACGCGGTCAATCATATTAGCGGGGAGCTGCTCTAGACCATATACACCAGCTAGTGCGGAGAAGACGGGACGGCTATCGATCAAGATCTGCGAGTAGCGACCGTCGAGACCGTTGATACGAACCTGGTTGAAGCCACAGTTCTGGCAGTCATTCTCAACACGGATACCAGGCTTGAAGGAGAGACCACCAGCGAGGTTGACCGCATTGTTGAGCTGGAAGCTCTTGCTGTCGATCACCGATACCAGTGTAGGAGCGTAGCGACGTAGCGTGCGCTGACGGTTTGCTGTGACAACCACCTCCTCAAGCTGGGTGTCATCAAGAACCGCATCAAAGTTGACCTCTAGCGTCTCCCCTTTCTTGAGGGTGACTTCTTTGACCTGAGTCAGATAGCCATCAGCGAGCATCGTCAGCGTGAGCTTGCCAGGCTTCTGATTGCGGAAGGAGTAGTGTCCCGAAGCGTCGGTCGTAACCGAGACATTGTACTGCTGGATGATGATGGTAGCACCAGCGATGTGCTTTCCCGTCGAGGCATCCACCACGTGACCCGTGATGTGCGCATCCGCATGGGTTGATACGATAGGCAGTGTGCGCTCAGCTGTGAGAGCTGCAGGCGCAGCCACCGCCATAGAGAGCGAGCAGAGAGTCGCAAGGAGTGCGCTCATCGCCCTGATTGGTAGTTTACTGTACTGCATAGATTATGATTATTAGGATGATATACTAGTCTTTTAATTGAGGTACAAAGATAAGACAACTAACAAGAGCTAAAGCCATTTAACAATAAAATTACCGCCTACTGGGTATAATCCGATCAAGAGGCGTACCTACATAGAGGGAGTTGGGAAGAGTTCTCCAAATTCACAGTGAGGAACTCTCCGAAACAAGTAGGCTCGTAATCGAAAGGCTTTGCGGAAGCGTCTGCTTATTCAGCTATACCCTCTTCTTGGAGTGTGACCCCGTAGATCTCCCCTGCGGCAGCAACAAACGAAGGCATATCGCCTTGCCGTAGCTGTACCGTGAGGTGGTACTGAGAAGTGTAGTCCTGAGCGACGATCTCGGCGCCATGGTTCTTGACCAAGAGCATGACAGGTCCCATCAGATCCATCTGAAAGCTGAGCGTCACGCTACTATATAGGATGACCTCTCGGACTGTTGCCTTGTCTAGAACCAACTCAGTCGTAGAGCGATAAGCATCTATCAGACCGCTGGTGCCGAGCTTAACCCCGCCGAAGTAGCGGACGGCAGCCACAGCGACGTTGGTTAGATCATGAGAGATCAAGCGTCCTAGGATAGGCTTGCCAGCAGTGCCTGAGGGTTCCCCGTCATCGTTGGAGCGAGTCTCGTTCGCTTCGTCGCCATAGATAGAGTAAGCCCAGCAGACATGGGTCGCACTGTAATGCTCCTTGCGAAGCTCTGAAATACGCTCCAAAGCTTCCTCGGCACTAGAGACTGGATAGCAGTAGCCGATGAAGCGACTACGCTGTATGTTTTGCTCGGCAATGGCTGGCGACTGGATCGTGTGGTAAAAGTCTTTCATCGCTAAGGCCTCCTCGTATTAGTTGAAGTTGGGTTGCTGCGAATAGTCGCTCTCCAGTATGTTGACGTCCCCACTCTTGTGGTACTGCACGCCATCAGCCCCTTCGGCGGTGATGACGTAGTAGTAGACCCCGCTCGGCACAGGTTTGCCTCGGCAAGTGCCGTCCCAGCCTCCATTGGGGTTGCTCCAGCTGTAGATGAGTCCGCCCCAAGCGTCGTAAATGTGCGCTTCGAAGGATATGAGCGACTGATGAACCACCTGAAAGAGGTCATTGACGCCAGGACTGCTAAAGGGGGTAAAAACGTTGGGCACCTCAAGCCTAGAGCTTTGCACTGTCACAACTACGGGCTGAGAGGTGGCTGTGCAACTAGCCGTGCGGTCGCTCACTGAGCCGTAGAGCGTGTAGGTACCCATCTTGTCAAAGGTGTACTGAGCTTGGCGCCCGTTGAACTGCATTACCACAGGAGCGTCCTTAGAGATGGTGGCTCCCTCGGCAATGATGATTTGGTAAAGCACCGCAGCTGGCTCATTAGCGACCAAATCTATCTCCACTGTAGCGGGAGCGGAGAGACTAGAGGGGAGCTGTCCCGCATTGCTTGCAGTCGAGTCGGCAGCCTGCGACTGACCAGAGCTAACCAGCCGATAGCGAGCATGCAACTCAACGCGATGAGCCTGTAGCACGGGGCTCTCTATGGGCAAGCCGTACTGCTCTGCCACGCCCTTGGTAAAGCGGTCCCCAATGATGGCAAAAGAGGTGTCGCTCAGCGGAGCTATCAAGTGCCACGCCCCACCATTGGTCTCGGGGAGTAGCTCCTCCTTTTGCTCTGCGGTGAAGGCGTGTGTCTCCTCTTTGTAGACGATGTCTTGGTAGCGCACGACTAACCCACGGTCCGCCTGCATGGAGGCGCCTTGTAGCGTGCGGTAAGATATGGGCGGTAGCGGTCGAGAGAGTGTGAGCGTCACCTGCTGGCAAGGCTCCGCAGCATCGTAGTCTGCTGTCAGAGCGAGGTCTCGTAGAGAGACACGACTGTAGTCAAAGATCCAATAGTAAACTCGTGTCATCATAATCTGACTAGGCTGAGCGGTGAAGTAACCGCACTCCAGCTGAGCATTTGGCACGGTGACTGTCGTCCCTGCGTACTGAGCCGTAGCCACAGGTTGCGCCTCCTGTATTGAGGTCGTGTAGCTGTAGAGCTTCTCTCCCGCAGCTATGGGAAAGGTCAAGGTAACTGCGCCACTCCCCTCTCCCGAAGCTGGATGATAAGCCACGAGTCGTACCTGCTGCCCTGTGGGCGTGTAGGGCTGGCTCAGTTTGCCCGGACTAGCTGATAAACTAGCAGATAGACTAGCAGGGACGCTCTGCGCCGAGATCGTCACGGCAGAGCTTATGAGTATGAGGAGTGACAGGATCAGGCTTCTAGTCTTCATGTGGCGTGCTACTATATATAATGTATCCAAGGGACCTGCTACTTGCGTCCACAGATTGTCTTGTAGTCGCAGTACTTACAGACGTCCAGTACTTTCGTTTGGTCAAACTTTAGGGCTACCAGTTCGTTTAAGTAATGTGTGACAAGCTTCTTAAGTTCGTCCAGAGCTACTGTTTCCTTAAAGCTTATCGCCCCTTCATCTGCTGGGATAGCGGGAGCCAGCGAATAGAGCGTAGGCTGTATCTTGCTAATCCCCTCCTCCGCTAGCTGCGCATAGAGCATCGCGTAGAGACAGGACTGTAGTATGTAGCCTCCCAGCTTACAGTTGCTCGCCATCTTACGCCAAGCGTCAAGCGTATCTGTGTCTAGCTCCTCCACTGTCTTAGGCTTTTTGATAGCTCCTGTCTTGTAGTCCACGATGCGATAGTCTTTTCCATCGATTATATCCACTCGGTCGGGCTGACCCGTGAGGTGTATCGTATGATTCTGACCATTATCATCCGTCCACTCGAAGCAGAGGTTTGTCATCTTCGTCTCGCTAGCGAGCAGTTGGAGCGAATGACCAGCTTGGAGCAAGCGCTTGTCTATCTCTATAGCCTTGCTAATGTACCGCTCCAGGTCTGTCAGGAGGATTTCGTCGGGGGCACTCTTGTCAGAGACGATCTTTTTATAGAGCTCTTGCAGCTTATCGCGGCTCACCGTGTGCTCCAGATCCGAGACTTCGCTCGTCTTTTTCAGCCCTTTGTAAAACCACTCTAGATAAGCGTGTACCATGGAGCCAAGCTCGATCTGCGTTACGACACCTGGCTCTTGGCGTGGCTCGCCGATACCTTTTATCTTCTTGAGGTAAAACTGGTAAGCGCAATTGTAGTAGGTGATCAAGTCAGAGGGAGAGAAAGTCTTATCGCCCGAAGCTATCTGCTCCATGTAGCGATGCACCTCCTCGTCAGTTTTAGCGACAGTCTGCTCCTGCTCATTCCTAGCATCTAGCGAGTCCGCATAAGTGGATTCATCTAGCGACAAGTTCGTCAGGTAGCGTATTTGGTCCACATAGCGCGAAGGCTCCATCGAGGAGATACTCTTAGGACGTGTGTCTTGGAGTAGATAAACCCGCTTAGCACCCTGTATGAGGCGGTAGAAGTGGTAAGCATTGGTATCGTCCTCCGTACGGTAAGTGGTCATATCGAAGGCGCTCCGTAGCATATCGGGTATGAGCGTCGTGGTATGGCTTGACTTAGGCAGATCGCCCTCCTGCACGTTGAGCATGATCACATAGTCAAAGGTAAGCGTACGTGTCTCCAAGAAACCCATCACCTGCAAGCCCTCCAGCGGAGCTCCCTCGAAGGGAATACTCCCCACAGCCATCAGTTGCTCCAAGAGATAAGCAACAGGTTTCGGAGCGTTTAGTAAATGATGTATGCCCTCGCTTGACTGTAGCAGATTGGACACCTGCGTGACGTAGCGGACGATTTGGTCTAGAGCTTCCGATAGGATTACGTGATCTATTGATTCGTCATCGTCTGTCGCTTCCTCTGTCTCTTCGTCTGTCGCTGTCGTCAACCCTTTGAGCAGTTCTAGCAGCTGACCTATACGAGTGAGTAGCCCTACCCCCGTGAGACTGGGCGTGAGCAGATCTAGTAGACGCTGTCGCACCGCCTCATCTGCATCTCCGGCAACCTCCTCTATGATCGTGCGAAGCTCTGACGCTGTGATGGCATAGTGGTGCAGAGCGATCCGATCCATCAGCGCAGTCGTAAGGTCGCCAAAGAGCTTTCGTGTCAAGGGGGCAGTCAGCCAAAGCTTCAAGCGCGAACAGGTGAGCTTGACACGCTCCACCCTTGTCTCCGACGAGGATACGAGACCATATATATTAAGGTATCGGCGTATCCACGTCGCCACAGAGGTGTACTGGAGAGGATAGCCCATCGTCACGTTGAGCGAGGTGCAGGCAGGCTGCTTGAGCGAGTTCATCAGCGGGATGAGCGTCTTCTCATCGTTGAGCACGATAGCTATGCGTAGCTCCTCGAGCGCTGTGTCATCTTCCTGAGTAATCTCAGCGATGAGGTCGTTGACCACTTGTGGCTGTTGAATGGTTGAGTTGAGCGAGAGTAGGTGTACCTCTGGCGCATACTTACGGGTGAAGTCTTCGTCTAGAACGACTCCTCCGAGGAGCTTAGCGTTTTTATCTATTGTATTGTAGAGATGCTCATTAAAGTCTCCCTCAGCGTCTATTGAGACCCTCTGCCAGTAGAGCTGCACCTGTAGCGCATCGGCATCAGCGCTTTGGAGCTTCTTGATGATTGCTCGCTCTGCGGGTGTTAGGTTGTACAGCCCGACGAAGTTGACGAGACTAACTGCCGAACCGCTGTAACGCCGTAGCGCTCTGAGCAGATCATCACTTGTAAAGGTATCCTCCGCCACGATCCTATAAGCGCCTGCTCGGTAAGCGACCTTAAGATCGGCTAAACGCACATTAAATAGCTGGTAAATGTCTCGCCATACCGTGGCAAAGTGGCGATATCCTCCCTGTGGACTATCCAAGTCCTGGTCTGAGAGTCCGCGCCAAAACTCTTTGATAGCCTCTCGCTCCTCTTCGTCTAGATAGGCGTAGCTGTCTAGGTCATCTAGATTCTCTAGGTTGATCAGGAGCATCTCCACATCTGCCAAGGCTAGATCCATATCCTGGAAGTCTCGCAGCATGCGCTCTGTCTGGCTTAGGGAGAGCATCTGATCTGTCTCCACCTGCCCCAGCTTCTGATTGGCTAGATAGGTAGCATAGACCTCATAGAGTATCGAGATGAGTGCCGTATTGTCTAGGATAACCCGCCCAGACATCTCTGTGATCCACTCATCGATGGTGACAATACGAGGCAAGATGGTCGCAGGCTTATCCTGTAGCTGTGCCACCAGCTCTCGCTGTAGGAAGGTCGCTGCACGCTTCGTCGGCACCACCACCAACTGATCCCTCAGCGGGGCCTCACTAGAGCGCATTCGACTGACGACCTGCGAGAGAAAGCTATCATTAGAAGCCATAGACACCCAAGACTAAAAGGTTATTGCAAATGTGTAGCCCTACCGATGACCAGAGCGAGCCTGTAGCCCAGCGCAGGTAACCCAGCAAGAGAGCCAGGAAGAAGATCGGCAGCATCCCCACGGGGTTGAGGTGCATCACGGCAAAGAGAAGCGCAGGCAGAAGGATGACGATCCATCGGGGAAAGCGCCTTAGCATCATCCACCCCATGAGCGCCCCGCGAAAGAAGAGTTCCTCGGCAATTGGGGTCAGCACCCCTACGGTGAGAAAGAGCACCCATAAGTTCTCACCCTCTATGAGCGTAGCTTGCGCCTCCTGAGATGCCTTGCTCCAGTTGCGTAGCCAAGTGCCGCCCCACCCCTCTGGCCAGACGGAGACAAGCGCTTCGTTGCCCCACGAAAGGAGCAAGTAGATACCTATTGCGAGGATTGTGTAGAGGAAGAAGCGGGGTAGCTTTACCCCCTTCCAAAATACCTTCAGCGGTTCGAGTGAGAGGGCTAGCAGTTCGCTAGGTTCTTGCGGAGCGGGCTGATGGTACAGCCATCGGTAGCCCCATAGATACGTCCATGAGGACAGGAGCGCTCCCCCGCCAAAAGCTACGATACCCGCCCACGTAATCGGTAGCAGTGGATAGGCTAGCACAAAGAGGATTAGGGTGAAGAGGAGCAGTAAGACCAGCATCAGAGCACTCTAAAGTAATAGCCCAGCCCCATCGTGACACCCAGCTCGCCAGCACGGCCATAGTCATCGCGCACCGTCGTAGCAAAGAGGTCGCTCAGACCGTAGTAGAAGTGTCCGCTCAGCGTGATCCTATGCTTCTCAGCTATGTCTAGGCTCAAGATGGGTCCGCCCTTGAGTCCCCACGAGAACTTGCTAAAGAGCGGATAGACATGCCGTCTCTTCACGACAGCTCTCGTCTCCTCGCTCGGCGTAGGGCTGCTCACGTCTCGTATGATGTAGCCCACGTTTGGTCCCACCTCTAGCCCCAGTTGAAAGTTGCCAAAGGGGTAGTAAAGATGCGCCATCAGCGTCAAGTCAATGAAGTCCATATCTCTCGCAAAGTTGTAGGCGATCGGCTTCATATACTCCTCTCGCCAGCCACGCTGCTCGTAGGAGAGGCGCATCGTCATGCCCGTATAGTTCTGATTGGTCAGTAGCACCGCCACATAACCCATCGCCCCTAGATGAGGAAGCATCTCCACACGTGGCACTATGTCTAGCATCGAGCCACTCACACCTCCTCCGCCACCTATACGCACCTCCAGAGGCTTAAGCTGCGAGCGCTGAGCCTGCAGTGGTATGACTGAGGTGAGGAGCAAGAGGAGCAGTCCGCTCCACCATTTCTTAGGACTTCGCATAGTGCTTACTTACTCTGCTAGGGGGATCTGCTGACGCTGCTCCCCACGTGGACTATAGGTGATGAAGAAGAGGTTCAAGTTCGTATAGCCGCCTCTCCCAGAGCTGCGCCCCGTGATGGCTGGTGCAAAGAGGAAGCCTGACTGCAAGCCATCCTTTGGCAGCTGATGCTGGAACTGCTGGAAGCCACGTCCATAGGACGATATAGCTGCGATAAAGTAGCGCACCACGTCATATCCCAGTAGTGCATAGCTCGGATAGCCCTCCTCTATATCACGTCCGTACCAATGCTTGTACGCCTCTCGGACTCGCTGGCTCTCGGAAAGCTCCTTGTCCCAGTAAAAGGTGGAGAAGATCGTGGCTCGCACCTCTCGCAGGCGCTCATCTATCTCCTTGCCGTAAGTCTGCCACTGCGGATATCCGAAGAGCTGGTAGTCACTCGTCGAGAGTCGCGCATCACGCATTACGTCTAGTACAGCCGTAAGATCCGCCTTCTTGCTAGAGTTGAGTAGGATCACACACTTCTTACCGCTCTGACGAGGCCACTGCCCTATCGTTAGCTCTCGCAGAGAGCGACTCTGCACGGAAATGCCAGCCTCACGACAAGCACTCTCGATCGCCTTAAACTTATCCGCCTGATCACCCTCGCCACAGCGCACGAGTAGCACTTCGTAGCCCGCATAGCGACGAGCAAAGGCTTGCTGCAATCGCTCCGTGACACGATACTGTGCGGGATTGAGCTGGAAGAAGTGGTCGTACAACTGCCCCTTGCCACTCTGCCATACGAAGGGCGAGAGATAGACCGCCTTCTGCTCCTTAGCACGCTGAGACAGTAGCTCCACGCTCTGCTCTGAGTCTCCGCCGATGATTAGGTCGTACTGCTGACCCTCTTTGGCCTTGAGGAGTTGCTCCAGCGCTGAGCGATTGACAGCCGCATCAACCTGCAGATCAATGCTTATGCCCTGGCGCTGCAACCGCTCAATAGCGAGGAGCGCCCCCTCGTAAAAGTGTAGATAGCGACTAGGCTGACCACTCTCTCGTAGGGGTAGTATCAGAGCCACTCGGACCTGCTCTAGCTGCGTACCGCTTAGCGGGGTGGGCTCCTTCTTAAGCTTAGCCCCAGAGGCTACTACGATCCGCTCCCCTACTGCGATCTGCGCATCATGCTTCTGCGGATTGAGCTCGAGGAGCTGACCCATTGTCAAGCCGTACTTACGACTAATGCCGAAGAGCGTCTCGCCTGACTGCACCACGTGAATGCCAGGCTCCGCAGGAGCAACGGTCGATGCCTCAACATAGATCGTGTCAGGCTTGCGCTGGGGGATCAAGAGCGTCTGCCCCTCACGGATACCCCACTGACTGCCTTCGTTAAGCCGGTAGATCTCCTCTTCGGAGACTCCGTAGCGCTTGGAGATAGCGTAGACCGTCTCCAACTTCTTGACCACATGCCGTAGAGGTGCCTGTGACATGAGCGTTGTCGTGACTAGGAGCAGGCTCACGCAGAGCAAGAGAATACGCTGTAATATCTGTTTCATCGGTTTATCTCTCTTTTTACTTAGACAAAGGTAGCATAAATAGCACTCTTGGTCAACCGTTTTCCACAAGAGATTTTAGTTTCATACCGAGGAAAATGGATTTTCCTACCGATGAAAATGGATTTTCATGCGTATGAAACTCTAGTTTCATGCGGGAGAAACTTTAGTTTCATACGGGAGAAACTCCAGTTTCACCTAGGAGAAACTTTTGTGCCAAGGGGGGGGTGAAACTTTAGTTTCACCCTGTTGGAACCAATATCTTCTCGCCCTAAGGCAATAAAAAGTCCCCGTAGCAGGACTACGAGGACTCACAGATGTTCGTTTGACGAGAGGGCTATCGGGAGAGCTGCTCGGAGGCTAAAGCGGTCGCCACGTCGTGGTAGTGCAGCAGAGCGTCGAGCGTCGGGGCGGCGTCATAGGGGATGGCCGTCATAATAGGCTCGATGAGTCGCGCTATCTCGGTGAAGCCAATACGCTCATCGAGGAAGGCGCGCACAGCGACCTCGTTGGCCGCATTGAGCAAGCAGGGGATATTGCCACCCTGTCTGAAGGCTTCGAAGGCGAGACCTAAGCAGGGGAAGTGGGCTGCGTCTGGCTCCTCAAAATGAAGCGTGGTGCCGACAAACGGCTGACGCGCTATGGGCAGTGGCTCACGCACACCACCATGGAGCGCTAGGCTGATCGGGAGACGCATGTCGGGGACGGCTAGCTGCGCCTTGACCGAGCCATCGGCAAACTGCACCATCGAGTGCACGACGCTCTCGGGGTGTATCAAGATAGAGATCTGATCTGCTGAGACGGCAAAGAGGTGGCACGCCTCCATCATCTCAAAGCCTTTGTTCATCATTGTCGCCGAGTCGATCGTCACCTTAGCACCCATTGACCAGCGTGGGTGATGGAGGGCGTCAGCGACGGTGACCTGGCTTAGCTCGTCGAGAGGCATTTGCCAGAAGGGTCCTCCACTTGCCGTGAGCCAGATACGCTCTAGCGGGGTCTCCTCGCCTATCAAGCATTGGTAGATGGCTGAGTGCTCGGAGTCCACGGGGAGGATGCGCACACCGTGCTCCTGTGCAGAGCTCATGATGAGTTGACCAGCCACTACGAGGGTCTCCTTATTGGCCAAAGCAATCTCATGCCCGCTCTCGATAGCGAGGAGTGTGGGGCGCAAGCCCGCAAAGCCGACGAGGGCGGAGAGCATGACGTCGTAGTCGCTATGCTGCGCCAGTTCGCAGAGCCCCTCGGCGCCAACGAGTACGGTGCAAGTTAGCCTTTTGAGGAGGGGGGCTTGCTCTGTAGCAGCTTTTTCGTCAGCTACGACCACGACGGCCGGATGGTATTTCTCCGCTTGCTCTACGAGGAGAGGCACGTTGCGATGAGTGGTGAGGGCATAGACGGTGAGTAGCTCGGGGTGAAAGGAGATGACCTCCAGTGCCTGGGTGCCGATACTGCCTGTCGAGCCAAAGAGTGCGATGCGTCGCATAGTGTGTAGTCTACTTGTGGGAAGGGGGGGCTTACAGGTCTAAGAGCCCTTGGGGTATGTGGAGCTGGATGGTTTTGCTCTCAGGATCGATCGTCTCAACGAGCTCCTCGTGGATGGGTATCAAGCGCTGGGTGCCGTCGGAGCTTTCGATGGTGAGGAGGATGTTTTCCGTTTGGTCATTGATCTCTAGGATCGTGCCGACGGCTTCGCCCTCGGGGGTGATCACTCGGAAGCCGATGAAGTGATCCCAGCTATAAGCGACCTCGCTCTCTGCTAGGAGCTCTGTGGGAACGAAGAGACGCCACCCAGTCATCTTCTCAGCGATGGAGCGATCAGCGACATGCGCTAGTGTGAGCAGGTAGCTGTCTCCCTTGCTGCGATAGCTCAGGAGCTGGTACGGGACGGGCAAAGCGTCGATCTCAGCAAAGAGGTAAAAAGCTTCGCTGCTAGGGTCGCTGCAGAGTGTCTCTAGCTCAATGGTCAGATAAGCGGTCAGCTCACCACGCACACCGTGAGGCTTGCCTAAGTGGCCAATGGGCGTGAGCTCTGGTACGGTAAAAGCGGTCGTGCTACTCATCGCGTCTCTCGATGTGAGCGCCTAGAGCGTTGAGCCGCTCGTGTAGATGCTGGTAGCCTCGATCGATCTGCTCAGCATTGTTGACCACACTGGTGCCATCGGCGCTCAGCGCAGCTATCAAGAGAGCGATACCAGCTCGTATATCTGGCGAAGCCATCACAGCGGGACGCAGACGGGTCTGGTGGTCTTTGCCGACGACGACTGCGCGGTGTGGGTCGCAGAGGATGATCTGTGCGCCCATATCGATGAGCTTATCCACAAAGAAGAGACGGCTCTCAAACATCTTCTGATGAATGAGGACGGTCCCCTTGGCCTGTGTCGCTACAACGAGGAAGACGCTCAGCAGGTCTGGTGTCAGTCCTGGCCACGGCGCATCAGCGATGGTGAGGATAGAGCCATCCATAAAGGTCTCTATCTCGTAGCTCTCTCTGGCGGGTATAATGAGGTCATCGCCTCGCTCTATGATCTCAATGCCGAGCTTGCGAAACATCTGCGGGATGAGCCCTAGGTCGGGCAGACCAACGTTCTTGAGCGTTAGCTCGCTTTGCGTCATGGCTGCGATGCCGATGAAGCTACCCACCTCAATCATGTCGGGCAGGATACGATGCGTCGTGCCGTGTAGTCGCTCGACACCCTCGATGGTGAGCAAATTAGAGCCAATGCCCGAGATGCGGGCTCCCATGGAGACGAGCATACGACAGAGCTGCTGTATGTACGGTTCGCAGGCTGCATTGTATATAGTCGTCTTGCCATCTGCTAGGACTGCCGACATGATCACATTGGCGGTACCTGTCACGGAGGCTTCCTCGAGGTGCATATAAGCTCCCCGCAGGTGTGGCACCTCTATGCGAAAGGCTCTACGCTCCTGATCATACTCGCACTCCGCCCCTAGGGTGGCAATGCCGATCAGATGGGTGTCTAGTCGACGACGTCCTATCTGATCACCGCCAGGCTTGGGAAAGACGGCGTGTCTACAACGACCGACGAGAGGACCGACGAGGAGTACGGAGCCACGCAATATCTTGCTCTCATGGAGGAACTGCGGAGAGTCAACGAAGTCTAGATCTATCTCCTGAGCTCTGAAGCGATAGCTGTCGTGGCTGAGTCGTGTCACCTCGACACCGAGGAGCTCTACGAGCTTGATGAGATTGTTGACATCAAGGATGTCTGGGACATTCTCTAGGATGACCTCTTCGCTGGTTAGTAAGGTGGCGGCGATGACTTGGAGCGCTTCGTTTTTAGCTCCCTGTATAGTGACCTCGCCTTGGAGTCTGTGACCTCCCTCGATGATGTAAGATGCCATAAGCTAGTGTCGTAAGAGTAAGAAAGTGTGTGTCTGTATCGGTTAACGTCTAGAGCGGTTGGAACGACCACCACGGTGACTTCCGCCTCTGGAGTTGTTGCCACGTGCTGGGCGCTTGTACTGCCTTCTAGAGCGGTTGCTACCACGACCCTGAGGTATCTGCCGTGCGGTAGCATCTAGCTGGTGCTCCTCTTCGGTCAACACGAGCTTACCGCCAGATAGTTCGTAAAGGTCCTTAAAGATGGTGTAATCATCGACGGCACGCTTATTCCACAAGATGTAAGCCTGCTTCATGCGGTTGGCAATGGAGAGTGCCAATGCCTTGCGCTCGTCACCCTCGGGCATCTCGCACGCTTTCTTGATCAGCTCCTGAATGAGGTGACCATAGTGGCGATAGATGATGTCGTCCTCGGGATAGGACAGAGACTCGGGCGCACCACGGAGCGCCTCCTCGTGAATGGGCTCTACGGGGTAGTCAATGTCTAGCGCAAAGTGCGACATGACTGCTAGGTGATCCCAGAGAACTTTGTGGTCCTCCGACTTCTTAGCCTGCTCGGGCTGGATAATCGCCATCGCCTGGACAATAGCGTGAGCACATCGAGTCCGCTCGTCACGGTCCTCAATGGTCAAGCAGTGGTCTACCATGTGCTGGATATGATGTCCATACTCAGGGAGAGGGATGACCTCGTGGTAGCTCTTCTTGTGGATTGTTTGTATCGTATCTGTCATTGTTGTAATCTGTCGTAAGTTCATTTGTTGAGGCGCTGGCGCATCGCTTTCGTCTCGCTCTCGGAGCCTGGCTTAGCTAGGAGAGCAAACATATTGCGCTTGTAGTCCTCTACGCCTGGCTGGTCAAAGGGGTTGATCCCCATCATATAGCCACTGATGGCGACGGCATACTCCATCGTATAGATGAAGGCGCCAATCGTCCTAGCGTCAATCTGAGGTAACTGCAACTGCAAGACTGGCACACCGCCATCTTCGTGCGCTAAGAGCGTGCCTAGATGCGCCTGCTCATTGACATGGTGCATCGTTTCGCCCGCTAGGTAGTTGAGACCGTCTAGGTTTTGCTCATCTGTCGGGATGGTGATAGTGTCTCTCGGCGTGTCGACGACGATCATCGTCTCGAGGATGTTGTGGGGACCTTGCTGTATCCACTGCCCCATCGAGTGCAGGTCGGTCGTGTAGGTCAGAGAAAGCGGGAGTAGTCCCTTGCCTTCCTTGCCTTCGCTCTCGCCAAAGAGCTGCATCCACCACTGTCCGAGGGCACTCAGACGAGGCTCGAAGGCGACAAGCACTTCGCTCACAGCTCGCTCCCGATAGGCGGCTTGCCTTGTCACGGCATACTGCACGGCTGGGGTCTCTAGCGGATGCTCCGTACTACGATACAGGAGCGCTGTGTCGCTGGCGCCTTGGAGTAAAGCCTCAATGTCAAAGCCTGCCAAAGCAATTGGTAGCAGTCCCACAGGAGTCAGCACGGAGAAGCGACCGCCTACGTTATCTGGTATGACGAAGGTGTCGTATCCCTGCTCGTCTGCTAGGCGACGCAGAGCACCTCTCTTCTTGTCGGTAATGGCAACGATACGTCGCTTAGACACCTCCTGACCATCACGAGCCACTAAGTACTGGCTCAGCATGCGGAAAGCGATAGCTGGCTCGGTCGTCGTGCCACTCTTAGAGATATTGACAATGCCAAAAGGCTTGTCCACCACCAGATCCATCAGATCGTGCAGATAGTCACTACTAATATTGTTTCCCGCAAAGAGTACTTGCGGATGCCCTAGCTCAGGCTGACGATGCGTGGAGAAGTGGTCTCCGAGTGCCTCTATGACCGCTTTGCCACCTAGGTAACTTCCCCCGATGCCTATACATATTATATATAGGCACTCCTGGCGAAGCTTATCGGCTACCGTTTTGACTTGCTTGCAGAGGTTACGCTCGATCGTCTCCTCAGGGAGTGTGAGCCAGCCTAGGAAGTCGCTACCAGCTCCTGAGCCTGTGTGTAGCGTCTGAATCGCTACGAGCGCATCTTGCTCTGCCTGTCGGATGGCCTCAGCCGATAGATGAGCCTGCGCATGTGTTGTGTCAATCTGAATGAGCGATGCGGCTGTCTTCATGGTTGTATTGTGTGTTAGGTTAAAAGGTCTAGTCCGTTAGCGGAACTTGAGCGAAAGCCGCTCGATGGTTTCCTTGGCCGACTGCTTATTATAGAGTATCTCGTAGACAGCGTCCATGATCGGCATATTGACTCGGTAGCGTGTCGTGTTAAGTTCGCGGACACACTTAGCTCCGTAGTAGCCCTCCGCCACCATCTCCATCTCTACCTGCGCAGCCTTGACACTGTACCCCTTGCCAATCATCGTACCGAAGGTTCGGTTGCGACTATAGTTAGAGTAAGCAGTCACAAGCAGATCGCCTAGATAGACCGAGTTGGTGATGACACGATGGTTGAGCAGGTGCACCGTATTGACAAAGCTATTCATCTCAGCAATCGCATTGCTGATGAGGACGCTCTGGAAGTTGTCTCCGTAGTTGAGTCCGTTGCATATACCCGCAGCGATGGCGTAGATGTTCTTTAGTACCGAGGCAAACTCGATGCCGACCACATCGTCCGACGTAGTGCAGGTAATGTAGTCACATGAGAGCGTGTCAGCCATCAGATGCGCCAGCTCATCGCTGTAAGACCCTGTAGTCAAGTAGCTCCGACGCTCCTGCGCCACCTCCTCAGCGTGACAAGGACCACTCACCACACCGATCTGCTCCTTTGGCAAGGAGAACTCCTGGATAAGGAACTCTGAGACCAAAAGGTTTTCGTCAGGCACGATTCCCTTGACCGCATTGATAACCAGCTTGCCACGCATGCTACTACGCTTCACCTTCTTGAGGTAGTGCTTGATGTAGGGCGAAGGGGTCACCAAGATGATGGTGTCACTATTGCGAAAGAAAGGGTTGATCGAGCCCTCTGTGTAGAAGGTTATCCGATCCGTATCAAAGGCAGCACTAGAGAGGTAGTCGGGGTTATGCCCCGTAGCCTTAAAGCGCTGCACCTGATCATCTCGACGCACATACCAATTTATCTCAGGCGTAGACTCTAGAGAGATCTTAGCCAGTGCAGTAGCCCAGCTACCACTACCTAGTATGCCTATGCGACCAATATCCATATTGACTGTACCGTATACACGCTATGCCCTCTAGCAAGAGAGAGCTATGCGTGAACTATGATTATTTCGTAGACTCCTCGCCCACCCACTTGGATATTTCCTCCAGTGCGGGAATCTGCAAGCCTAACTTATACTTCTTATTGATATCCATCATCTGCTGCATCACCTTGCCAGGAGCTTTGCCTGCGAGGTCTGCTACAGTGAGGTACCCAGCCTTCTGCAAGAGTGGCACCCACGTTTTGTCAATGCCAACGGCTTCGTAAGCCTCCTCTTTGTCACGCTTAGGCTGTATCTCAGGACGCATCTGTGGAAAGAGCAATACCTCCTGAATACTCTCCTGACCAGTCAGAAGCATCACTAAACGATCCATACCGATACCCATACCAGACGTGGGGGGCATGCCAAACTCTAGAGCACGTAGGAAGTCGTGATCGATATACATCGCCTCATCATCTCCCCGCTCGCTCAGACGTAGCTGATCCTCAAAGCGGTGACGCTGATCTATCGGATCATTGAGCTCTGAGTAAGCATTGGCCAGCTCCTTACCATTGACAAATAGCTCAAAGCGCTCTGTCAGATCGCTCCTATCGCGGTGCTCCTTAGTGAGCGGAGACATAGCCTTCGGATAGTCTATGATGAAGGTGGGCTGTACCAAGTTTGGCTCAGCAACTGCGCCAAAGAGTTCGTCGATTAGCTTACCGACACCCATCGTTTCATCTATCTCCACGCCCTTAGCTTGGCACACCTTGCGTAGCTCAGCCTCGTCCATGCCATCTATATTGACCCCGCCATACTCTTGGATAGCGTCAATCATCGTGAGGCGACGATAGGGAGGCTTAAACTCTATCGTATGCTCTCCTACCTGAATGGTCGTAGAGCCTAGCACCTCCTGACAGATATGCTCGATCATCTGCTCCGTCATCTGCATCATCCAGCGGTAGTCCTTGTAGGCGACATAGATCTCCATGCAGGTAAACTCAGGATTGTGCGTTCGGTCCATACCCTCATTGCGGAAGTTACGGCTAAACTCGTAAACGCCCTCGAAGCCACCCACGATCAGTCTCTTGAGGTAAAGCTCATTAGCGATGCGCAGGTAGAGCGGTATGTCAAGCGCATTGTGATGTGTCACAAAAGGACGAGCCGCAGCGCCACCAGGGATAGACTGCAGCACAGGCGTATCCACCTCTAGATAGCCACGTGAATTGAAGAAGTTGCGCATCGACTGGAAGATCTTCGTACGCTTCATAAAGATGCCCTTTACCTCCTCATTGACTATCAGATCCACATAGCGACGGCGGTAGCGAAGCTCAGGATCGGTAAAGCCGTCAAAGACCTGATCGTCCTTAGCCTTGACGATAGGGAGCGGACGTAGCGCCTTGCTCAGCAAAGTCAACTCCTCGGCATGTACCGAGATCTCACCCGTCTGGGTGCGGAAGACAAAGCCCTTGACACCGACGATGTCGCCAATGTCGAGAAGCTTCTTAAAGAGCTTGTTATATAGATCCTTATCCTCTCCAGGGCAGAGATCATCGCGGGTCACATAGACCTGTATACGCCCCGAGGCATCTTGTAGCTCCATGAAGGAAGCCTTGCCCATGATGCGTCGACTCATGACACGACCAGCGATGCTCACCTCCATGCGAGGCGCATCATCTTGATATTGGGCCTGTATCTCCTGAGCATGTGCCGTCACGACATACTCGGCTGCAGGATAAGGGTTGATGCCCATCTGACGAATCTCGTCTAGGCTGTTGCGACGTGCTATCTCCTGATCACTAAGTTCTAGTAAGTGTAAGTCCATAAACTGTAGTTAAGTATAAAAACGCTTCCACCCGCTCTGAGCATGCAGTCCAGGTGGTAAAAGCCTACTTCCTTCCATCGGATTAGCCAGGAAGGCAAGATCGGCTCAAGCCAGCTTACGGGGTATCTATGATACACCCTCTGCAAAAGTACTCATTTTAGGCCTCACTACCAAAAGCGTACCCCTCCGACCCAGGGCTGACGCATTATATATAGTTATTGCTGTCCAGTGAAAGCTTTTTGAGGGGACATCGGGTAGATCGTTCTGCAGAAATGAGCTAACTATCAGTACCACTTGGGTGAAACTAAAGTTCCATACGGGGTGAAACTAAAGTTTCCTAGGTGTGAAACTAGAGTTCCCTAGGTATGAAACTAGAGTTTCCTAGGTATGAAACTAGAGTTTCCTACGAAGAAAATGTCCTCTTCCTGAAAAAAGTACACAGTTGGGAAGGTGTTACTGAGATGGTACACGGGTTATTTTTGTTAGTCCTGTGAGTGTACTCATCTGTTAGTTTTGCTCCTGCTGGGGTACACGACTTGTGGTCGTTTTTACTGCGGAGGTACACAAAGATAGCTCTTTGTTGGGAGTTAAGCGGCATGGGCTCGGAGCTTTGAGGCTCGGAGCTGTTGGGGAATTGTTCTTAGAAATCTGTTTCTTAGATGGTTGTGTGGTTAGAGGGTTGGGGTAATCTGGTATGAGCATCTGCATCGGAGTCTTCTTGTTGAGGGCTCGATGAGGACGCGCTGTGTTATAGAGAGCAATCGTTTGCGAGAGGATCTCTCGAACTTCTTCTATGGGTTTGTCCTCAAAGTTGTAGAGCCAGTCGTTCTTGATGATCCCGTTAAGTCGCTCTGCCATAGCGTTGTGGAGAGGGTTGCCTGTCTGGGTGACGCTGGTTACGATGCCTAGG
>NZ_ACLR01000225.1 GCF_000174775.1 Porphyromonas uenonis 60-3
CGAAGGGTGTAAGATAGCTGTCAAGCGGGTCAATCGTCCCCTGACACTTGCTGTCAAAACGTTTAGGACACTATTGGACTGACGCATTATTTAGGATGAGGTCATCGACGACACTATCAAGGAAATTGAGCAATTCCTCAGTGGAAATCGACGAATCTCCACGGAGGAATAAAAAAATCTTCCGAACTTTGATTTGCTTCTTCCGAAGTTTCATTTCATTCTTCCGAACTTTTATTTCCCGGCTCCGTGGGGAATTTTTATTTGCTCCGTGAAGCTTCCCGATTTGCTCAGGAGAGATTGAAATCAGTCGAGATGCAGGAGTAGCTATAGAGTGGCTCGAGATTGCTTTGTAGTGAGGATTTAGCCATATATTACTCGAAGGTCATCAAAGAAGAGCTGATTATGATGCACCAGCCCTGTCAGCCAACGCCTAATCTCTAACGTCTAATCTCTAGCATCTAATCTCTAACGTCCAATCTCTAGCATCTAATCTCTAACGTCTAATCTCTAATTTTGTACCTTTGCGTTAGTATTGGAGCGTTTAGTTTGGATGATGCGCTCCTACGTTGTATGGCTCCTGTGGAGGAGCCTCACTTTACTAAGATACATGTATGGATAGTCTGCGAGCATTTTTCAACGAGCTCTTCGTCATACCTTCGGTGCCTCAATCGATTATTGTGATCTCACTGGTCTCACTGGTGGGGTTGCTCTTGGCACGCATTCGCATAGCCCGTATCTCTCTCGGGGTGACCTTTGTCTTTTTCGTCGGTATCCTGCTCTCTTACTGGGGTATCACGCTAGAGGCTAGGACGCTAGACTTTGGGATGAACTTCGGGCTGATTCTATTTATCTATGCCCTAGGTCTTCAGGTGGGTCCAGCTTTCTTTCCCTCGCTCAAGAAGGGTGGTATACAAGACAATATAGACTCGCTCCTATTGGTCGTGGTGAATATTGCCTTGGTCGTGGG
>NZ_ACLR01000224.1 GCF_000174775.1 Porphyromonas uenonis 60-3
ACATTCAAGCTGGTCAGCTGATTACTCCCGCAATTAAGCGTAGTCAAGGCGGTACAGCCCAAGACGTTTAAGCTAGTCAGTTTGCCTCCAGTCCACGAGAATTCCTTCAGCGATTGGCATCCCGAAAGATTGATATTGGTTAGTGGGTTGCGCCCACAGTAAAGCTTTGTCAAGGCGGTACAGCCTGAGGCGTCCAAGCTGGTCAGTTGGCTCTCCCCGCAGTAAAGCTCTTTCAAGGCAGTACAGCCCGAAGCGTTTAAGCTGGTCAGTTGGCTCTCCCGGCAGTAAAGCTCTTTCAAGGCAGTACAGTCAGACACATCCAAGCTGGTCAGCTGACTGTAGTCGCAATTAAGCTTTGTTAAGGCGGTGCAGCCCGAGGCGTTCAAACTGAGCTGATTACCATTGCATGCAAGCTTTGTTAAGGCGGTACAGCCTGAAACGTCTAAACTGGTCAGTTGATCCCCTTCGCACCAAAGTTCTGTCAAAGAAGTGTAGCCTGACAGATTCAAGCTGGTTAGTTGATTGTCCACACAATAAAGGACCTCCAAGCCAGTGTTCTTTGAGAGGTCTAAGTAGCTTAGTTGGTTGTTGCTACACCGAAGCGACCATAAGGAGGGACAGTCCAATATGTTCAAGCTGGTTAGTTGATTCTTCTCGCAGGAAAGAGATTCCAGGGAGTAACAGCCAGTAACGTCCAAAGTGGCCAAATTATTGCTGGAGCACTCAAGATAGGTCAAGAAGATACAGCCCGATACATCCAAGTTGGTCAATTGATTGTTGTGGCAGTCAAGCTTTGTTAAGGCAGTACAGCCCGAAACGTCCAAACTGGTCAGTTGATTGTTGGGGCAGCCAAGCGTTGTCAAGGCGGTACAGCCCGAGGCATTCAAACTGGTCAGTTGATTGCTGAAGCAGTAAAGCTTTGTCAAGGAAGTACAGCCGGAAACATCCAAGCTTTTCAGATTCCACTCGTTGCAGTCAAGCTCTGTCAAGGCGGTACAGCCCGAAGCCTTCAAGCTGATCCGTTGATTCGTCTTGCATTCAAGCCATTTCAAGGAAGTACAATCCGATACGTCCAAGCTGGTCAGTTGATTCCATGAGCATCTAAGATCTGTCAAGGCGGTACAGTCCGAGACATCCAAGCTGGTCAGTTGATTCCATGCGCAATCAAGCGATGTCAAGGCGGTACAGCCAGTGACGTTCAAGCTGGTCAGTCGATTGCCACTGCAGTCAAGCTTTGTCAAGGCAGTACAGCCCGAGACGTTCAAGCTGGTCAGTCTACTGACACTGCAGTTAAGCTTTGTCAAGGCGGTACAGCCCGATACGTTCAAGCTGGTCAGATAATTGTATAGGCAGTTAAGCTCTGTCAAGGAGGGGCAGCCCGAGACGTCCAAGCTGGTCAGAGAATTACCCTTTGATCTAGTACTCTCGCAGTTAAGCTTCGTCACATCGCCTCGAATAGTGACCTTCTGACTGGTGAGGATATAATCAAAGCCCCCATCTGCGTAGTATACTATTTTCACACCCTCAATGGTGAAATTGCCATTTGCCTCGATTTTTAGAAAGATTTTCGCTCCGACAGTTCGGGAGGTGGTCATGGTGATGACGCCTTCGGCGAGGAGGGAGCTACTCACGAGCAACGAGCCGAGGAGAATGAAGAGCCAGATGCGTAGTTGTTTGCTCATAGTGTGGTTGATAGTGATTAGTAGTTAGTGGATAGTTTTGGAGTCTATAGATGTTACGAGTAACCCGTTGTAAGGTCGCACGGAACGATGGGGCAAGCGGGACGAACACTGTAGGGACGCTCGTAAGTGTCAAGCCGGAGGGCGTCCGTTGTATCCGTTGGCTCTTGGCTTTTAGCTGTTGGCTCTTGGCTAGAGCTACAGCGTCCGTTACTGCACCCTGTAGGGACGCACGATCTGTGCGTCCGTCCCCGTCAAGGCCACGATGCTGTAACTTTCGTTCTACAACGGACGCTCAGACCGAGCGTTCCTACACGGCGACGTATCGCTTTGATACAACGGACGCACAGATCGTGCGTCCCTACACAGGGTTACTCGTCTCATTAGATGCGTCTTAGGGAAGAGCTACCCTCCTGCAGGACTGAGAGTAGTCCCGCAGAAAGTGTAGACCTTTATAGAAGTTGTTACTTCGCACTATCTTCTGGAGATGAGATGGCGAAGTACTGAATAGTGCAGCTATCTTCCATATCTATGTTCTGCCCAATTAGTGAAGCAAATGGGTGTCCAGGATACTCTTTCTGAGGGATAGCCCTTAGGACAGGTTGACCTCGGAATACCCACCTCTTGTCAGACATCTTCTGCGTCCAGTGAGCGACCTCGTAGATCTCTAGGATGACCTTTTGATGTACTATGAGTACATAGTGTACATCCTTTATTTCGGCAGCACTAAGCTTCCAATCACCAGCAACTTGCTCATAGAAACTGTTGGAGGAGAAGTTTGTTGGGTTGTAGGTCTGGGGGATCTTTACTGCCAAAACCTTTTCCCAGCATTGGTTGTTAGATGTTGCGTTAGACCATTTTTGAATGGTGAGCGACTTGCAATTATTGTTCATAAGCGATTTGTATTAAGAGTGAATTGATTCGTATTTGCAGGTAGGGTCGTATGGAGATACGACGAGGGGGCTTGTGCTGGGCGTAGCGTGGCACAAGCGCGTAAAGAGACGACAAACGGGGCGGACGCGGATGGTGTCAGCCTGCGGATCGTGTGATATGGGTGATTATTAGTTACCCCTGTGTAGTCGCCTAGAGGGGGCTTCTGCGCGCGTTTTCGGGAGGGGGGGGGGGGGTAAACATGCTGTCCATCAGTGAGATGTAACGACAGGGAGGCTTTGAAGCGTGCGTGCGAGCGTGCGAAAGGTCAGGGTGCAAGGCGACGACCTCGCTACACGGGCGTGTGGTGAGGCGGTCGTGGGGAGACCTCGTGGTACTATAATAATAGGTCGTACCGCTACTATAATCATAGGTGCCTTGGCACCTGTCAATGCTATACGCTGTCGTACTCATACGGACGCTACGCGGTTACGATGCGGATGGCGGCGCACCACGAACGTGTGGCGAGACACCCTGAGCCGTAACCTTTTGCGCAAAGTTATACCTTTATTTTGAGTTGTGCAAGAGAGGGGAAATTAGAGGTTAGAAGTTAGAGGTTAGAGGGGATAGGGATCGGAGCTATCGGGCGAATAGTCCAATGAGGGGACGCACGAGACGAGTAACGGGTGTAGGGACGCACGGTCGTGCGTCCGTTGTGTCAAAAACGATACGTGTAGCCCCGTGTAGGGACGCACGATCTGTGCGTCCGTTGTGTCAAAGGTTACGGTGTCCGTTGTATTAACGACAGTGGGTTACACGTCCCGTTTTAACGGGAACGGACGCACGACCGTGCGTCCCTACAACCGTTACTCGTCCCGTGCGTCTAGACAAGTCGTTATTCGTCCGAGGCACTTTGACGCACTCCGAGGACCCTGGCACCACACCTCCGAGGAAATAGAAATTGCCTCGGTGGAAAATGGAAATCCTTCACGGAGGCATAAAAAATTTTATCGGAAGTTTGATTTGCTTCTTCCGAAGTTTCATTTCATTCTTCCGAACTTTTATTTCGGCCCTCCGTGGGGAATTTTCGTTTGCTCCGTGGAGATCGGTGATTTCCTCGGGAGGAATTTGCATTGAGTCAGAAAAGTCGAGGAAGTTTTGAAGGAGTCTGAGCGACGAAATTGAGGAGTTTTTTCGCGGGAGCGTTGGTTTGTTCGGGAATATTGTGTACCTTTGCACCATCTAAGGGGGGAACCCCTCTGTGGATGGCGAGGTAGCTCAGCTGGTTAGAGCGTCGGATTCATAATCCGGAGGTCGAGGGATCGTGACCCTCTCTCGCTACTTACTAAATCAAAACAGCACCCTGACTGCGGTCAAGGTGCTGTTTTGCTATTATTCACTTGGGGTCTACTACTTGAGACTTTTGCAACAGTCTCTACTTGTGTGCGATCACTTCGATCTCGACGAGTCCGCCCTTGGGAAGGGTCTTGACAGCTACGGCTGAGCGTGCGGGGAAGGCGCCTGAGAAGTGCTTCTCATAGACTGCATTCATCGCTGCAAAGTCGCCCATGTCGGCGAGGAAGCAGGTGGTCTTGACGACCTGATCGAAGGTAAAGCCAGCCTCGTCGAGGATAGCCTTGAGATTGCGAAAGACTTGCTCCGTCTGTGCTGAGACATCCTCCGAGACGAAAGCGCCAGACTGGGGATCGAGCCCGAGCTGACCAGAGGTGATGAGCATGTCGCCGAAGGCTATTGCCTGGCTGTAAGGACCAATAGCTGCAGGAGCATTGGGAGTGGAGATTACTTTTTTCATAGTATACTTCTGATTGTATTGTGAACTTTTATAGTGTTGCGCCTTGCTGACGGACAACTTCGTAGAGCATGATGCCGGTGGCGACCGATACGTTGAGCGAGGAGATCTGTCCCAGCTGCGGTATGGAGACGCGGTCGGTGAGCTGCTTGAGGACGCCCGTGGAGATGCCTTTTTGCTCCGAACCCATGACGATGCCGAGGGGTGGCGTCATCGGGAGGGAGGTGTAGTTTGTCGTGGCATCCACATCGGCTCCGACGAGCTGCAGACCGCTATCGCGGAGGAAGCGACAAGCGGTCACGAGGTCACGCTCACGGCAAACGGGGATGCGCATGAGTGCTCCAGCGGAAGCATTGACCGCATCGGCCGTGACGGAGACGCTGTCGCGCTCGGGGATGACGATAGCGTGGACGCCAGCGCACTCGCAGGTACGAGCGATGGCGCCGAAGTTGCGCACGTCGGTGACTCCGTCGAGCAGTACGATGAAAGGCATCTGCCCCTCGTCATAAAGCATCGGTATGAGCGACTCTAGACGGGTATAAGTGATCGGCGAGATGAGCGCCACGACCCCTTGGTGGGCACCTCGTGTGAAGCGGTTGAGACGCTCGGCGGGGACCTCCATGACGGGTATGCCCTGGGCACGTGCGGTGCGTTTGATCTCTAGGAGTTCGCCCGTGGCGGCTCCTTTTTTCATATAGATTTTGTCTATGTCGCTATGGGAGGCGAGGCTCTCGGTGAGAGCGTGGATGCCGTAGATGAGTTTTTGCTTAATCATGAGCTGTGAGTAATGTGTGTGCGGCAGCGATGGCCTCGGGTGTGATCTGGTCGCCACTCTGGAGGCGCGCTATCTCGCTGATGCGCTCTTCGGGGGTGAGGAGGCGGAGGTGCGAGTGGGTCTCGCCGCGGGTCTCCTCTTTATAAATGAGTATATGCTGGGTGGCTGCCGAGGCGATCTGCGGAAGGTGGGTGATGACGAAGATCTGCTGGCGCTCGCCCATCGTGTGGAGCATGTCGCCTATGCGGGAGGCGGCGATGCCAGAGGTGCCGGTGTCGATCTCGTCAAAAACGATGGCGGGCGAGCTGGCTAGCTCGGCGGAGCTTGTGGTGGCTTGACTGCGCAACGCTTTGAGCGCTAGCATCAGTCGGGCTATCTCACCGCCCGAAGCGATGTCGGTGACGGGGCGGAGTGGCTGGTCGCTGTTGGCTGAGAGGAGGAAGTCGACCTGGTCCACACCTCGCTCGGTCGGCTTGTCGAGGAGCTGCAGGGCTATGTCAAAGCGTGCGTGTGGCATCTCCAGCTGGCAGAGCGTCTCGGTGACGCTCCGTGCGATGGACTTAGCAGCCTTGGCGCGTGCCTCGTGAAGTTGCTTGCCTAGGGTGAGCACTTCGGTGCGCTGCTGAAGGACTTCGGTGCGTAGTGTAGCTAACTCTTGCTCGTACTGAGCGGTGTGAGCGAGCTTAGCACCCAGCTCTTGGCTGTACTCGATGAGTTCTTCGGGGGATAAGAGGTTATGCTTTTTGAGCAAAGCATTGATCCCGCCTAGGATGGTGTTGATTTCCTCTAGGCGTGAAGGATTGTAAGCGACCTCGCCCTGCAGACGGCTCAGGTCGCTCTCGATGTCGTCTAGCTCGATGACGAGGCTCCGCATGCGCTCGGTATAGTTGCTGAGCTCGGGGAGGTAAGTGGCGGTCTGCTCCATCTGCTCCTGCGCCGTGGTGAGCTGATCGACGATACTGTGAGGCCTGTTGAGGAGCGCAAGGATACTCTGCAGACCTTCCTGGATCTCCTGCGTGTGGGTGAGTCGCTCGGCCTCGTCGGTGAGGTCGGTGAGGGAGTACTGCTCGAGCTTGAGCGCTGAGATCTCTTCGTAGGCTCGGCTGTTGATCTCGTACTCTGCCTCGGCTTGCTGAGCCTCTGTGCGAAGCTTCTTAAGTCGTATGGCGTTGTCGTGGTAGCGCTGGTAGGATCGATGGTAAGCCTCGACGAGATCGGCCTCGGCGCCTAGCTGCGAGTCGATGAGCGCGATCTGATAAGCGCCCTCACGGAGCAAGAGATTGCGATGCTGCGAGTGAACGTCCAGGAGGAGTGCGCCTAGCTCCTCCAGCTGAGCGAGGGTTACGGGGGTGTCGTTGACAAAGATGCGACTACGTCCCGTCTGTCGTATCTCACGTCGTACGAGACAGCTCTCCTCGACCTCTAGCTCCTGCGCTTGCATCCATTCGATGACCTGAGGACTGAGCTGAGTGAACTCGCCTTCGATGACGGCTTTCACACAACCCTGACGAATGGTCGACATGTCGGCACGACCTCCCGCTAGTAGTTGCAGGGCTGAGACGAAGATACTCTTGCCCGCTCCCGTTTCGCCGGTGACCGCTATGAGTCCCGTGGGGAAGGTGCAGGTGAGCTCCTTGATGAGTATGTAGTCCCGTATGTATAAGCTGTGCAGCATGTGGCGGATTACTTCTTTAAGGCTGAGAGCTTGCTCCCTTCTGTCGGGAAGATCTTGGAGAGTGTCTTATAAGCTGCCGTACGGCTCTCCTGCGAAGCGCCTTCTACCAGAAGAGGTAGCTCGTCTAGCTTGGTCTGTGCGAAGATCTGTAGGAGCGGCGACAGGCTATTCGCCTGCCAGGTCTCCTCGAGGAGGGAGAGTTGGTCAAGTATATTGGTATATCCACGCCGCACGTTGCTCGTAAGGAGGTCTAGTCCCTGGCGATGGTACTGATACCAATAGTTTCGCCACGATTGGTGCGCTGGATCGTTGTAAGCTTGGCTGATAGCGTAGCGATTGTTGTCGCTGGCGTAAGCTTTCCAGCCCGACCAGTCCATCATCTGCTGAGCTGTCGCCACTAGTTGCTGCATCTGCCGTGCGGCGTAGTCGCCTCCTAGTGGCGCAAAGGAGTCAAAGTCCAAGGCTAAGATGAGATAAGCGTAGAAAGCGACCGTCGCCACGAGGTTATTGTCAATCTGTGTCGGAGAATAGACCAGCTGCTGGTAGGGAGCGTACTGAAAGTTGAGCTCACGGTCCAGATGTACCACCAGAGGAGTCGTATAGGAGGCACCGTAGACGGGGCGCTGTGCGGAGATGCTCAGCTCGGCCGTGTAGAGTCCGTCGTCCGAAGCGGTCAAAAGGTTCAGACCCCAGGCGCATTCGATTCGCTCTACGGGTGAAAAGGTGGCATTCGTCCAGCGCGTTTGGTTGATCATGTCGGTCAATTGCTGGGTTAAGTCGGACACGATCGCCTGATCGGCGGAGGAGCCGAGGCGATCTGCATTGACCGTGACGCGAGCATTCAGCTCTTGCGCCAGACTTTGCTGAGGAAGCCACAGAAGTAGTGCCACAAGGGCGAGGAGTAGACGCTTCATCTGGTGGAAGTTCATAAGACTAAACGAGCTGCGTGCGATGCTTTAAGACGAAGTCCACGATCTGCTTCGCCACAACCGCCTTACTCTCCAGAGGTAAGTCGCAACGAGCGCCCGCTTTGTCCAGGATTAGCACCTTATTCGTCGAGACTCCAAAGCCCGCTCCCGCATCGCTCGTCGAGTTAAGCACGATCGCGTCGAGATGCTTGCTACACAGCTTGCCTTCGGCTGCCGAAGTGTCCACAGAAGTCTCTAGAGCGAAGCCAACTAAGTACTGTCCCGCACGACGCTTCGCCCCAAGGGTCGCTGCGATGTCGGGATTTTGCATCAGCGTGAGCTGCATCTGCTCACCGCCACGACGCTCCTTCTTGATCTTTCCCTGGACACGTTCCTCGGGTCGGTAGTCAGCCACCGCTGCTGCAAAGACCGCTACCGAGCTACGCCCGAAGGTCTCCTCAGCCACCGCCAGCATCTCCTCGGCAGTCATCACGGAGTGTACGACAATGTGCGGGTTGGTCGGCCGTAGATGCGTTGGTCCCAAGACCAAATGCACCTCAGCGCCCTGCTGCGCAAAAGCTTCCGCCAGTGAGATGCCCATCAGTCCCGACGAATGGTTGCCAATGAAGCGTACATCGTCGATCGGCTCGTAAGTAGGCCCCGCCGTGATGGTGACGCACTCCCCCGCTAAGGGTAGTTTCTCCGCTTTAGCGGTGAGCATTGCGACCGCCTGCTCTAAGATCTCCTCCGGCTCCTGCATACGTCCACGACCTGTCAGACCACTCGCGAGAAAGCCCTCAGCGGGCAACGCTTGCGCCACACCGTCCTGCGCCAGTATCTCCAGATTGCGGGCGGTCGTCGGGTGAGACCACATATCTAGATCCATCGCTGGTGCGATCAGCACCGGCGCACGCATCGCTAGGTAAGTGGTCACGAGGATATTGTCGGCAATGCCGTGAGCCATCTTGCCGATCGTGCTAGCCGTAGCCGGCGCTATGATCATCAGATCAGCCCACGTGCCCAGCGTCACGTGACTATGCCACGAGCCGTCACGGCGATCGAAGAAGTCTGAGACCACCGCATGCTGTGAGAGCGTGGCGAGCGTCAGCGGCGTGATGAACTCCTTAGCCGCAGGCGTCATAACCACCTGCACCTCGGCACCCTCCTTGACCAGCAGGCGTACGAGCGAGGCGCTCTTGTAGGCAGCTATCCCGCCCGTGATCCCTACGACTATATGCTTATTCTGTAAGCGCATGGCTATCTCTCGTGTAGCGTGATGACTCGTTCTAAGGCTTCATCCGCTCCTTGATCAGGAGGAACTGACGCTTCGTGTCTCGCGAGAAGTCCGCCTGCATGAGCCAGCTCAGGTAGCCTGGCTCTTGGCGAAAGACCTCTTCGACGGAGCGTCCCTTGTGCTTGCCAAAGTTAAAGACTGGCACGTCGTTGTCGTCTAGGACGATGCGTCCCGAGAGGTCCACGTTGCGATGGTAAGTGGTCAGGTCAGACAGCTCCTTGACACTGTGTGGGAGCTCATCGCCATACTTATCCAGTTGCGCCATCAGCACATCGAGCGTAGCGATCGTGTCCGCCTCTGCACCGTGCGCTCCGATATGCTCACGATGACAGTAGAAGCGTACAGCCCCCTCAAGGGTACGTGGCTCCATCTTGTGAAAGATCGTCTGCACGTCTATGTGCTGCATAGCGAGTAGGTCCACCTCCACGCCAGCACGGAGAAACTCCTCCCCAAGCATCGGCAGGTCAAAGCGCTGCGAGTTGTAGCCCGCTAGGTCGCACCCGTCGATCAGCTCCGCTAAGCTCTTGGCACAAGCTCTAAAGGGAGGGCAGTCACGCACATCGTCGTCCGTGATACCATGTATCGCCGTGCTCTCGGCTGGGATAGGCATCTCAGGGTTGAAGCGTCGCGTCCGTACGATCCGCTCGCCATCGGGCATCAGCTTCAGAATGGTCAACTCAATGATGCGATCATTCGTAATATCCAGTCCCGTAGCCTCTATGTCAAAGAAAACTAGCGGACGTTCCAGTTGTAACTTCATAGCCTAATCCTTAGATACGTACAGGAGCCGTGATACCTCTCAGATCCGTCTGGTCAGCCACCTTAGTCGGTGTGATCATAATCGGCTGCGTAGCATTGGTAATGTGTAGCTGTAGGCTCTCAGCGTTGAACGCCTTGAGGAACTTGATGAAGGTATTCGTCTTAAAGGTGATCTGCATTCCTTCCATCTGCTCAGGATAGTCCACCGGTATACGCTCCTCGACATCAACTCCAGGCGTATTCGCGCCCTGTGCGTAGAAGCCCCCCTTCATCACCATCGCATGCTCCTCAAAAGTGATACAGAGCAAGCTCGAGTCAGCGCCCAGCCCCACGATATTGCTCAGATAGTTGACACGAGTCGTAGCGCGCTGGAGGACTTGGCCGTCTATCTCGATCATGTAGGTCATCGCGTCGGGGAGCAGCCCGTTGTAATTGGGGAAGTCCAGCACACTCACCTGCGAAACCACATTGTAAGTGCCGAAGCGTACCTCAACCTGCTTATTATTGAAGATGACTAGCGCCTCCTCATTGGCAAAGTTTGGCAGGATAGACTGAAGGAAGCTAGAGACCTTGATCGGGAGCGTGAAGCTTGGATCCCTGAGCGAAGCTTGTGCCACCTCGCCCTCCTTCTCGACGATCCGAGCATCGTAGTCTATGTAGCGTACGAGCTGTACATTGTCCGTCGCACAGAGCTCTAGACGATCCGAGAGCATGACAAAGTGCACGCCATGTAGCTGTTCGCGCGACGTATCAGGGTAAGCCGCTGGTAGCACGGCCGATATACCAGAGAGGAGGCTAGAGCTATTCATACTCATCATCGCAGCCCCCTCGCTATCCTCGGGAGACTCACGAGAGACATAGAGCTCAGCGTCTCCGATGGGTATATCGAGGTATCCCGTCGAGTGGATCAAGTGGATAAATCTCGCCCCCTCCTCAGTCGTCTGCATCTCCAGCGTCAGCGGCTGTACGGGCAGCGACTTGATATAGTCTAGTAGAGGTGTGGGAGCTATCAGGAAGTGCATATCGCCATCACACTCTAGCGGAGCGATCACACCAGTCGAGCGCATCATCGTATCCCCACCCGTCACGGAGATCCGCTCGGGAGTCACCTCAAAGAGGTAGTTAGCCAGCGCTGGCATAGAGACATTGCTCGCAGGGACAAGGCGTCCTACATTTTGCAAGAGCGTGGAGAGCTCGTTGCTATTGACGGTAAACTTCATATATGATTCCTATCTACTGATTATACCACAAAGATAATAAAAACTCTCCCCACGACAAAGGGGAAGCTGGACTTGAGAGGTGAGATGTTAGAGATTAGAGGTTAGAAATTAGAGGTTAGAAGTTAGACTTTAGAGGTAAGAGATCCGATCACTCAGATGGCCCAGATAGCTCCGACAACTCCGATATTTTCATCTAGTCGCCCGCCAGCCGTTGACAGCCGATCACTGCCACTCAGCCCACACCTCCGAGGAAATCGAAAATATCTCGGTAGAAAATGGAAATCCTCCACGGAGGGATAAAAAAATTCTTCCGAACTTTGATTTGCTTCTTCCGAAGTTTCATTTCATTCTTCCGAACTTTTATTTCCCGGCTCCGTGGAGAATTTTCGTTTTCTCACTGGATATTTCCGATTTCCTCAGGAGGGGAGGGCTAGCTAACCTCTAATCTCTAACTTCTTTTTCGTATCTTTGGCAGGGCAAAGTAGCAACGACGCTCGAGCAGCCGCAAAGGATGCTGGCGTAGCTACCGCAAACCTCATGAATCTCTAACGCTTTTAACTATACAACCTCTATGACAAGAGTGATCATCATCGGAGCTGGTGGCGTAGGCACCGTAGTAGCTCACAAAGTGGCTCAGAATGCTGAGACCTTTACCGATATTATGCTGGCGAGCCGCACTAAGTCTAAGTGTGACGCCATCGCAGCACAGATAAAGAACGTCAAGATCCAGACCGCTCAGGTGGATGCTGACGATGTGGAGCAACTGGTACGACTATTCGAGAGCTTCCGCCCAGACATCTGTATCAACGTAGCGCTCCCCTACCAAGACTTGACCATCATGGAGGCGTGTCTCAAGGCGGGCGTCAACTACCTTGACACGGCAAACTACGAGCCCCTAGACGAAGCTAAGTATCAGTACAGTTGGCAGTGGGCGTATCACGACCGCTTTAAGGAAGCTGGCCTGACGGCTGTCCTAGGGTGTGGCTTTGACCCAGGCGTGACCAGTATCTTCACCGCTTATGCGGCTAAGCATCACTTTGACGAGATGCACTACCTTGACATCGTGGACTGCAACGGCGGCGACCACCACAAGGCGTTTGCAACCAACTTCAACCCAGAGATCAATATCCGTGAGATCACCCAAAAGGGTAAGTACTACCACGAGGGCGAGTGGATCGAGACGGAGCCTCAGGAGATACATCGTCCGCTACACTACCCAGGTATCGGCGTACGCGAGTCTTATCTGCTCTACCACGAGGAGCTGGAGTCGCTCGTCAAGCACTTCCCCACGATACGTCGGGCGCGCTTCTGGATGACCTTCGGGGAGGAGTATCTCAAGTACCTCGAGGTGATCCAAAACATTGGTATGGCAAGCATCGAGCCGATCAACTACAATGGACAGGAGATCGTGCCGATCCAATTCCTCAAGGCTGTCCTGCCTAATCCTCAGGAGCTGGGCGAGAACTATACGGGCGAAACCTCTATCGGCTGCCGCATCCGTGGCGTCAAGGACGGCAAGGAGCGTACCTATTATATATGGAACAACTGCTCTCACCAAGCAGCCTACCGTGAGACGGGCACGCAGGGTGTCAGCTACACGACGGGTGTCCCCGCTACGACAGGCGCACTGATGCTCGCCAAGGGCATATGGGGAGGCGCTGGTGTCTTCAACGTTGAGCAGTTTGATCCAGATCCCTTCCTCGAGGAGGTGGCTCGTCAGGGACTGCCGTGGCATGAGTCCTTCGACATCGACATTGAGTTCGAGAAGTAAGACTTACACATATAAATAACGAGTAACGACTTGTAGGGACGCACGC
>NZ_ACLR01000223.1 GCF_000174775.1 Porphyromonas uenonis 60-3
GACGATGGATGCTTATAGCCGCATCATCACCGGCTTTGACCTGCAGCCCACGCTCTCCACAGAGGGCCCCTACAACGCACTAAAACAGACCGTTGACTTCTACAAAAAGCATGGCTTTGACCTCAAAGGACTCATCTTCCATAGCGACCGAGGCTGTCAATACGTCTCCAAGCAGATGACCGACTACGAGGCCAGCCTAGGCATCGTAACCAGCGTTACCCAGACCGGCAACCCTCTCCACAACGCTATGGCTGAGCGACTTAACGGAATCATCAAGAACGACTGGCTCTACAACTTCGAGGATAAGCCCATAGATCAAGTTCGGGAGATCCTCTCGCAAACGATTGCTCTCTATAACACAGCGCGTCCTCATCGAGCCCTCAACAAGAAGACTCCGATGCAGATGCTCATACCAGATTACCCCAACCCTCTAACCACACAACCGCCTAAGAACCAGATATCTAAAAACGATTCACCAACAGCTCCGAGCCTCAAAACTCCGAGCCCA
>NZ_ACLR01000222.1 GCF_000174775.1 Porphyromonas uenonis 60-3
GTATAGACGTGTGGAAGTAGAGCAATCCGTTGTGTGCATAGATAGCTTTGAGACCAAACTGCATACCAAACTGCTTGGCCGATATATGCTTGACAAGACGCTTATCCTGCTTGTGTATCGTAGACATCAGTAGCCGTACGAGCGTTGGGGTCTCATTGCCTAGCTCCTTGAAGTATATATCTGCCTTGTTTGAAGGTAGATTACCTTCACCAGAGTGGAGGAAATCCACCATCTCTAGCGACAGCTTCTCAGGCTCCTTGGCATACTTTACATTGAAAGCGTAAAAAGAGCCATCGGTGCAGATTACAGACATATTTGTCTCTGTCTCAAAGTCCTTGACGGAGGCTTTAACACGGAGAACGTTCTCTGCGCTTTCCGCCTTAGCAGCGACAATGTTGGCACTCCCTAAGTCCACATAGCGTATCGGTGCGGGAAAGATGAGATGGGTGGTTTTGTCAAAGGTGACCTCTAGTCCATACGGTATAACGGTACGACCATCAGGCATACTTCTCGTCAAGCCTTGATACAGGTCGCCTGACGACTGAGCGTGAGCGGTGGAGAATGCGCCAGCTCCTAGTGTCAGGAGGGCGAAAATAAGAGTGAATAAAGTCTTGTTCATTGTATAGATGATGTT
>NZ_ACLR01000221.1 GCF_000174775.1 Porphyromonas uenonis 60-3
CAACGGTTGGTACCGAGGCTAAGGCTATCCAGAGCAAGGATCAGGTAGAGCAGGGTGCTGTTATTACCTTTACCGCTACGCCTAAGGAGGGCTATGAGCTAGACCACTGGATGGTCAATGGCAAGCCTGCCGTCGCTGGTGCCGATACGAAGATCGAGGGCAATAAGCTCATCGTCACTCTAGGCGACCAGGACCTCAAGGTCGAGGCTACCTTCAAGAAGGTAAATGCTATCTCTCAGATCTCTGAGGCAGAGCTAGCTGTCTATCCTAACCCCTTTGCAGAGCGTATCGTCATCACGGTACCAGCAGAGTGTATCGGTCAGACAGCCTACCTAACCTCTATGCAGGGAGAGGTCGTCTTGCAGATGACTCTAGAGCAGACTGAGACCGTCCTCTACACAGACGCGCTCAGCCAAGGCACCTACCTGCTACGAGTAGGTAGTCACTCACAGCTACTGATTAAAGAGTAATGATGCCAGACAGGCACCTTACCGTCTAAGCCCCTGAGACTGCTCTCATAGTAGTCTCTACAATACGAGGGAGGAGATACCGTATTTGGTGTATCTCCTCCCTTATTCTATATGTTCGTCGGTACAGGCGTAGCGCCCCTTCCCAGAGACTAGATGTTCCCAACGGTGGAAAGCAAACTTTCCAAGGCTGGAAAACGAACATTTCCCACGGAGACGGGATATAAAAGTTCGGAAGAATGAAATGAAACTTCGGAAGAATGATTTCGAAGTTCCGAAGAATTTGTCCGTTCCTCGGTGGATATTTCCGATTTCCTACCGAGGAAATCGGATTTTCCTCCGCATGAAAATGGATTTTCATGGGCATGAAACTAGAGTTTCTCCCGCATGAAACTGGAGTTTCTCCCGATGAAACTCTGGGGGCTTCGTACCCTTTGGTTAATTACCACTAACTTTGCGGTGATTTACCTCTAGATACTACGATTATGATTGCATACTTGCGTGGCACGATAGATACGCTTACACCGACCAATGCCTATGTGGACTGTAGCGGGGTGGGCTACGATGTCAATATATCGCTCTCTACTTATGATACGCTGCATGGGCTGGAGCGTGATGCTCCTGTGCGGCTCTGGATCACGGAGGTGATGCGGCAGGGGGAGGTGTGTGACCTGTACGGCTTCTACACGAGGGAGGAGCAGGCGCTCTTTGCGAAGTTGATCACCGTGTCTGGCGTGGGACCCGCTACGGCTCGTGTGATCCTCTCTAGTCTGGCACCGCTGGAGCTGGCGGAGGTGATCGAAAGTGGCGATGACAAGCGCCTCAAGATGGTCAAGGGCATAGGACTCAAGACAGCACAGCGCATCATCGTAGATCTCAAGGGCAAGCTCCCCGAGACGCTGACGGATCGTGACGATGTGACGGCGGGTATCGGTTCGCGGGCAGCTCGTGAGGTGGCTGAGGAGGCGATCTCGGCACTTAAGATGCTGGGCTTTGCGGAGGCCAATGTGCGCAAGGTGGTGAAGCAGATTATGACTGTCAAGCCCGACACACCTGTCGAGCAGGTGATCAAGCAGGCGCTGGCGCAGCTCTGATCTTAGAGGTTAGAAATTAGAGGTTAGACTTTAGATATTAGAGGGTTAGAGGCTTTGGTACAACAAAACGAGCGCCCGAACGTTACATAACTGACTCTATAATTATAGACAGACACTAGATGGTCCCTAGGCGCAGGATACTATGTGCATGGCTGGCTTTGCTCTGCGCATTGGTGGGTGTGGTGAGATTGCTCGCTATGCCAGCCCTCTCGGTATCTGCTACGGAGCATCCTGCGCAACCGGATAGTCTGCGCTACCCTGTGCAGCCGACAGCTCCTGAGTCGTATGAGTGGCTCGAGCAGGAGTCGCCTCTGGATCTGCGCACACCGAGCGTGGTGACGCACGAGTTCGTCTACAATCCCGCCACGGGGCTTTATCTGCTGGTCACCAAGATTGGAGGCAAGCAGGTGGGCACGCCGATCCCCTACACGCTGGAGCAGTACATTGCCTATGTGGAGCGCAATGGCGTGCAGAGCTACTTCCTGGAGCGTGCAGCGCAGGATGAGAAAGAGCAACAGGGCAAGGGATTCAACCCGTTTGACTTTGGCTTCGAGCTAGGCCCTGCGGAGAAGATCTTTGGCCCAGGTGGCGTACGGGTGCGGACACAAGGCTCTGCGGAGGTGTCGATGGGTGTCAAGAGCAATGCCACGGACAATCCCTCCATACCGATTCGCTCACGGAGACATACCTTCTTTGACTTCGATCAGAAGATCCAGGCTAATGTGCAGGCGTCGGTGGGTACGAAGCTCAACTTTAACCTAAACTACAATACGCAGGCTACCTTTGACTTTGACAGTAAGAAGCTCAAGCTAGCCTACGAGGGCGAGGAGGATGACATAATCAAGGTGCTAGAGGCGGGCAATGTGTCGCTACAGTCGAAGAACTCGCTGATACAGGGCGGTGCGTCGCTCTTCGGTATCCACAGCAAACTGCAGTTTGGCAAGCTTGACGTGGACTTCGTCGTGAGCCAGCAGGAGGCGGAGACGAAGCGCGTCTCGACAGATCGTGGGGCACAGACGACACCCTTTGAGTTTTCGGCCAATAAGTATGACGAGAATAGGCACTTTTACCTAGGGCACTACTTCCGCGACCACTACAACAAGGCGATGTCTACGCTGCCTTTTATCTCTTCGGGTGTTAAGATCAACCGCATCGAGGTTTGGGTGACCAATAAGCGGGGCAACTTTGACGAGGCTCGCAACATTGTCGCTTTTACCGACCTGGGTGAGGCGGAGCGTGTGGCGGCTCGTGGCGTCACGACGAATGGATCGACGCAGGGACTGCCTGCCAATCAGGCGAACTCGCTCTACAGCTGGCTGCTCGGACAGCCGGCTCTGCGCCAAGTGGATCAGGTGAGCCAGTTGCTAGAGGGACAGCTGCGTGGCGGTGATGACTATGCGAAGATAGAGAGCGCTCGCCGTCTGAATGCCAATGAGTACCGCATCAATGACCAGCTCGGTACGCTCTCGCTGCAGGTGCGTCTCCAGCCGGATGAGGTGGTGGGTGTAGCCTTTGAGTACACTTATCAGGGGAAGGTCTATCAGGTGGGTGAGTTTAGCTCGGATCGCTCGGATCGTACGGCGGACAATCTTTTTGTCAAGCTACTCAAGGGCGCATCGATGACTCCGACGGCTCCTTACTGGCAGTTTATGATGCGCAACGTCTACAGCCTTGGGAGTAGCGTTTACAATCTTAAGGCGGAGAACTTCAAGCTCGATGTCTTCTACCGCAACGATAGCACTGGCACCGCTGTACCTTATATCAATGAGGGCAAGGTGGCGGGGCAACTCCTCACACGGGTCTTGGGGATGGATCGTCTAGATTCGCGCAATGAGCCACACCCTGATGGCGTCTTTGACTTTGTACCAGGCTATACGGTCGATGCGGAGCGTGGGCTCGTTATCTTTACCTCTACGGAGCCTTTTGGTAGTTACTTGGCGGAGCAGATAGGAGACCCCACCATTGCCGAGCGATACGTCTATCGTGAGATTTACGATACGACGATGGTCGCAGCGCAGCAAGTGGCCGAGCGCGATAAGTTTATCTTGCGAGGCGAGTACCAAGCGGCAAATAGCGGGCAGATCTCGCTCGGGGCGATGAATGTGACCCCGGGGTCGGTGCGTGTGACGGCTGGCGGAGCGACGCTCGTGGAGAATGTGGACTACACGGTCAACTACGCCATGGGTACCGTCACGATCCTCAACGAGGCAATCCTCAACAGTGGTACGCGTGTCGATGTCTCTCTGGAGAATAGGGGCTTCCTCAACTTGCAGCGCAAGACGGTGCTGGGACTGGACCTGAACTATCACTTTACGCCAAACTTAACGCTGGGCGGTACCTTCATGTATCTCAGCGAGATGCCACTGACTGCCAAGCCTGCCATGGGACGTGAGTCAATGCAAAACAGCCTTTGGGGACTTAATCTCTCGTGGCGCACCGAGTCTCAGTGGCTGACGCGTATCCTTGACTACATTCCGCTCCTAGACTTGACCAAGCCGTCGGAGATTGCGCTCAACATGGAGTTTGCCCACCTGATTCCAGGGCACTACGAGGGACGCTACACCAAGGGACATAGCTATATTGACGACTTTGAGACTTCGCAGAGCAGCATTGACTTGCTCAATCCCTACGCCTGGATGCTCAGCTCTACGCCGTGGCACGACCCAGCGGACGGGGTGGCGGACCTCTTCCCCGAGGCTCGCATGGTCAATGATCTGCGCTACGGCAATCGGCGAGCCTTGCTCAACTGGTTTTACATAGACCCGATGCTGAATCGTGCTGGCTCTTCGCTGACGCCTTCTTATTTGCGCAACAATCCCGACATGCTCTCGAACCATTACTCGCGAGAGGTGCGCATGGCGGAGCTATTCCCCTATAGAGATGAGAACTTTGCCCAGCAGTCTTACCTTCAGACGCTCTGCCTTGCTTACTATCCCAATGAGCGTGGCCCGTACAACCTCAACAGCGATCAGGTCGGTAGCGATGGTAAGCTCGCTAACCCAACGGAGAACTGGGGCGGTATGATGCGCAAGATAGACCAGAGCGACTTTGAGGCAGCCAATATCGAGTACATCGAGTTCTGGATGATGGATCCTTTCATCTATCCCGAGACGGCTCCGACGAGTGGCAAGCTCTTCTTCAACCTGGGCGAGGTGTCGGAGGAGGTGCTGAAGGATGAGAAGAAGTTCTTCGAGAATGGTATGCCGCTCAACGATGACCCCTCGGCAACCATCGAGACGGTCTGGGGACGCGTGCCTATTCGTCAGACGGCTGGCTACTCTTTTGACAATGCTGCTGGGGCGCGTAGCAAGCAAGATGTGGGCTTCAATGGACTAACCTCTGAGCAGGAGAAGGCTTTCCCCGCTTATGCCAACTATCTCTCCGCAATCCGTGGCAAGGTGTCGGGCGAAGTGCTCGAGCAGTGGCAGGGCGATCCGATGAGTCCGCTGAATGACCCGGCGGGTGATAGCTTCCGCCACTACCGTGATGAGCGATATGACCAGCTACAGTCGCCGATCCTCGAGCGATACAAGTACTACAACGGGGTCGAGGGCAATAGTGCTGAGGCAACCAATGAGACTGGCTCCTACAGCGTGGCGAGCCGTGTCGTACCGGATGTGGAGGATATCAACCAAGACAACACGCTCAACGAGCAGGAGCGTTACTTCGAGTACGAGATAGCGCTCTCGCCTGCCGAGATGCAGGTGGGGCGCAACTACATCGTTGACGAGCGCTCGGTCAATGTGAAGCTAGCCAACGGCAAGCAAGAGACGGTCAAGTGGTATCAGTTCAAGATCCCCGTACGAGAGCCGACCCGCAGGGTAGGGGGCATAGCCGACCTCAAGAGTATTCGCTTCATGCGCCTCTATCTGACGCAGTGGGACAAGCCTGTGGTCTTGCGCTTTGGTACCTTTAAGATGGTGCGTGGCGAGTGGCGACAGTATGACCGCCCGCTACACGCTCCCTCTGTCACTCCTATATCTAATGGCACGATGGATGTCAATACGGTCAACATTGAGGAGAACGGTGACCGCAAGCCGATCAACTACATCCTTCCGCCAGGAGTCTCTCGTAGCGTCAGCCCTAGTCAGGCGCAAGCCATTCGTCAAAACGAGCAGTCGCTCAGCCTACGCATCAAGCGCCTAGCGCCAGGCGATGCACGAGCTGTCTACAAGAATACGGGACTAGACCTACGTCGCTACAAGCGTATCGAGCTATTTGTCCATGCCGAGGAGCTTCCCGAGGAGGGGACGCCCACGGGCAATGGCGAGATGACCGCTTTCCTCCGCTTAGGTTCTGACTATACGAACAACTATTACGAGTACAGCGTTCCCCTCGAGCTGACCCCCTTCGGCACTTACAGTGACAATGCTAAGGACCGAGAGATGGTTTGGCCAAAGGACAACAAGGTAGACTTCCGCTTTGACCTCCTCACGGGGCTCAAGATGCGACGCAACGCTGCGCAGGCTAATGGCGAGACGGATCTCTACACGCCTTACTCGGTGCCCGACGCTGAGCGTCCACGCAACACGGTCACCGTGATGGGTAATCCCTCGCTGAGCAATGTCAAGACCATCATGATCGGTGTGCGAAACAGCGCTGGTCAGATCAAGAGTGCCGAGATCTGGGTCAATGAGCTACGCCTGAGCGAGTACCAAGAGCAGGGCGGCTGGGCGACCAATGCCGATCTGCAGGTACAGCTGAGCGATCTAGGTTCGTTTAGCGCCCGAGGCTCCTACCGTACGGCGGGCTTTGGCGCACTCGATCAGTCACTCGCGCAGAGACAGCTAGAAGATACTGGCTTCCTCAACCTCTCGACGCAGGTAGAGCTGGGTAAGTTCTTCCCCGAGAAAGCGAAGGTGCGCATACCGCTCTACTATAGCTACCAAGACGAAGTGATTCGTCCGCAGTACAACCCGCTAGACCAAGACCTGCTCCTCACGGAGGCACTCGACAATGCTGCCAACGAGTCGGTACGTGACTCCATCAAGACGATGGCACTGACACGGACCCAGGCTCATGCGCTGTCGCTCTCCAATGTGGGGGTCAACATACAGAGCAAGACCCCGATGCCGTACGACCCAGCCAACATTACGCTCGGCTACTCAATGTCTTGGGACGAGAAGAACAGCCCCGAGATTGTCTACGACCGCAATCGTACGTGGCAAGCTACGGCGCAGTATCAGTATACGCCCGTGGTGGCTCCGTGGAAACCTTTTGACAAGCTCCAGCAAGGTAAGAACGCCTCCGAGGCTGTCCGCACGGTCACCTCGACGCTGAGAGGTTATCAGATCAACTACCTCCCCTCACGGCTTGCTTTCAACAGCTCCATCCTGCGCAACTACAGCGAGCATCAGGTGCGCAACCTCATGCCTGGCGGAGGAGCGGTGGCTGACTGGTCGCTACCAGCCACCTTCGTGCAGAACTTCGTCTGGCAGCGTGCCGCAAACGTTGTCTGGAACCCCACGACCAACCTCAAGCTCTCCTTTAACTCGGGCACCAACGCCCGCATCGTAGAGCCTCACGTACAGGTCAATCGTGAGCTAGCCCCCGACGACTACACGCTATGGCGCGACTCCGTCTGGCAGAGCATACGCAGTTGGGGACTCCCGATGCAGTACAACCAGACTGCCAATGCCACCTACACGCTCCCGCTCGCCCTCATTCCCTTTATGGACTTCGTCTCAGCCACCGCCACCTATATGGCTTCGTACAATTGGGACCGTGGTGCCTTGACCCAGCAGGGCGCCTCCATGGGTAACGTGGTGCGCAACCAGATGAAGCTCGATGGACGGGTCAACATCCTCTTCCAGACGCTCTACCGCAAGTTCGACTGGTACAAAGATTACGAGAAGCGACAGAACAAGAGCAGCACCCGAAACAACCGCTCCGTCGCTCGTCGAGATGCTCGTGCTAGTCGCTCCGATCAGGAGTCTACGGACAAAGCTTCCGCAGCCTCACAGCGTAAGAAGCCTGCGCCACTGCGCTTTACCAAAGAGGTGGTCCTGCGCCCCGATACGACGATTACCATCACCCACCAGTTGGGTAGTGCTAAGCCCGAGGTGACCGCCAAGGATTCGCTCGGACACAACTACCCCGTCAAGTATGCCGTGGTCAATCCCAACAGCATCACCGTCACAGGCACCGACTCCGTCACGATCCGGGTCAACGTCTACGCTGCCGACAAAGCTCGTGAGATGCGCATGGAGCGTCTCTACCCATACATTGATGCGGGTATCTCCTTGCTGACCTTCCTGCGTGACATCTCGCTCACCTACACCCGTACCTCGTCGCTGCACTTGCCCGGCTTCCTCCCCGACATCAAGGCTGCCGGCGGGCAGGGCTACCCGATGCAGGGCATGATGGCTCCAGGCCTTGCCTTTGCCTTTGGCTTTACAGACAATGGCTATGTTCGCGAGGCGGCGCAGCGTGGCTGGCTCCTCAAGCAGGCGGAAAACATCAACCCCGCCATGTATTCCCTCGCCGAAGATGCCACGGCACGTCTCAACCTCGAGCCGCTCAAAGACCTCAAAGTGACGCTCACTTGGGATTATCACACCAATAGAGCGGTGCAGACGCAGTATATGTTTGAGGGCGCTCCCGAGACTTACAGTGGTAACTTTACCGCTGGAACCATCGGACTCAAGGGCTTCTTCGCTAGTGCCAATGCTAGCAATGGCTACAAGACGAGTACCTTTGATAATCTCCTAAGCTACCAGCAGGAGATGGTGCAGCGATTGACCAACCAGTATAGCGCTATCGCTGGAGCAGACGCTCCCGAGGTGCGACCCAACAGTCCTGACGTACTGATCCCCGCCTTCATCGCTGCCTATACGGCTCGTGGTCTAGACGGAGCGACGCCTTTCCACTCAATCTGGCGCACCCTCCCCAACTGGAGCATCTCCTACACGGGGCTAACTAAGATTCCCGCACTGGCAGACCTCTTCCGCAACTTCTCCCTCTCCCACACCTATCGCAATAGTTATAGTGTGGCGAACTACAACTCCTTCATCTCCTGGCAACCGATCGAGCAGCAGTTACGCATGGGCTACATAGAGATGCCCGCCGATGGGTCCACGGGCGGAGCAAATGGTATGCGTCGTGTCGCCTCCTCGCCTTACGACATCACGCAGGTATCCATTCGTGAATCCTTCGCACCGCTCATTGGCGTAGAGATGACTTTGCAAAGTGGATTGGGACTCAACGCTCGCTGGAATAAGTCGCGAGACCTAATGCTCAACCTCACCTCCTTCCAGGTCATTGAAAACAGCCGCAACGAGATCTCCGTCGGGCTCAACTACAAGATTGATGACTTCAGCAAGCTTATCGGCATCAAGCGTCGGGCACCTCAGCGCACGGGAGCACAGGCGCAGGGCGGCAAAAAGGAGAATCCGCTCTTTGCCTCGGGCGGTGCTATGACCCTGCGCTGCGAGTACTCGTACAATCACTCCTCGATGCTCATTCGCAAGATACAGGAGGCTTTCACACAGGCGACCAATGGCAATGTGGCGCACGTCATCAAGCTCAGTGCCGACTACGCTCTCAGCCGTATGCTCACCATACGAGGCTACTTCGACTGGAATCTGAATCACCCGCTCGTGAGCACCGCCTCCTTCCCCGTGAACAACACCTCCTTTGGCGTCGCCCTCCGCATCAGCCTCACGCAGCAGTAACGCCACCGCATACTAATCTGTAGCCCGCTGTAGAAACGCTATCCGTGCGTCTCACAGCGGGCTACTTACATTTGTCTGAGACTGTTGCAAAAGTCAACAGTCTCACAATCTTGCTTGCAAGATTGTCTAGACTTTGCAGAAAGGATGAATCGCAAGGCGCTGAGGGTGAGGTCTGAAGGGAGCATACCTCCGTATGTGACCGAAGCCGAATCCCGAAAGCAACACAGCGATTCGCCTTTATGCAACAGTCTCGTCTACGTCCTAGGATCAGTACCAGGTGTAGCGCATCTCGTAGCTGTCAAAAGGCTCCTCGCCCGTACAACCATAAGTACGCAGTAACGCCTGTAGCTTCGCCTGCTCCGCTGGTGAGAGCGGGATGTCGCCACGCTTGATACGGTAGAACTGTGTCTTCGCGTGCTTTGCGATCAGGTAGTCGGTAAATGCCACATAGTTATTGTGGCTCATCTCACCCATTGCCCTGGTTAGTCCTCTAGCATAGCGCTCGGGGCTGTCTGAGCGGTACAGTTCGCAAGCCTTCCCCTCCTGATATTGGGGGTGGTGGCTATTGATCAGTGTGAAGGTACGCTCTCCACTTAGCACCTGAGATGCGAAGTGCGCATGCAAGCAATGCGTGCGCTCGCTACAGCTCTCGGAGGTGCAGATGGGATAGCCGGAGGGAACCTGTTCGTTTACAACTTCTCTCTTCATAGTCATCTGTAATTTTAAGAGATTTATAATTTAGTTATTGAGGAGGTTACGAGCGTAAGTGTGGCAGGTCGAGCACTTCACTGGACGATTTTCCGCACTTACGTTGCTTTCCTCATGCCAAAGGTACAAAAGATCCAGCAAAGCGAGCTAACTATCGTGCCACTAGGATGAAACTCCAGTTTCTCCCGCACGAAACTCCAGTTTCCTACCTATGAAACTCCAGTTTCTTCCGTACGAAACTAGGGATAGGGTAGGCGAGTAGTTGTCTCAAAGCGATACGTCGTTCTGTTGCATTACCGCATCGTGGCTTTAACGAGTTTCCGTTGAAACCAACAGACGCTGTAACCTTTGACCGAACGGACGCACGAGCCGTTCGTCCCTACAAGTCGCTATACATCAGTGAATTGATTCGTGTTTTATAAGATTTGCGAAATTGAACCACAGGGGTACGTTTTGTCAGTTCGTTTTTTATTTGTAATATTACGCCTAGAAAGAAAAGAACCAACCGGTACGTATTTATTCGATCGCTATGGAAGGAAAAGAGACTAAAAAGAAAGCGGCAATAGTCCGGGAGAGCTTTAAGCTCTTCCTAGCACAGGGATACGATGCTGTCAGCTTTACAGATATTGAGCGCGCTGCTCAGGTCACTCGAGGTGCTATATTTCATCATTTCAGAGGCAAAGAAGATCTGTTCAAGCATGTTGCTGACCAATTCATTGATGCATTCCTAGAGGATGTGGACTATGGTGCGGAGTACTTGACTAGTCCGACGCCTCTCAAGGATTTTATGGACAACTGCTTGGCTCTCATAGAGCGACGGATGACCTATTTCCTCAAGGATGTCGATGTGCGTGTTACTTCTGCCAGCTTTATGAGCTTCATCTTGTACCTAAAAGATCATCACGAGACCTGGAGCGAGCAAGTCCAGGAGTACGAAGCGGAAAAGATAGAGGCTTGGAGCGATGCGATCAACCTCTCTAAGGAGCGTGGCGAGATACGTCCCGACACAGATACGACAATGCTCGCAGAGACCTTTCACCACCTCTACCTAGGACTCTCTTTCGAAGGAGCAATGATTGACACACTCTCTATCCCAGCACTGCGCAAGCAATGGAAGTACCTATACACGCTACACCATATAAACTGAAAGACCAAGAAGCTACACCCGAAACCCTATCAGAGTAGAAATTAACAGAACAACAATCGTCAAATGGAACGTCTACTATCAACCCTTATCCGCAAAGCCCTTCTCGTGATGGGGCTATTGCTTGTTGCACTATCCGTCTCGGCGCAGACATCTCCTTGTCAGATCAGTGGCGTCGTCGTGGACTCCGTTCGTCACGAGGCGATAGCCTACGCTACGATTGAGTACAAACTATTAGACGAACAGTTGACAGGTGGTTCGGTGAGCAATGCGCAGGGACACTTCCAGATGGCACTGCCCCGTATGGGTAGCTACCAGTTGACGATTAGGTCGGTTGGCTTTCAGACTAAGCAAATGCGAGTCACGGCGCAGGCGGGACAGAACAATCTAGACACGATCTACCTAGCCCCCGATGCTCAGACTCTAGACGAGGTGCAGGTGGTGGCGCGTCGCAAGCTCATCAAGCTTTCTCCCAAAGGCTTGACCTATGATATGAAAAACGACGTCTTGGCTCAGACCGACAATCTCCTCTTTGCCCTGCGCAAGGTGCCCCTCGTCACTGTAGATGGAGAGGGGAATATACGTGTCAAGGGGTCGTCAAACTTCTCCGTCTACATCAACGGGTCGCCCTCTCGTGTTGCCTCGATGAACTCCACGGAGGTCTTGCGAGGCATTCCCGCCAGTAGCGTCAAGGGTATAGAGGTAATCACACAGGTAGATGCTCGCTACGACGCTTCTGCTGGAGATGCTATCATCAATATCATCACTGAGAGCAAGAGCCTAGATGGGTACAGCGGACTAGTCTCTCTGATGAGCTCTACAATCCCCAATATCAATGGTACCTCAAGTCTGACTCTCACCAAGGGTAAGCTCAGCGTAGCGCTCAACTACAACTATGACTATACGCGTCATAAGGATCAGCCTATGGATATGTCTAGACGCACATTCCAAGGGGATAAGACGACCAGCCTCTTCAAGTCCACCGCGGTGGCTGGCAGCAACGATGGTATCTTCCAAAACCATGTCGGTAGCTTGATGGGAGAGTACGCCATAGATAGCCTGAATAGTCTCTATGCTGATGGGCACCTCTTCGTCTCATCGGTCTACACCACAGGGCTGTCTCAGCAGACTTTCGATCGTCCTAATGAGCCTACACGATATGCCACATCGCTCAATCAGATGCGCTTGACCTCTGGCTCTGTAGAGGGTAACCTTATCTATCGTAATCTCTATGCAGCGGACAAGCAGCCTCGCTTCTCGATAGGTTATCGCTACGCTTACAACCCAGACCAGAGGTACAAGGAGTGGACTGAGCGTCAGTACCGAGATGGCTTCACCAGCTGGGAGAGCTCTCCCTATGATGAGACACGACGTATGGAGCGTTCACGCGGAGGTCTGAGCGAGCATGCCCTACAGAGCGACTATCAGTTCATCTGGAGCGGAGGACACGCTCTGCAAGTAGGTGTCAAGGAAGTGCTACGACTGGGTAGCTCTCGCCCTGAGTACCATCTTTGGAACGAAGGCAAGGGCGACTGGCAAGAGGTGAAGGACCCACTCTACCGTCAGGGAGACATGAGTCAGCTGCAGAGCCTTATGTCAGCTTATGCCAACTACGCTTGGCAGGGTGAACGCTTCGCTCTCTCCGCTGGGGCACGAGGCACGCTGGTCTATGACAAGATAACTTTCTCGCAAAACAGTGAGGGAGACTTTCACAAGACGGGCGTAGACCTGATCCCTACGGCTACGCTCTCCTATATGCTGACTGACCGCCAGCAGCTCTTCCTCTCTTATAAGATGAGCCCTATCCGTCCCTCCATCTGGCGTCTCAATCCTTATCGAAGTCAGATGACAACATACGACATCTCTTTTGGCAATCCTTACTTGCAGTCGGAGCTACATCACAATGTAGACCTCTCCTATACATTCTTTTCGAACCAACTCTACCTCAGTCTAACGACGGGCTATGAGCAAACCAACAATGCGATTATGCCCGTGAGGTATAGAGACCCCAAGAGTCCAGAGATACTGTATCATACCTTTGCTAATGCTGGCTTGCACCGTGTGCCGAATGCTTCGCTTTGGTTGAACTGGCGTCCTATCGTGTCGCTCTCGCTTACGTTCTTTGGTAGTTGTAGGTATCACCTCTTCGACTATCCTAGTGAAGGACTCACTCAGCGGAACTGGGAGCACATGCTCTCCGCCAATGTGGATGTCACGCTCCCCAAGTCGTGGTATCTAGGAGCTGCGTGGTACTACTATGCCAATCCGCCGACACTCCGCACGACCTACTCATACAGCCACGGGTACAGCTTCTACCTGAAGAAGAGCTTCTGGGACGACAAGTTGGATCTAACCTTGACGGCTCAGCACCCCTTCTCGCAATACATGCGCTTCGAGACAAGGCAGTGGGGCGATGACTTCGAGTATAACCAAAGGAATATGATCCAAGCGCGTGCTATCGGTCTAAAGATCACGTACAACTTCAACTCGGGCAAGAGCCGCAAAGTGACGCGCAACGAGTCTCTCGCCACCTCCGACCTAGACCAGAGGACAGGTGTGCAGTAGTATTTCAGCAAAGCATTTCGCAGATAATAATAACAAGTCAAGTTTTCGAATGAAGAAGGTAGTTTTCGTCCTCCTGCTCGTTATCGCGGGACAATGGCTTAGCGCACAGGAAGGCGCTTATGAAGTTAAGGGGAGCGTCTCCGACAGTAGCGGAGAGTCGATCATCGGTGCTACGATCACGCTACAGAGCGACACGACAGCGACGACGCTGACGGGTGCGGTGAGCAATGAGCAGGGAGCTTATGCACTACGGCTGCCCGCTTGTGGTGCCTATCTCATAGAGGTGCGCTGTATCGGCTACAAGACGCAGCAACAGAGGGTGACGATCACTCAGCCTACCACGCAGTTGGACTTCACACTAGAGGAAAACAGCGTTGAGCTCTCTGAGGTTGAGGTGGTCGCCAAGCACACGAAGCTGCAGTCGAATGGCAATATCCGTGTACAGTTTAAGGGCAATCCAGTGACCAAGGGAAAGTCTATGTCGGAAGCCCTGCGCTTCATTCCCTCCGTTGAGGTGACTGGTAACCAGCTCCTACTCAACGGCAAGGAGGACAACCTTATCTACATCGGAGACCAGCAGATTACGTTGCAACAGCTGAACTCGATACCGACCTCTATGATAGACCACATTGAGGTGGTGCCTAATCCAGGCGTTTCGCTAGGACAGCAGATCAAGGGCGGAATCATCTACATCACGCTAAGGACTGAGGCGGGACTTCTTGGATCGGTGAGCTTGCGGACGCAGTTTGACCAGAGAGGCATTGTCGATGTGGGGCCCACGCTCTTCCTACAGTACACCAAGGCTGGTGTCTCGCTATACAACACGCTACGTGGTGGTGGGGGACGCTACACTACGCTGTATGAGCGACAAAACAAGCGCCAGGGCGAAGCCTCTAGTCTCGTCACCACGATGAGCGACAGCAAGAAGAGGGACTATGCCGTGCTGGACAACTTCGGCGTTAAGTATCAGATCAATAAGCAGCACACGCTGGGCGTCTTTGGCGGTGTGATGTACGACCGTCCCAAGGAGGAGACGCTTCTAAAGGATGGCGCAGGGCAAACGCTCCTGACACAAGGGTACGACCAGCGCATTCTGAATCTCAATGGCGGTGTGAGCTATGCCGCACGGCTGGCCATATGTGAGGGGCTGAGCATCGCCTCTACAGTGAGCTATAGCCACTCGCAGAGCGATGGCTCGGCTTACTACTCGACCAATGAGGGGGAGCTGGCAGAGAGCAAGAGCAGGACGCACTATCTGACCTTTCACCCAAGAGCCACACTGGTCTTTGCGGGAGGCAATCAGCTCACAGGTGGGGTCTCTTATAACTATGGGCTGGACGACAACGATGCGGGCGGGGTGAGTAGTGGCACGTTGCCTCAGATCATTCATCGGCAGTTTGCGATTTTAGGCTTTGACTTTTCGCCTTATCTAGAGTACAGCAAGATGTTGACCCAGCGGCTCTACCTACAGGCGGGCTTGCGCTACCAGACGACGGTGGTGCACTACCGAGACTTACTCAATGCGCAGAACGATTACACTGTGCCAAATCGGGGGCTTTATCCTAACCTGCTCCTGCAGTATATGCTTAACCCCGCGAAGGCTTCGGGGATAGGCGTGGCATACCGCCATTTCTTCTCGCTACCCAACTACGGTTACTATTCGCCCGTGGCGACTTACCTGACGAAGAATCTCTACAGCATCGGTAATCAGCGACTTAAGCAGGAAACATTTGACGAGGCGGAGGTCAACTACTTCCTCAACCGTGACTGGCAGTTCACCTATCGGGTGCGCTACGGTCGCAACATCATTCAGATCATGACCTATAAGGACGAGAGTGCTCCCGACCTTTACTATACACAGCCGAGCAATGTGGGAAGTCGCTGGAGCCACTACGCATCGGGGACGTTCAATAAGAGTCTCTTCCCCTTCTGGCGAACGAATAATATCCTCTACCTACGCTATGATCAAGAGCAAATGCCTGGGCGGTCGGTACAAAGCTTCTCGGTGGGTGGCACCTCAACGCATCAGTTTACTATCACCAAGATGGTTGGTCTGAGCGTAGCCTTCAGTGGTGAGACAGCTCGCCAGCAGCTCGGCTACACGCTCGGCGGTCGCTACGGGCTGGACTTAGGTTGCTATGCCTCCCTACTGCATGATCAGCTGCAGCTCAGTCTCTCGCTGAGCAATCTCCTCCACAGTCGGGATCGGATCACGATGAGGATGGGGGATACGACCGAGCAGCTTCGTCTCGATCTCTCGCCACGTCGGCGACTGGCGCTGACCATCTCGTATGCCTTCTCGGCTGGTGATCGGGTCAAGCCCGTACGCACCGAAAGCGCAGCGACGCTCTCACTCGAGCGACCTGTCTTGTAGCAGCGCAGTTTGTCGGTGCATTCCTGTAGCGGGCTACACGTTGGATCGTTACTCGTGAGATTTGTAGAGTTGAATCTACGGCTTCTCAACCAGTTGCTCTTACAAGGAGGAAAATCGTACCTTTGCGAAAAGGATCCTAATCCTGTTGATAAATGAGCTTGCAGTAGTAATGCGAATAGGTGTAGTAGACTTGTTTTGTGGCATAGGAGGACTGAGCTATGGTCTTAGAGAGGCAGGACTTCAAATCTTGGCTGGCTATGACCTTGATCAAACCTGTGCTTTCGCCTATGAAAGGAATAACAATGCTCAGTTTATCTACAAGGACATTCGGTTGGTTTCGGGCAAAGAAGTTTCAACGCTTCTAGCAGAAACGGATGTTAAAGTCTTAGCAGGCTGTGCTCCTTGTCAGCCATTTTCTTCTTATGCATTCAAGAGCAAGAAGAAAGATCCTAACAAGTATGATTTGCTGTACGAATTTGGACGTTTAGTAAAAGAAGTACAGCCTGATCTGGTGACGATGGAGAACGTCTCTCAGATTTTGACTTTTAAGGAAAAACCCGTTTTAGAAGACTTTGTCTCCTTGTTGAAAGACGAAGGCTATTTCGTCTATATGAATAAGATATTCTGTCCAGATTATGGAATCCCTCAAAATAGAAAACGTTTGGTCCTGTTAGCATCTAAGTTTGGTGAGATAAGTCTGATTCCTCCGACTCATAAGCCATCGAATTACCTCACAGTAAAAGATGCTATTGGGGACTTACCCGCTCTTAGAGCTGGGGAGGTTGACAGGTACGATCCCCTTCATCGATCCAAGTCATTGTCTCCACTCAATCTAAAACGTATCCAACGCACCCCTTATGGAGGTGGTTGGCAAGATTGGCCAGAAGACTTACGTCTAGAGTGTCATAAGAGAGAAAATGGCAAAAGCTTTGGTAGTGTATATGGGAGAATGGTATGGGAGAAGCCTGCACCCACAATGACAACTCTCTGTACTGGGTATGGTAATGGTCGTTTTGGACACCCAACGCAAGATAGAGCTATCTCTATAAGAGAAGCCGCATTACTCCAGACTTTTCCCAAGTCCTATCAGTTCTTTTCTGACGAAAAAGACGTTTCTATAACTAAAGCCTCAAGATACATTGGTAATGCCGTTCCTCCGAAGTTAGGAGAGGTTATTGGTAATAGCATTATCAAGCATCTATTTCACAGTAAAAACGCCGTATGAATACTTCCTATACATTCAACATTTCATTAAGTGTCCTCAATCACTTAGGACGAAACCTTTACAGAAGCTTCATCACCATATTGGGCGAGGCTATATCTAATGCTTGGGATGCAGATGCCAAGCGTGTTTCTATTACGATAGATCGCGACAAGAGTTTATTGATTATCAGAGATGATGGCATTGGGATGACTTCTAAAGATTTCCAAGACAAATTTCTGAAAATAGGATATTCAAAGCGCCAATCAGGCGATTCAAAAACGCCAGATGGTCGACCCTTTATCGGTCGCAAGGGCATTGGAAAGCTCGCCCTTTTGTCGTGTGCTAAAAAGATCTCCGTGATAACGAAGGCGTGTGGTTCAGATTGGGTTGGAGGTGTTATAGACAATTCGTCGCTGGATAAGGCTATTAGTGATGATATACCTTCTTCTGGTTATAAGCTAGGTGTACTCCCTCCTTCTATACTCACAAAGTATACATCTTCTTTTATAACGGAGGGCTCTGGCACAATCCTCATATTTGAAGACATTAATGAGGGTATTCGGAATAAAATTGAATATATTCGCCAGCAGATCGCTTTGTCCTTCCGGTTTTCGTTGCTTGATCCAAGCTTTTGCATAACTCTAAACGAGGTAGATGTTACAATAAATGACCTGCAAGAGCTGATAAACAACACTCAATTTCTCTGGAAAATAAACGAACAAACCAAAGACGAATATATTGTAAGGCTTGAAGAAAAGGCAACCCCTGAGTTTAGAACCAAAACTTTTGACGTAAATCAACTTCCCATCTCAGGCTTTATTGCTTCTATTCAAAAACCTTCAATGTTGACTATTCGAGGAGCTCAAGAAAAGGTTAGCTTGGATTTATATGTCAATGGACGACTGAGGGAAAAAGACATTTTGAGACATATCTCTTTCAGTCGAGTGGTGGAAAACTACCTATATGGGCAGATACACTACAATGACTTAGATGATGAAAAAGATAGATTTACAAGCAGTCGTGAAGGAGTTATTCCCAATGATGACAAATACAAAGCCTTGCTAGAGTGCCTCAAAGAAGAGGTGATGCCAAGTATTATTAATGATTGGGATAAATGGCGTCTAGAATTAAAGCAGGACGGAGATCCCGATAATACAACATCCCTGACTACTCGGGAGAGGAAATCCAAGGCTTTATTTGACGAGCTTTCAAGGGGATTTGTTAACGGAGTCCAGCCTACAACTCAACGCAAAATAGATGCCTGGATTCAGGATTTAGAGCCAGATGCAAAATTCAACTTGCCTGCGTATGGAGAATGCTTTTTAGCAGAAAATCTTCTCAGAAGGTATATTGAGGAACAACAGATTCCTCTCTCTTCCAAGCAGAACAACATTGAGAAATGGAGAAAAAATGCAATTGAGGCTCAAAATAAGGCTGGAATTAGCATTCGAATAAGAGAAATTGACACTGATATATATTATTACGACATGCAACTACTGTCCGAGTTATCTGATCCCGAAAGAGATAGAGGATCAAAAGCTTGTTTGTCTAGGGATGCTTTGACGTACAAGCCTATGCGAGATGCTATGGCTCATACCTCTCGACTAACAAAAGACGCACAAAATCTTCTTACAACAACTTTCGCAAACATCAAAGCTCGCCTTATCAAATTGCTTGGCAGCTCTTCTCAAAACGAGAGCTAGCCAAAAGTTTTGTCACGCCAAAAGCTTTGATTACCTTTGCACTGTGTAGAACCTGCCAAGCCTCTCAACGATGCTCAAATTGGCAGGTCGTTTTATTTTACACCTCTCATGAAAAGGTCATTTCACAAAGCCTGCTTTATCTATTGAAGAGCATACAGGCTAATTCCTATTTTGAGGTGCTGGGGGAGTGGGGTAGAGCTTTGGGGGCTATTTTGTATCTTTGCCTATCATAATTACTGCCGATTCCTATTCTACTTAATCCATAATGAAAAAGGTACGACTACATCGCGAGGGGGTGGGACTCCTCGTCTCTTTCTTCCTCATATTGACGTTGGCTTGCTGGGCAACCTTTGTCTTTGTGCCCTTTAAGGGGGTATTTATCTTGACCCTACTGGTGTCGCTCACGGTGATGGGGCTAGCGCTAAACTTCTTTCGCTTCCCCAGACGTAGCAATAGCGAGGCGGCCAATAGACGCCTCATCGTAGCGCCAGCCGATGGCAAGGTGGTGGTCATGGAGGAGGTCGAGGAGCCTGAACTGCTGGGACGTCGCTGTCTCAAGCTCTCAATCTTTATGTCGCTCTACAATGTACATGCTAACTGGGTCGCCTGCAATGGTACGATCACTCATGTGGAGCATCAGAGCGGTGCTTACTACAAGGCGTTTCTCCCTAAGAGTAGCGTGCTCAATGAGCGCTCGGCGGTGATCATTCGTACGGATGGTGGCCATGAGGTGCTAGAGCGTCAGATCGCTGGAGCTGTGGCACGACGTATTGTCACTTACCCGAAGGTGGGCGACGAGGTGACGGTCGAGGACTTCCTCGGCTTCATCAAGTTTGGCTCACGCATCGACCTTTACCTGCCTCTGGGTACGGAGATAGCGATCAAGATAGGCGACGAAGTGGTGGGCGGTGAGACAACGCTGGGCTATCTGCCCCAGTAGGCACGCTTCTTGCTGTATGAAGATCAAAACCTCGTTGTCATGATAAAACGACTAATCCCCAATCTCCTAACGCTGTGCAATATCCTCTCGGGTGCGGCAGCGATCATTTCGATCCTATATTATAAGGAGTACCAGATGGGTGCCATCTGGATTGCTGTGGGTGCTTTCTTTGACCTGCTCGATGGTATGGTAGCGCGGCTCTTGCATGCGACCTCTCCGATAGGCGCTGATCTAGACTCGCTCTCAGATGTGGTCACCTTTGGCCTAGCGCCTGCACTACTAGCTCTCTGCACGATGGAGGGGAGGCTCTTGGCAAGTGGCTACGTAGCGTCTACGGCTCTGATGATGTCGCTACCTTTTCTCTTGATCCTGCCGTTTGCAGCCTACCGCTTGGCACTCTTTAATAATGATACGGGGACGAGCAACTACTTCCGTGGGCTACCGGTGCCCGCCTCTGCGCTTTTGTGGATTGGCATCTCGCTCTCCTCTTGCGCCTGTGCGGTGGATACGCTTTCGCTAGTGACTAGCTATGGGCTACTCCTCCTCTCCTGTATCCTGATGGTGAGCCGTGTGCCGATGCTCTCGCTGAAGCATCTAGGTGCACAGATGAAAGCATCTCACGGTACGGTCATCCTCATCGCATGGGGCGCTATCCTAGTCCCGGCGGGCTGTATCTATATGTGGCTGGGCTCCGTGGCGAGTACGCTACGCCTAGCGATGCTACTCTATATCATCGTCTCGCTTGCTATCGGTCGGCAGATCAAGAGCAATTCGGACGCGATTGATGCCACTCAACAATAACACCTTAATCTACACCTGATACATGGAATTCATACTTGGTCTGATCATCGTTATAGGGCTTGCGTACCTGCTCATTAGACGCTTTGCTTCTCGTATATTGTACTGGATGGTGAGACGCTACATACAGCAGGCTGACCCGCACACTAAGTCACGAAAAGCGCCACGCAAGGGGTGGCACTCGGCCGCTTCACAGCAAAGCTCCGCAGATGCACAGTCACAGCAGGGTAAGCTGGACATGAAGGATATAGCGAAGAAGAAGTTTGAGAAAGACCAAGGCGAGTACGTAGACTTTGAGGAGGAGTAAGCACTCTATTCAGTTATTACAAGGAAGTCTTGATTAGAACTTTGGGCTCTAGTCAAGACTTTTGATTTTGTTTATGGGCGGGGACGTGTGGCTAGATCTGTAGCTTGTAGCGCCCATCGGGCTGGAGCGAGACGGCGCCGTCGCTCTCGAGGAGGAAGAGTCGGAAGCTTACCTCGTCGACGCCCATGAGCGTCTGGTCACAGATAGCATCTATAGAGAGGCCATCACCGCTCTCTATGAGTAGGTCGAGGAGGGGACGTGTCTTAGGCTCTAGGCGAGCACGCAGAGCGTTGAGCTTGCTCTCGTGAGACATGGAGCCGACGGCACTGCGCGCCTCATGGTCGGGCTTCTTCCACTCGAGGTCTTCGCAGAGGTGAGTGGCTGAGGTGATGAGCTTGGCGATATTGTTGTAGATAAGGTTGTTGCACCCTTCGTTTTCACGATCTGAGGGGCGTCCTGGGAGTGCGTAGACGGCACGGTCGTAGTCGAAGGCTTGGTGTGCCGTGATGAGCGAACCGCCACGCTCGGCAGACTGTCCGACGAGGGTCGCCTGCGTAAGCCCCGCCACGATACGATTGCGCAAGACGAACTGATGTCGCTGAGGCTTGACACCAGCAGGGTACTCGGAGAGTAAAGCTCCACCGTGAGATACGATGCTGCGAGCGAGGTTGCGGTGATTGCTCGGATAGATCATGTGAAGTCCGTGCGCCAGCACAGCAACGGTGGGCAAGCCCGCCTGCAGCGCCGCCTTGTGTGAGACAGCGTCTAGCCCAAGAGCCAGTCCGCTGACGATGGTCACGCTGTCGGTCACGCTGGGCAGATGGCTGATGATCGTCTGCAGATCCTCGACACCATGCTGCGAAGGTTTGCGCGTACCAACGACGCTGAGCGTCTGCTCCGCATGGAGTGGCGCTAGGTCGCCTAGATAAAAGAGTATCAGTGGCGCATCGGCACACTGTAGGAGTAGAGGTGGGTAGTCGGCATCGTAGATGCTGACCATTAGAATGCCTAGGTCGGCGGTGCGCTGTAGTAGCGCTTGCGTTTCCTCAAGCTTAGCCCGATCCCGTAGGAGCGGGTAGAGATGCGTGTAGACGTGGCTGTTGAGCCTTGCCAGAGCTTGTGGATCAGCCCATAGTGCTGTGGCTGATCCAGCAAACTCTATCAGATGGCGAGCGAGCTGTAGCGATACGCCCTTGAGCTGTGTCAAGGCATAGATACAGAGGTGCTCGCGACTTATCTCAGGCATAGGCTAGGTGGCGGGGACTACTGCTGGGCGAGCCACTCGTAACCGTTGCGGAAGAACTGTATCCACGGTGAGACCTGATCCTCCTGGCGACGCTCCTCGGGGTAGAAGCTACACTGCCAGGTGAGCGTAGCACGCTCAGGGTGAGGCATCATAGCTAGGTGACGGCCATCGCTACTGCAAAGTGCTGCGATGCCACGCTCAGAACCATTAGGATTGCCGGGATAGGTGTCGTAATGGTAGCGCGCTGCGATCTGCTCATCAGGTATCGTGGGGCAGACGAAGCGACCCTCGCCGTGAGCCACCCAGACACCGAGCTGACAGCCCTCGAGACCTTGTGTCAAGATAGCACCCGTGTCGGCTATGTCTACGGTTAGGAAGTTGGACTCAAACTTGTGCGAGGCGTTGTGCTCCAGCTTGAAGAGGCTTTCGCCCTGAGCATCCTTGCCGAGTAGCCCAAGCTGAGCCATGAGCTGACAGCCGTTGCAGATGCCGAGTGAGAGGGTGTCGGGACGAGCGTAGAAAGCTTCGATAGCCTTGCGAGCCCGCTCATTGTAAAGGATGCCCGCAGCCCAGCCCTTGGCAGAGCCTAAGACATCGGAGTGCGAGAAGCCTCCACAGTAAACGAGCATGCGAACGTCGGCTAGGTCGGTGCGTCCCTCGATGAGATCGGTCAGATGGACGTCCACCACGTCAAAGCCTGCGAGGTGCAGTGCGTAAGCCATTTCACGCTCACCGTTGGTGCCGTTGTCACGTAGGATAGCCGCCTTGATGCCAGATGCCTTCGTGCGATGAGGCTCTAGACCGAGACCCGCATAAGTGCCAGCGAAAGCGTGCGGGAAGCGCCACTGTACGGGCTGCTTGCCAAGGTTCTCGTAGCGACTCGTTGCTGGAGCTTCGCCACTCTGGAAGCAGTCTAGCAGGTAAGATTTGTTTGCCCAGCACTTGCGCGCGGCATCAATGTCGATCTCGTACGTTTTGCCCTCCTGATGGATCATCAGCAGGCGAGACTCGGTGGGTGCGCCTAGGTCGGCATAAGCGATCTCGTACTCCTCGAGGATACGCTTCGCCTGCTCTGCCTTAGAAACCTGTAGGATGACGCCCGGGTTCTCGCTATAAAGTGCCGTGACGAGGTCCACATTGGCGAGTGCGTCTAGGCTGATCTCAGCGCCACCCTGCGTATTGGCAAAGCACATCTCCAAGAGCGTCGTGACCATACCGCCTGCCGAGATGTCGTGACCAGCTAGGACTAACCCCTTATGGATCAACTCCTGAACGGCCTCAAAGGCGGTGGCGAAGTAGTCGGTGTCGCCGACTGTGGGGAAGCTGTCCCCCAGCTGTCCCAATGCTTGTGCCAAAGCTGAGCCACCGAGAGCCATCGGAGCAAAGCTAAAGTCTATGTAGAGCAGACGGCTCTGCTTAGCCGCCTTGAGCTCAGGCGTCACGATGCCCCTGACGTTACTCACGGGAGCTGCTGCGGTGATGATCAGTGTGCCTGGGCTCATCACCTGCTTTCCGTCGGGATACTTCTGCGTCATGGAGAGCGAGTCCTTGCCCGTCGGAATGTTGATCCCTAGATCTATGGCAAACTCGCTACAAGCCTGCACCGCCTGATAGAGACGTGCGTCCTCGCCCTTGTTGCGACAAGGCCACATCCAGTTAGCGCTGAGCGAGATGCCACGTATGCCACCCTCGATGGGCGCAAAGACAATGTTCGTCAGAGCCTCTGCGATAGCCATCCGAGAGCCAGCCCCAGCATCGATGAGTGCCACCTGAGGAGCATGTCCTACAGCAGTAGCCATACCGCTCTTGCCGTCATAGTCTAGTGCCATAGCACCGAGGTCGGAGAGCGGTAGCTGAAGTGCACCGACGCACTGTTGCTGTGCTACACGACCCGTCACGGAGCGGTCCACTTTGTTGGTCAACCAATCCTTAGAGGCGACCGCTTCGAGGGTCAATACTTTGTCTAGATACTGGCGCCAGAGCTCTTTGTCATAGCTTACTGGTGCAAATTGGTGAGCGACCGTCTCGTCTTCCATAACGGTCTTGGGCGACTGCCCCAGCAGGTCGGACACGGCTAAGTCAATGGCAGCGCGTCCCTCCCGCTCTGTGCTAAAGAGGAGGCGCTCATCGTCGGTCGTCTCGCCTACCTTATATATAGGGCTGCCCTCACGACGTGCTATCTGCTCCATCTGCGCGTATTCACGCTCCTGGATGAGCAGACCGACACGCTCTTGGCTCTCATTGCCGATGATCTCTCTAGCGGAGAGTGTCGGGTCACCTACGGGTAGTGCGTCAATGTCAATGCGTCCTCCCGTCTCCTCGATCAGCTCGGTGAGACAGTTCAAGTGTCCGCCAGCGCCGTGATCGTGGATGCTCACGATCGGGTTGTCGCCCTGCTCGCTGATGGAGCGGACCACGTTGAGGACACGCTTCTGCATCTCAGGGTTGGCACGCTGTACCGCATTAAGCTCTATACCGCTACTGTACTCGCCCGTAGCGACAGAGCTGACGGCACCGCCACCCATACCGATGCGGTAGTTGTCGCCACCGAGTAGTACGACCGTCTCGCCAGGTTGTGGCGTCTCCTTCTTAGCATCCTCTTGGGGAGCGTAGCCCATACCGCCAGCCAGCATGATCACCTTATCGTAGCCGTAGAGCGTACTGTCGGAGCTCTCCTGATGCTCGAAGGTCAGTAGCGAACCGTTGATCAGTGGCTGACCAAACTTATTGCCAAAGTCACTAGCGCCGTCGCTCGCTTTCGTCAGGATCTCTTGCGGAGACTGGTAAAGCCACGGACGTGGGGCTAGCTTGGCGGGGCTAAGCTTCTGATCCTTCTCTAGACGTGGGTAGGAGGTGATGTAGACGGCACTACCAGAGAGTGGTAGCGATCCCTTGCCACCACACATGCGGTCGCGGATCTCACCGCCCGAGCCAGTAGCCGCTCCGTTGAAGGGTTCGACCGTTGTGGGGAAGTTGTGTGTCTCAGCCTTTAGCGCTAAAACTGTATTGCGCTCCCGTAGTGTAAAGAGCGAGGGCTCCGTCGCGCTCGTTGGCGCAAACTGCCAGACGCGGGGACCCTTGACAAAAGCCACATTATCCTTGTAAGCCGATACGATGCCGTTGGGGTTCTCCTTGGAGGTTTGCTTGATCATCGCAAAGAGCGAATCGTTTTGTCGCAAACCATCGATGACGAATGTGCCGTTGAATATCTTATGACGGCAGTGCTCTGAGTTGACCTGTGAGAAGCCAAAGACCTCAGAGTCAGTCAGCGGGCGACCAATGCGTGCCGAGACGCCCTGTAGGTAAGCTATCTCTTCCTCGCTTAGGGCTAGTCCCTCCTCCTCGTTGTACACCTCCAGGTCCGTGATCTCACGGATCGGCTGTGGCTCAGCGGTCATGGCGAAGCTCTCCTGACCTAGCCCCTTGTAGATCGCTTGGAGCATCGGGTCGTAGTGTGGCTTCGCCTCGTGAGTACGTGTGAGCTGCTCAATACGATCGATGCCAGCGATGCGCATGTTTTGCGTTATCTCCACAGCGTTGGTGCTCCATGGGGTCACCTGCGTAGGACGGGGGCCCACAAAGGTTCCCTCGAGATGAGACTCGGGAGCCAGCTGCGCTCCGCCAAAGAGCCACGAGAGACGCTCGCAGGTCTCCTCGCTGAGAGCTGAGGTGTGTGAGACGGCATAAATCGTATCACCAAGGACAAAATAACTAATCATAGCGGGTGTTGTGTATAATGGGTCTGAAACTACTTACGTTGCAAATGTACGGAAATTAGCGCTGAGGGCAGTGGTTTAGACATAGAGTTGCCCAGCTTCGTTGAGCGTGGGAATGTGTATCGAGCAGTCTTGCTCGAGGCAAAGACGTAAGCTCTCGGGATAGCCACGCTGTATCAGACGCTGGTTGTGATCGCAATTGTAGAGGTAGTCGTAGAGATGGGCACGGTGCTGGCGGTACAGCTCTAGCGCTGTGCGGCTACTGTCGGTGAGTCGGTAGGTTGTGCCCAGCTCCTCTAGTTTGTCTAGGAGCGCTGCGCCGTAGAGCGTGTCCTCGATGCAGAAGCTGTTTTGCCAACCAGAAGCGAGTACCGTCACGGCACGCCCCGAAGCTTGGCAATGACGCGCCACGGCGGTGAGATTGCTAAAAGCGCCTACGATGATCTCCGCTGCGCCAGCCTCCCGAGCTGCGTGAATGGCTTGGGTACCGTTGGTCGTCGTGAAGACGATGCTACGTCCGCCGATCCGCTCAGCGGTAAACTCGGAGGGGTCGTTGCCCAGGTCAGCCCACGGGCAACGCATCGCATTACGCTCGGCAGCTACCACGTAGCCCTTGCCGAGGAAGCTCTCCGCCTCCTCGGTCGTCGCCACGGGAATGATCTCCTTAGCGCCATGGTCAAAGGCTGCCACCATCGAGGTGCCAGCACGCAGTATGTCCACCACGACCACCTCGCTGTCCTCCTGATGGTAGTAAGGGTAGAGCGCAGGGCAAGGACAAATGTCAAAAGTTACTTCTCTCATAAGTGTGTCTGCTCATTTATAGTTTAATGATGACCTCCTCGGAGTCCAAGTCTAGCAGTCGCATCACTCTAGCAATGCGGTCGATGAGGGCTTGCGTATTCAACGTCGCATTGATACAAATGCAGTCATCAGCAATGTCGCTCGTTTCCTTATAGCAGTCCTTATTATCTATTGTCTTGTAGAGGTGCTTATAGCTTACCTGCTTTGACTTCAAATCCTTCCAAAGGATTAGAGCATCGGCTCTCCCAAGAACCTCTTTTTGATTGTCAAACAAGATACTCTTGGCCTGAGGGTGTTGATCGAAGAGATTTTTGAAAAAGAGAAGTAAGAGCGTCCTCCAAGACTTGACTTCAATTTTACTGCCAAAGAGCACGACGGCTTTGGGCTTGCACCCCGTGAGGATTGTCGGATCAGACTCCAGTGGGTAGAAGAGCATCTCCGTCATTTGCTTGTCGGCGTCCCTCCAATTGTTAGCCAGCTTGTATTCATCGGGCAGTGCGAAGGTGTCTAGGAAGAGACTAACCATACGATTCTGATGGTCAAGGATGCTCTCCTCACACCACTGCTCATACTGACAGATATCATGGCTGTATCGTATGGTCGAGGTGGAGAGTTGTGCCTTCTTGTCGGCAAAAGACTTATTGCCCATCTCACTATTGAACTCCGTGAGTATGAGGTTGCCGATATTGTGCAGATAGTGCTGGTGCACCTCCTCAGCCTTCTCCTCGCCCAGCTCGGAGCACCACACCTCGTTGAGCGTCTGTGGCATAATATGCTCAATGGTGATTGCCTTATCCCTAAAAGGAACCGCCACCTTTGTCTGTCGCTCCTCCATCTTGCCTAAGATAAACTTGCTGTAGCTCCGCAGATCCTTGTAAAAAGCGATGCGCTCCAACGTATCTCGCACCTCCTTGTCATTGGGAAGACGTAGCTGGTAGAATTGTTTGGTTAAAACGTCCATGAGCGAAGTTTGCTGATTCGCTATGGCTGGAAGGTAAGAGGTCAGTAGGGGAATGTTCATATTCTCTCCGATAGTCAAGCTTAGAACACGTCGACGAATCAGATAGGTACGTATGCTCTTTAGGGTCTCTATCAGCAGGGCACCACTGATGGTGGTCGCTGGAGCCTTGGCTTGATACATGTGCAGTAGCTCTAGAACAACAGGCTTAAAGGCTTCGCTCGTGATATCTTCGAAGATGTTGCGCAGGAGCTCTCGGATGGTCTCGCTGTCCGGCGTTGCGTCCTCGTAGTGCGATGGGTCTATGATGCTTAGGTAGCACGGCACATAGGACTGTATGTCCTTTATAAAGGAGTCTCGGCTGGTGAAGGTCTGCTCGACAAACTCTTTGAACTGGTAGTATAGCTCTTTGGTATTGTTGTCGCTGACCACCTTGTAGGGCTTCTTGTCTCGGCACTGGAGGTAGTCGCGAAAAAACTTAGAGAGATAAGCTTCGCCGAGTGGCTTCTCTATCTTAGGCTGCCACACCTCATCATAAGCCTTAGTCTGCTCCTTGCTAGGCATCCCGAGTAAGATGTAGTTGCGGATCAGGTCCGACAGGGTGAGTGGCTTGCCGAGCGAATTGAGCGTCTCAAAGATAACCTGAGGATCCTCCCCCTTGTAGGGCCTCTCATCGAGCAGGATGGTGACCACGTTGATCCGCTGCAGAGCTGTGATGAAGTGCCGTATGGTCAGTCCCTCGTTCTGGAGCTTAGGGGTCAAGAGCCTGATGAAGAGCTTGTATGCGTTGGTTACTTTACCAGGGATTGTCTCCTCATCGCCTCTCACCAGTGCTCGATAAGCTTCGAAGTCTGCCGTGACCTGCTTGAGCTTGACACGATCTTCAAATGAGGAGTTGCTACTGGTTAGCAATGTATTGGTTATGCTCGCCTTCTCTTGTGGATCAGTAGCGAGGTCGCGCAGAGCGATGCAGAAGAGGAGCGAGGTGGTGAGTCGCTGCTGTCCGTCGATGATGACATTGAGATTGATAAAGGAGCCCGTCGGCTCTGACTTGTAGACGAGAGTCCCGAAGAAGTGTTCTTGCTTATCTTTCTGCCTTGGGGTCTAGCTCGGAGCGAACTAGTCTCATGACATCATCGAAGAAACGATATATCTGCTCCTTCTCCCAGGAGTAAGCTCTCTGGTAAGGAGGTATAAAGAATAGAGAGGTGTCAGGACTAAGAGCGTTAAAAATGGAAGTATCTGATGCCTTCATCGGATGGATTAGCGAATTGGTAGGAGAGTAGGTTGTATTGTCAAAGCCCTCCACGAGTGAGGGTGAGTTGCTCAGTGGAGGGCTTTGTTTAGCGTGCTGCTTGTAGCTTAGCGCAGCATGTGATTACTTGCGGAAAGGGGGCTTGACCACCTTAGCCTCGAGGTTACGCTTGCGGACGGCGATGTAGATCTTGCTGTCTATCTTGCTGTACTCCGTAGAGACGTAGCCCATACCGATGCCAACCTTGAGTGCGGGAGACATAGTACCAGAGGTGACGACGCCGATCTTCTCACCAGCCTCGTTGACTATGTCGTAGTGCTGACGGGGGATGCCCTTGTCGACCATCTCAAAGGCAACGAGCTTGCGTGTTACGCCCTCAGCCTTCTGCTTGAGTAGCGCCTCACGACCCACGAGAGCGGGCTTATTGTCCGTAAGCTTGGTGATCCAGCCTAGGCCACTCTCTAGTGCTGTGTGCTGATCGTCGATATCATTGCCGTAGAGGCAGAAACCAGCCTCCAGACGGAGCGTATCGCGTGCACCCAGACCAGCTGGCATGATGCCCTCGGGCTTGCCAGCCTCAAAGATAGCGTCCCATATCTTGTCGGCATACTGAGGAAAGAAGTAAAGCTCGAAGCCTCCGCAACCCGTGTAGCCCGTATTAGAGATGATCACGTTAGGGCAGTCTGCGAAGGTGCCTACCTTAAAGTGGTAGTAAGGGATGTCGAGTAGATTGATGTCCGTCAGACGCTGTAGGACTTGTGTTGCCTTGGGTCCCTGTACGGCTAGCTGTCCGACCTTGGCAGAGCCATCCTCTAGGTCAGCGCCCATATCGTTTTGCTTGAGGCACCACGCCCAGTCCTTGACCACGTTGGCAGCGTTGGGTACGAGCATGTACTTGTCCTCCTCGTAGCGATATACGAGGAAGTCGTCTAGCAGTGTGCCCTGCTCCGTCGTGAAGCAGCTGTACTGTATCTGACCCACCTCCAGCTTGGAGGCATCGTTGCTTGATACTTTCTGTAGGAATTCGAGAGCCTTCGGTCCCTTGACCCAAAACTCTCCCATGTGTGACACGTCAAAGACGCCGACGCCGTTGATCACATTCATATGCTCCTCAAGGATCCCCGTAGGGTACTCGATAGGCATATTGTAGCCTGCGAAGTCGTGCATCTTAGCACCCAGTGCTATGTGTCGCTCTGTAAATGGAGTAGTCTTCATAATGGTATGATGTTATTGATTGATCTGTATTAAAAGTGAGCTAAGCTCGTTCGTTCCCCAAAGATAGTGAAAATGGAGATACTAACCTTTTAGAAGTAAAAAACAACCTGGCAGAAAGCACTCAAAATGTGTGGTGCTCTACACTTATACCCTTCCGAGGTTGTGGCTTATACGACAGAGGAATAGAGACTTCTGAGGTGTATGTGTCACACGTTGTTAACATCTTTGGAGTACTTTTGCGAGTGAAACCAATCTTCTCAAACTCGTATGAGACATCTTACTAAGCTCGTCTTACTTATCATTACCCTTGCATTTACCGCTTATCTAAATGCTCGGTTGAATGCTCAGGAGCCCTTTACACAAGAGGTGCGCGGAGAGGTCATCTCCGCAGTTCCTGACGACACGATCGTTGGAGCTTCGATCATATTAGTCGGTAGTGATCCACTCGTAGGGACAACGACGGGCTCGGATCAGAAGTTCTCTCTACGGCTACCTGTAGGGCGTAGCTCTCTGCAGATTAGTTGTGTAGGTTATGAGTCTCAGGAGGTAGATCTCCTCGTTGTCGCAGGCAAGCAGAGCGTGCTGCATATAACCTTGACTCCGTCAGATACCAAGCTCGATGCTGTGGTTGTGACAGCTCCGTATGACAAGAGTACTCCTACGAATAGGCTTAGCCTAGCTGGAGCGCGTAGCTTTAGCGTCGATGAGGCGTATCGCTTTGCTGCTTCTCTAGGAGATCCAGCTCGTATGGTGCGTAGCTTCGCTGGTATCATGCCGGTCAACGACTCTCGCAACGATATCATCATACGAGGTAATTCGCCCTCTGGGGTGCAGTGGATCCTAGATGGTATCGAGATTAGCAATCCCAATCACTTCAATACAGGTGTCGGTATGACTGGAGGTCAGGTGAGCTATCTCAACACTAATCTGCTGACGAACTCGGACTTTCACCTGAGTGCTTGGCCAGCTCCTTATGGCAATGCGCTCTCGGGTATCTTTGACTTGCGTCTACGTCGTGGCAATCTCGAGCGACATGAGTTCTGGCTACAGTCAGGCTTCGGGGGGCTAGAGTTAGGGGCTGAGGGCTACCTGCGCAAGGGGAGTCAATCGTCTTACCTTGCTTCTTATCGCTACTCCGTTCCTGACATCATGCATGCTCTAGGCTTTAAGATGCCAGTGGTGCCACGCTATCAAGACTTCACGACGAAGCTTCACTTTGACCTAGGACAGGGGCATACGCTCTCTTTCGTCGGACTATTTAGCAAGAGTCACATACACTTTGCCACAAACGAGCTGGGAGACAGTTTTGAATATGCCGACTATGACTTTAGTAAGCTATCCTACGCACAGCGCATAGCGGTCAATGCGACAGCCTACATAGCAGGGCTGACACACAGTGTCCAGTTTTCTTCCCATACGTCACTCCGTACGCAGCTCTCCTTCGTTCGCTCTGATACGAGCGTGCCTGTTGATACGATGGACCTGAGAGGATACAAGCAGTCTCCACAGTGGCATCTCTTGTGGTCGGAGATGGCACAGGAGAATAGGTGGACCCTACACTCTGATCTTACATGGCATCCTACTCGGGAGGGCTTGCTCGTGGCGGGAGTCCGAGGCGATCTTTTTGATGCGCACTACTTGGAGCAGGCGGCTGATGGTACGTTTGCTCAAGGTGTGCGGACAATTGCTGAGGAGAGCCCACTCTATGGCTTGATCCGAGCCTATGGACAGTACCGTCAGCGCCTAGGAGACTACTGGACAGCTACAGCGGGACTACATAGTATGTGCCTTACGATCAATGATCACTATGCTATCGAGCCCCGTATGGGTGTGCAGTATCAGCCAGCTCGCTCTCACACGATCGGTCTTGCTGCGGGACTGTATAGTCAGATGCTCCCTCGCTCCTTCTACTTCATCCGTTACTATGGACCGCAGGGTATCGAATATCGTAATAAGCGGGTTGACTTCACACGTAGTGCGCAGGTGGATCTTTACTATGACTGGGCTTTTGCGCCCAACTGGCATGCTAAGATAGAGGGATACTATCAGGAGCTATACAAAGTGCCTGTGGTCAATGATCCAAACTCTATATGGACGCTCCTAGAGATAGGGGGCGCTGGACAAAACTACATAGAGCGTCAGAGTGATCTAGTCAATAAAGGACGTGGTAGAAACTACGGCGTAGAGCTTACGGTGGAGAAGTTTTATAGCAATAACTACTACCTTCTCTTCAACGCTTCGCTCTACAGTTCGACCTATACGACAGGATTTCAGAAAGAGTGGTGGAGTACGGTCTTCGATGGTCGATACCTTGTCAATCTAACGGGTGGATATGAGTGGAAGTTGCCGAAGCACTGGGCGCTCTTTACCGATCTCAAGGCCTCCTATGCGGGGGGCATCCGCTACACCCCGATACGAGAAGATCTGTATAAGCAGAGCGGTCGCATAGAGCTTGACAAAACACAGGTCAATGCTCGTCAAGCCAAGGATTACCTCCGAGCAGACTTAAAGATAGGCGCTCGTCAGATAGGTCAGCGCATCACCCAGGAGTGGGCTGTGGATCTGCAGAATGTGACAAACCGTAAGAATGTCATGTCTCTCCTCTTCGATAAGGGTGAGTACTCGACGATGTACACGCAGGGCTTTATGCCGATGGTCACTTACAAGCTCTTTTTTTCTGTGAGATAACGAGGGGAGGCGGTCAGCTGCTTTGTGAAATCTCGTGGTCGGCTAAGTGGAAAGTTTTCATTACCTTTGCAGTAGTTCGTGAGACACCCTGATAGGGGGAGAGGTCTTGCTTTCGGACTCTTGGGGCATTAGCTCATCTGGCTAGAGCGCGACACTGGCAGTGTCGAGGTGATCGGTTCAAGTCCGATATGCTCCACTACGGGAGGATGGTACTGGGTTACGGTATCATCCTTTTTGTTTATGGTGATAGAGCGCTGTGAAAGTGCGGTTCGTTGCCTTTGTCAATGGAGACTTGCAGATTGAAAGCCATACTTACATAAAAAAGAGAAGTCCACACGACACGTACTCAGCGTACTGCGTGTGGACTTCAACTATTCGAAAGCTCTTGGCTTGCTATACTGTCACGTGGTGTGAGGTATAGCTTCTAGCGGGGTAGTACGCTTTGTGGCGACTTCCCTAGAGTCCATTGAACTGGTCAACGGAACTCTCCTAGAGCGGAACAGTGACCACGATGCTCATCTGAAGAGAGATGTGGGCTACGTGAGACGCTCCTATAAGGAGAGTAGGGTGGTAGTGGCTGGCCTTTTTCAACACACACTTAACCTATGACCAGTGGTACGCACCATACCTGTCTCTTCGTAGCGGATCCTCTTAGCTTTACGGTGTGAGGTTGTGGCCTCACCGTAGGACTCGCATCATGATTTGCTCGGGGTGGCAAGAGGATCTATTTGTCTATCTCCTAGTCTTGGGTAGACTGACTAGAACCTACAGCTGCTCCTCAAGTGATAAGTATGTACAGTGGTCGCTCTGCGCAGAGTCTGCGGTGACACAGACTGATCTAGTTCGCACGCACTAGTGTAGTGTGATATTAGGGACAGTGGCATAGACGAGAGCCTGCTGTATGCTTCCCCTTGTAGTGACGATCAGACGCCTAATAGATCTCGTATGGCACGGGTGCTATAGTAGCACGCATACCTTTATGGTACTCATAGAGATCGTAGTAGCAAGACATTGCTCAATCACTTTATCGAAAACGTTCCCCTATTTTAAAGTAAATGTCCTCCTATCTAGTCTCGTATGGGCATCCAAAGAGTCTCCTAGGTGCATTGCTGTGACCAAAGCTTTTTGACTCGGAAGATTGTGTCACAGCTACTTCTCGTCGAGAAAGCTGGTAGGCACTCAAGATGTCCCACATACTACGCATCGTGGTGTGATGCCTAGATGCATCGCTCGCATTGTAACATACATCTCCCGTCGCGCTCGACTAGGAGTAGCGAGGAGCGTACAGCTGGGGGAATAGGAGTCTCAGACTAGGATCTGAAAGTCGACGATTATTTCCTTATGCTATACCTCGTAGCGCTTCAAGCCTTGCAGGTCTTCTGACTTACCTCATACAGACATCCCTTCCCACACCAATTATACAAGGTGCAGTGGTTATGATGCCTGCTTTGCGAGGATTACAGCAGCGGGACTGTTCAGGAATTTCACCTGATTCCCTTTTAAGCCTTGAGGACTCCGAGACCCTACTCGAGGGTGAAGAAAGTGCTCTCAGCACAAAGCCACCACAAAGGTACGACAACTTTCCAAAATATCAAAGCGTCGACTTGCCTTTTTTGCGAAAAATGAAACTCTATCCTCGAGGGGATGTGTGGTGCGGGGAAAACTTTTTGCCGATTGCGGTAGATTGGGTACTTTTGCATTGGAGCTGGAGACAACTCTCTGAGCTTACGGTCGTATAGACCTCAATTCTAACTCTACAGAACGATAATAATATGAAGATAGCTATAGTAGGTGCCAGTGGGGCCGTGGGGCGTGAGTTCCTCCGTCTTTTGGAGCACCGTGACTTCCCAATTGATGAGCTGAGACTCTTTGGCTCGTCTCGCAGTGCGGGCAGTGAGATCACTTTCCGAGGTAAGGAGTACAAGATAAAGCTCCTAGCTCAAAACGATGACTTCAAGGATATTGACATCGCCTTCGTCTCTGCTGGTGGACAGACGGCACTAGACTTCGCCAGCACGATCACGAAGCATGGCGCTCTGATGATCGACAATTCGAGTGCCTTCCGTATGGATCCCGATGTGCCTCTGGTTGTGCCCGAGGTCAACGGCGCTGATGCGCTACACCCAGCTAAGAGAATCATTGCTAACCCGAACTGCAGCACGATCCAGATGATCGTGGCGCTGGCTCCAATTCATGCGCTGAGTCCGATAGAGCGTGTGCATGTGGCTACCTACCAAGCTGCGAGCGGTGCGGGTCATGATGCGATGCTTGAGCTGGAGGGGCAGGTGCGTGACCAAGCGATGGGCAAGCCACTGCAGACGAAGGCTTTCGGCAATCAACTCCTATATAATCTCATTCCGCAGATTGACATCTTTACGGACAATGACTATACGAAGGAGGAGATGAAGATGTACAATGAGACCTGCAAGATCCTGCACAACGATGAGATACGTGTCAGTGCCACCTGCGTGCGTGTCCCAGTCCTGCGTGCCCACAGCGAGGCTATCTGGGTGAAGTGTGCTGAGCCGCTCACGGTGGAGGCGGTGCGCGAGGCGATGTCGCAGCAGAAGGGGCTACTCCTGATGGACGATCCCGCCAAGCGTAGCTACCCGATGCCCCTACATTGCTCTATGCAAGAGCCAGTCTATGTGGGACGTCTGAGGGCTGACCTTGCCGAGCCAGGCTGTGTCACTTTCTGGTGCGTGGCTGACCAGATTATGAAGGGGGCTGCGCTTAATGCTATTCAGATTGCTGAGTACCTGATTCAGGAAGGTGCTTTTGCTAAGTAAAGTCTTAATCCATTAGAGTGCATATGGAGCAAACGAGCGAGAGCAATCCGCAGGAGCTAGTCGCCTTTCTCACGCTGTGCAAGGACTACTGCGCGCTCATAGAGCATGCGTCTGAGTATAGTCGTGCGGACTTTGTAAGGCGTACCTACGGCTATTTGCCAGAGATCTTTAGCTACTTATCGCAGATGCCAGCTACCTCTACGGAGGAGCTGGAGGAGTGGCTCACGGGCTACACGCAGATGATCTCGGATGAGACGGTGAGCTACTACGAGGAGCAGGTGCGTGCGCTACTGGGGGAGGAACTGGATCTCTTCCTCCACTACCCAGTGGGTGTGACGCAGGATGGCGAGCTACAGCCTGAGCGTCTCTCACGGCTCTTGGTACTGATCTACCGTGAGCTGGGTACGCCATTGCTGGTGCTTAGAGAGGATGCTGGCGAGCTACTCATTGCGACGCTCGCGATACTGCAATACGCTTTTGACACATACCTAGGCGATGCGCTCCTCTCTGCCCTGCGCGTGCTACACTATCACAAGAATAGCGAAGCTCTAGAGGAAGATACTGACTGCTGAACCACAGGAAGCATACATTATATAAAGAGTAAACAATCGTGCTGTCATCAATTACTAAAGAGGAGATAGGCAAACTAGCCAAAGCGACCTTCACAGGTGAAATCGTTGTCGTGGACTCGCTCCCGCAAGTGGAGTCTGCCGTAGCAGCTCTAGAGCAGTGTGCTATAATCGGTATGGACACAGAGTCTAAGCCTGTCTTTAAGAAGTATGAGCGTCAGTCGGTAGCACTTATTCAGCTGTCGAGCGAGAGTTGCTGCTACCTCTTTAGGATTAACAAGATAGGCATCCCGCCACGCCTACAGGGACTACTGGAGCGTGAGGACATACTCAAGGTGGGGCTAGACCTTTGCGGGGATCGGAGACAGTTGAGGAGGTTTTCGCCAGAGCTACATCCACAGGGCTTTGTAGACCTGCAGCGTCTCACACCTGCCTACGGTATCCACGACTTGGGTCTGCAAAAGATCTATGCGATACTCTTCGCTGAGAAGATTAGTAAGCGTGCTCAGCTAAGCAACTGGGAGGCGGCTACGCTAACGCCTGCGCAGCAAAGCTACGCTGCACTAGACGCATACGCTTGTCTCCGCATCTATCATCGTCTTGAGTCGGAGCCGATGCCACTACTGCACCACTTCGGACTCTGCCCCGAGCAACCATCCTAGGACTTTACCACAAGAGCTACAACCTACCACCACTCCTATGTATCAGTTATACCTCAAGCCTCATCGTGAGGAGCCTCTCCTCAGACACCATCCATGGGTCTTCTCAGGCGCACTGCAGCGCAGCAAGGAGAGCATACCGCTAGGCGCGACAGTGACTATCCTTAATCATGATGGCTCTCAGCGACTAGGTCAAGGCGTTTACGAGGGCGGTACGATAGCCGTCCGCATGCTGACCTTTGGCGAGGAGGAGATAGGGGAGTGGCGTGCCTTTTTTACCACACGTCTGAGCCAAGCGCTGCAGCTTCGCAAGACGCTCATCCAGAGCCAAGACGGGCGAACGACAAACTGCTGGCGTCTATGCTATGGCGAGAGCGACTTCATACCAGGGCTGGTCATCGACATCTATCGAGAGGTGGCTGTGATACAGATACATGCGCTGAGTCTCTACCCGCTACGTCAGTTGATCGCTGAGGTGCTGTGCGAGCTCCCAGAGCTAGGCGTGCACTACGTCTACGACAAGTCTGTTGAGACGCTCCCAGCGCAGACACCTAGCGACTGGATTATGCCGAATGGCTACCTAGGCAAGGCGCCCTCGGCGGAGTATGATCGGACGGTGCAGGAGTACGGTTACAGTTTCCTGCCAGACTGGGAGCGAGGACAGAAGACTGGCTTCTTCGTAGACCAGCGTGACAACAGACGTCTTGTCGAGTCGTACGCTCGGGGGCGCAATGTCCTCAACATCTGCTGCTACTCGGGGGGCTTCTCCGTCTATGCTCTCGGAGGGGGTGCTCAGCGCGTCGTCTCGATAGACAGCTCTGCACGAGCTATCTCACTTTGCGAGGAGAGTGTGGCGATCAACTTCTCTTCAGATCCAGAGACGCTGCAGAGGCACGAGGCAGTCGTGGCTGATGCTTTCGACTATCTCTCTGCGATTGAGCCAGGAGCCTACGACCTGATCGTCTTAGATCCACCAGCTTTTGTCAAGCAACGCAACCATAAGCAGCAAGGTCTGGGAGGGTACCGCCGATTGAACGAATCAGCCCTCAGAGCGATCGCCCATGGTGGACTGCTCTTCACCTTTAGCTGCTCGCAGGCCGTCACGATGGAGGAGTTTACCCTAGCGGTGATGACGGCTGCCACGCTGGCGGGGCGAGAGGTGCGTATCCTCAAGCGTTTGGGGCAAAGTCCCTGTCATCCGATCAACATCTTTTACCCAGAGGGGGAGTATCTCAAGGGATTGCTCCTCTACGTCTCTTGATCCATGCCCTCTAAGTCCAAAGAGTCTAGCTCAGACCTACTCTCGCCACAGACGACCAGTGCCGTGGCTGGCGGTATTGACTGCGAGCAACTCTTTGCCTTGATGACGCAACAGCTCACCCTTGTCGTTGATACGAGACGATCGGGCAAGCTTTACAGTCTTCTGCAGAAAGAGCTAGAGGCTCCGACCGATCATCTCAAGTATCTGCAGACAGAGGGGCTACACTGGCTACATCGTGCGGCTCGTCACGACTCGCTCCCTGCGATAGACTACTTAGTTAAGCTCTATCAGCCACACTCCGACAGGACTGCGCAAAACTGTCTGAGGCGCTACCTGCGCCAGAGGGTAGCCCTGCGGGGAAATGTGGAGGATCTGTACGCTCTGGCACTACACTTGACGAGCCCGCAGACGGGACTAAGGAAGAACTACCGAGAGGCGAGCGACTACTTGCGTATGGCGATTCAGCTAGGCCATCCGAAGTCTCATCTCCTCTTAGCGCAAATGTATCAGAGAGGCTTGGGCGTAGTGCGTAGTCACGAGCAATATCTCTATCACTTAGAGACGGCTGCCGAGGCGGGGCTCGTGGAGGCTCAGATAGCACTCGCAAGAGCTTACGCACAGGATGGACTCTTCGCTCAGATGGAGCGGGTGGAGTACTGGCTCACGGTAGCCTTGAGGCAAGATGCGCCCGAAGCGTGCTACCTGCTCGGCAAGCTGTGGTATCACCAAGATGGGGACTGCTACAGCTCTCGTGTCGTCTCCTTGTGGAAGCGAGCTGCTGAGGCCGGCATCCCCGAGGCGTGCTATGAGGTAGGGCGGATGCTCCTGACAGATCCGCTGCAACCCGCTCGTCGTACCGAGGCTATCCGCTACTTGTGCCAGGCAGCGCAGAGCGGGGTCTTTCTAGCCACCCAGCTACTCTATCGACATCATTATGACGCTAGTGGACGATACATCGGGATGCTTCGCGAGTCCCTCTCGGAGTATGTCGCTGAGGAGCAGATGCTCTTTTAAGTCCTAAGGAAGTCTCACTTTAATAAACGAACAAACAATATGAAAACACATCTAATCAAGCAGGGAGCTTATCTCTCGCAAATTGATAATCAACGAGGAAACAGCGTAACCGTTGACCTCCCCGTCGCTTCTGGCGGTACGGCCCAGGGACCTACCGCCTTCGAGCTCCTCGCCATGTCGCTCAATGGGTGCATCGCGACGATCTTCACCACGATGGCCGAGAAGAAGCGCCTCACCATCGAGCATCTAGAGATAGATCTTGAGGCAAAAACGACGGAGGGCGAGATGGAAGCGATCGACTACACGCTACGGGTCAAGACGACCGCCACGGATCAGGAGTTGGAGAAGTGCCTTGAGCTGACCGAAAAGGTCTGCCCCGTGGGACGACTCTTCCACCGTGCTGGAGTCCCCTTCACCCATCGCATCGAGCGAATGTAAGGAGCGCACGTTTTACCCCCTGCTAGCAAAAGAAAAACCCCACCATTGTATCCGTACAATGGTGGGGTTTTCCGTTGTTTAGCGCTTATCTGTGACTAGCCACACTTTGAGGAGCCGCAGTTGGTGCAGATGAGGCAACCCTCCTGATAGACCAGCGTGTGCTGTCCGCAGTTAGAGCAGGCGGCAGTTACGGCTGTACCGCTAGGGAGGTAGCTCTTGAGAGCACGAGCCACACCGTTCTTCCAGGTGTTGATACTTTCATCGTTGAGCTCCATGCCTTGGACCAAGTTGATGACCTGATCTATCGGCATCTGGTAGCGTAGGACGCCTGAGATGAGCTTCGCATAGTTCCAGTACTCAGGGTTGAACTTCGTGTCTAGCCCCTCTACCGTAGTCTTGAAGCCACGCTTGTTGTGGAACTGGAAGTCATAGTGCTTCGTGCCGTCCTCGTCGTAGCTACGGATGATCTTACCCTTCGTCACGCTCTTGGGAAGCATGATACCCTCGTCATCGTCAGCGATACCTGTGAAGACCTCGTAAGGCTTACCGTCGAGCAAGCCGACGAAGGCGATCCACTTCTCCTTATTGTTCTGAAAGCGTACGATGTCAGCATCTAGTACCTTGGGACGCTTGTGTACAGCCTGAGGCATAGTCGTAGGCTCTACGGGAATTTCCGCAGCTGCCTCTTGCTCAGCCTTCGCTTGCTTCTCTTTCTTCTGCTGCTCCTCCGAGATGAGCACGCCTGAGCGAGAGCCCTCACGGTATACGGTACAGCCCTTGCATCCAGCCTTCCACGCCTCAATGTAAAGCGTAGCCACCATCTCCTGAGAGATGTCCGAGGGGAGGTTGATCGTCACGCTAATGCTGTGATCCACCCATTGCTGTATGCGTCCCTGCATCTTGACCTTAGCGACCCAGTCCACATCGTTGGCAGTAGCCTTGTGGTAGGGCGACTTAGCGACCAGCTCCTGTAGCTCTTCGTGCGAGTAGTTCTTCTCGGGGTCGTAGCCGTTGATCTTCATCCAGGTGAGGAAGTTGTGGTGGTAGACCGTGTACTCCTCAAAGGTGTCGCCCGTCTCGTCCGTGTAGTCCACCTTGACGTTCTTGTCGTTAGGATTGACCTTGCGTCTGCGTTTGTAGACTGGCATGAAGACTGGCTCGATACCTGACGAAGTCTGCGTCATCAGGCTCGTAGACCCTGTAGGAGCGATGGTCAGCATCGCTATATTACGACGGCCGAACTTCTTCATCTCCTCATAGAGCTTCGGATCAGCCTTGGCAATGCGCTGGATAAAAGGATTGTCCTTCTCACGCTCTGTGTCATAGAGGTCAAAGGCTCCGCGCTCCTTAGCCAACTCTACTGAGCTAGCGTAAGCTGATAGGCAAAGGGTCTTCTGCACCTCCTCTGCAAAGCTGATAGCCTCGTCTGAGCCGTAGCGCATACCCATAGCAGCGAGCATATCACCCTCGGCTGTGATGCCGACACCTGTACGACGTCCGAGGAGGGTCTTGCGCTTGATCTTGCGCCACAGCTCACGCTCAGCTGCTTTGACCTCTTCGGTCTCCGTATCTGAGGCGATCTTCATGAGGATTGCATCGATCTTCTCCGCCTCTAGGTCAATGATGTCGTCCATGATGCGGAGCGCCTTGGCAACATGCTCACGGAAGAGATCAAAGTCAAACGAAGCCTCTGCCGTAAAGGGGTTGCGCACGTAGCTATACAGGTTGATCGCCAGCAGACGGCAACTATCGTACGGACAGAGAGGTATCTCTCCGCAAGGATTGGTCGAGATAGTCTTGAAGCCTAGATCAGCGTAGCAGTCGGGCACAGACTCACGGATGATCGTGTCCCAAAAGAGCACCCCTGGCTCAGCACTCCGCCAAGCATTGTAGATGATCTTGTCCCATAGCTGGCGCGCCTGAATGGTGCGGGTAAACTTAGGCTCTGCAGAGTGGACGGGGTAGGTCTGCAGATACTCTTTGTCCTCTACGACCGCCTGCATGAAGGCATCGTCGATGCGTACTGACACATTGGCACCCGTCACCTTACCCTCGGTCATCTTAGCATCGATAAAGGACTCGCTGTCAGGGTGATTGATCGAGACCGTGAGCATGAGTGCACCACGACGACCATCTTGCGCCACCTCACGCGTGGAGTTGGAGTAGCGCTCCATAAAGGGTACTAAGCCCGTAGAGGTGAGGGCTGAGTTCTTGACGGGCGAACCCTTAGGACGTATGTGTGAGAGATCGTGTCCCACGCCACCACGGCGCTTCATCAGCTGTACCTGCTCCTCATCAATGCGGATGATGCCACCGTACGAGTCGGGCTCACCGTCTAGGCCGATGACGAAGCAGTTTGAGAGCGATGCGATCTGGTAGTTATTGCCGATGCCAGTCATCGGGCTACCCTGAGGCACGATGTAGCGGAAGTGATCCATCAGATCCATCAGCTCACTCTCAGAGAGCGGGTTGGGGTAGTTGTGCTCTATGCGGACCAGCTCCCGAGCTATGCGCTGGTGCATGTCGCGAGGGGTCTGCTCATAGATATTGCCGTAGCTGTCCTTGAGGGCGTACTTGGTCACCCATACCTTGGCGGCTAGTTCATCACCGCCGAAGTAGTCCAATGTGGCTTGATAAGCCTCATCAAAGGAATATGTCTTTTGCTTCACTTGAATAGATATATGAAGGGTTACAAGATTAAGTCTAGTTGAGATGCTCTGTCATGATGTCATTATAATCCTGAGCTTCTCGTAATTCGTTTGCAATATTACAACCAATAATTGACGTGGGCAAATAAATCAACTAGAAAACATTCAATTGTTGATAAGTTGTCCGAGAAAAAATCGTAACTCACTTATAGTTAGTGTTCTCTGTTTTTGCTGTATGATCGAAAGTTTACCGTTTTGAAAACTGAGTCTAGTGTCAGACAGTCCGATGCTTGTCTATTTGGTTGACTAGATGGGCGGAAGGCGCTTATTCGTTGCGATTCTTTTGAGCTCTTCTTCTAGATCTTCCTCGCTCCGATTCGGACATGAAAACGTTTTCTCCCTAAGAATTTCCCAATAGCTCGGTGGAAAACGAATATTCTCCACGGAGACGGGAAATAAAAGTTCGGAAGAATGAAATGAAAGTTCGGAAGAATGAAATCAAAGTTCCGAAGAATTTTTTCGTCCCTCGCTGGAGAATCAAAAAGCTCCACCGAGGAATTGTCTGATTTCCTTCGACGTGCTCCGACGAACACGTTTATATCATTGCGTCGTCTTGCGGGTGAAATATTTTTCCTCCTGATGAAAATGGATTTTCATGGGCATGAAACTGGATTTTCTCCCGTATGAAACTGGATTTTCACCTGTATGAAACTGGAGCAACGCTAGGGAAAGCGACACGAGTGAGGGGGGACTGCTGAACTATTCAACAACCATTTAGTGGTTGCTTAAGGGGAACTTAGCGGTCGTTTAAGAGGCGCTGAGTGGAGGGTCAGAAGGAGACGGAGATGCCTAGGCGGACGGAGTGGCGCTGGAGCGGGGGGATGCCTTGGCCAGTGATGCGGTAGAAGTATTGGACGGAGAGTACCTTGAAGATGTTGCTCAGTCCTGCCGAGAACTCGAGGTGTAGGTCATTGCGCATTGGCTCGGCGTAGGTGGGGAGGAGGATCTGCCCAGGTCGCGGGGTGATGTGCCGTGGCGACGTGTCGCCCCAGTAGCCGTGGATGCCGACGAGCTCTCGCAGTCCGAGTCGCTTGACGAGCGGGATCCGGTTGAAGAGCAAGCCCTCCATACGATAGAGGAACTTGAAGTCGAGGTATTTGTCGGCGATGAACTCTAGTGGCTGGATGGTCTGGAAGGCATCGGGGACGAGTAGCCAGGCGCGATTGCCATAGGGCGTGAAGAGCTGTGACTGTGGGGTATTGCCTAGAGCGATGCCACTCTGGAGGGTTATGTCGAGTGCGCCAAATATGCTGAGATACAGTCTCTGGCTGTAGGCGAGATGGAGCGCACCGTGGGTCTGGTCGTTGCCCCATAGGCCTCGTGGGTAGACCGATCCAGTGATTGTGAAGGATGGCTTGTAGATGTCTGCCGAGACGATGCTACCAGGCTTGCGCCCTGAGTAGGGCGTGCGTCCAGGCGTCCAACTGAGTGAGGCTCCGATCTCGGTCTGTCGTAGTTCGTGGACTTCGTATTGCTTGCCCTCGTCATCGATCGTATAGTAGTGGAGCGTGCCTGTGGGGCGCTGGCGTTGGTAGTCGACCCATATATGGGAGTAGAGGCTAGGCAACCAGTCGATCTCGTGCGAGGCCTCTATATCTAGTCCGTAGTAGCGACGTGTGATGGTGTAGGTGCCAAAGATAGAGGCGATGCCATCTTTGTAAAGTCCGTAGCTTTCCTCCCCAGGGAAGAAGAGGTCGTTGCGTATGGAGAGCGCAAAGTTGTTTCGTGGGTAGCTGTGGGGGTGTAGCTCTTTTGGCTTAGTGGCGTAGGTGAGACGAGCGTAGTACTTCCACTTTTTGTCCTTAAAGCCATAGGTGACATATCCCTCGGCAAAGAGCTGGTTGTGCAGTTTGGCCGTGGTCATACCACCAAGTCGCAGCCGTACGCCCTCGATTAGGTTGGCACTGATGAGGGTCTCTAGGGGACCAATGTCTAGATAGACACGCTCACGGTGTAGTGGCTCGGCAGGTATCGGGATAAAGCCTACGGAAGCTATCCTGGCGCATAGCGAAAAGAACTTGTACCCAGGGTCGTGGAGGATATAGTCGACGAGCTGTGTGGCGCGCTGCTCGGTGGAGTCTATTGGCTCGGGGCGAACGACCAGACCGTAGTCGTCGATAACGCGTGTCATGAGTTGCTGGAGCGTATCAGCGGGGAGGAGGAGACGCGGGTCGAGCACCTCTGGTCGTAGCGCTGTGGCGCCTGTCGCATAGTGGCTGTAGATGGAGGTGACGCGAGCTAAGGCGGAGATGTTTAGTCGCTTGGATACGCGAAAGAGTGCATCGAGGCGCTGTCGCTCGGGGAGCCATAGGGTGTCGGACCGACCGTCTGGTCGTGTGATGCTCTGCGGGGTGTAGTCTATAGTAATCTCTAGGCGGTCTACCCAGTTGACATTGGCGGTGGTGGGGAGGCGCATCTCTACTCGGTGGATGCTGTAGTCCACGGTGTCTACTAGTAGCGTACCCGAAAAGCCTGCGTCACGCAACTCAATCGGTACGAACTGTATCTGATAGCAGGGATTGCCCGAAGCGTCTGGAATGGTGTCTCGTAGATAGTACTTGTAGAAGGTGATGCCGAGCTGGGAGTGTAGGGGGCCTATGATCTCTTTGGAGAGGAGTGGCAGATCGTTGTCGTAGATGTCTACGGGAGCGAGGAGGGCATCTATATTGCTCGATAGCAGTCCCTCGTCAACGACCTGCTCGACCCCACAGTGTCGTGTGCCGAGAAGTAGCGGGTTCTCTGGGTGCCCACCTTGCTGTGCGTAGACGATGTGTCGCTCACGTAGAGAGAAGGGGAGGATGGGTGTCCTGGCGAGTGCAGAGCTGTCTGCGAAGCTCTTCATGCGCCACTTGGGGATGCCCCAGTAGCCTTTGCCTCGTGTGATGTCGCCCTGAGCGAGGAGGGTCTTTTGGTAGAGCTGGTAGGAGTAGTCGGGCAGGGCGGATAGATGGTTGCGCTCTTTGTGCTGCATCACCTGGCGCATGATGGTTACGGCAGGATTGCCCTTGCGTCGGTAGCGCTCTTTCTTGGGCTTGACGATGATCGTCTCCATGACCGTTTCTTTTCGGAAGAGGGGGATGCGACCTAATTCGTGATTCTGGTATTTGTCCAAGAGCAGTGTGCGACCTTCGTAGCCCAGACAATTGATCTGTAGTGCGATGGAGTCTGTGGCGATGAGCTCTTGCTGTAGCTTGATGGTGAAGGCTCCTTTGTCATTACTGGCGGTACCCGTGACGCTCTGGAGGGTTTCGGTGGAGATGGTGGCGTAGGGGATCGGCTCTCCGGTCTCTCGGTCGTATAGGAGGCCCGTGATGGTGGTGCTCCTGATGATCTGTGCGGGGAGCAAGGTGGGGAGGAGGCACAGGAAGCTCCAGAGCAGGAGACGGTAGCTACGCTTGACAGGCATGAGCGGGTTACTTAGTCAGCTTGCGACGCAGGCGAGCCGTGGGGAGCCCGAGCTGCTGTCGATACTTGGCGGTGGTGCGGCGCGCTATGTCGTAGCCTTGGCGTGAGAGCTCCTCCGTGAGTTGGTCGTCTGTGAGCGGCTGGCGTGGATCTTCCCCATCAATGATTTGCTTGAGGCAATCTTTGATCACTTTGGTGGAGACATCGCTACCGTCCTTTGCCTGCATGCTTTCGCTAAAGAAGAACTTGACGGGGTAGATGCCCCACTGGCACTGTACGTACTTGCTATTGCTGACGCGTGAGATGGTGCTGATATCTAGTCGGGCTAGCTCGGCAACGTCCTTGAGGATCATGGGGCGCAGGTCTATGATGTCGCCCGAGAGGAAGAAGTCTCGCTGCAGCGTCATGATGATGGTCATGGTCGTGCGGAGGGTGTCGTAACGCTGCTGCAGAGCGGAGATGAACCACTCGGCGTCCTTGACTCGGTCGCGGGTGTACTGAATCGTCTCCTTGAGCTTGGCTCGCTCGCTGGTTGAGGCATCTCGGTAGTCGGCGATCATCTGCTTGTAGCTTGGCGACACGGTGAGGGCGGGTATCTCGCGCTGATCGGTGAGGGTCAGGGTGAGCTCGCCTTCATGCTCGGTGATGATGAAGTCGGGTGTGACTTTCGAGAGGAGGGTCTCTGCAGAGGAGTCAAAGCCGTTGCCTGGCTTGGGCGAGAGCTGGTGAATGAGCGACGACACGGCCTCAAGTTGCTTTTGATCAAAGCCTCGCTTGGTGAGTCGCTCGAACCGTTTGTAAGCAAAGTCATCAAAGTAGCTAGAGACGATCTTCTCCGCATTGACCACAGTCTCGCTCTGCTCCATGCGGTGTAGCTGTAGTAGTAAGCACTCTTGTAGCGTCCTAGCTCCTACGCCTGGCGGATCTAAGCTCTGAATGATCTGAAGTAGCTCGGCGAGCTCCTGCTCGGAGGCGTCGATGCCCTCTTTGAGGAGCAGATCCTGAGCGATGAGCGGGAGCGAGCGGTCTAGGTAACCGTCCTCACGGAGGTTCCCTACTATATAAGGTACGAGCAATTGTTGCCGCTCGGTGAGCTCTAGGGTGGAGAGTTGGTTGTCAAGGTAGTCCGTGAGGGAGAGTCCGTGAGCGGCAAAGGGTATCTCCTCGCGCTGCTGCTCTCTTTCGGCGATCATCCTCAGCCGATAAGCTGGTATCTCGTCGTCATTGCCGAACTCGTTGCGTGCTTCGAGCCGATCTTGGTCGGACTGGCTTAGGGAAGAGTCGACTTGCTCGTTGGTTGCGTTGCTTTCATTGGAATCGTCACGAGCAGTGTAAGCCTCTTCGAGGGCGGGGTTGCGCTCGATCTCAGCACTGATGCGCTGCTCCAGCTCGGTGACAGGTAGCTCCAGCAGTTGTATCTGCTGTATCTGCCGGGCGGTGAGGGTCTGGCGCTGCTCTAGCTGCTGTTGCTGGCGATTCTTTAGCATAGCTCCGCAATGGACGAGAGGTGGTGCGAGTTAGAGCCTTTGATCAGGATAAAGCTGTGCTGCGGTTGGTGTCTGGTGAAGTATTGCTTGAGAGCGGTCGCTGAGGGGAAGAAGATGAAGTGTTCGTTCCCATAGTGTCCCTGCAGAGCAAAGAAGTTGGGCCCGCAGAAGTAAGTGACCATCTTAGGGTAGCGCAGGAGGTAGCTCCTTATCTGTCTGATGACGGTGATATGCTCGCTCTCGGCAGCATCGCCGAGCTCGTTCATGTCACCGAGGATGAGCATGCGGTTGAGCCCCTGCGAGTCCATCGTGAAGTAGCTATTGAGCGCCACCTCCATGCTAGAGGGGTTGGCGTTGTAGCAGTCGAGGATGACGCGGTTGCCTTGCGCTGTCGGGGGAAGGACTTGCGACCGCTCATTGTGTGGCTGGTAATTGGTCACGGCCTCATTGATCGTCTTCGGATCTAAGCCGAAGTGTAGTCCCACGGTGATGGCTGCGAGTATGTTGTTGAGGTTGTAGTCGCCGACTAGCTTTGTCGCTAGCTGGTAGCTTTCGCCAGTCTCCTGGTCACGCCACTCTATCTTTAGCAGACCAGTCTCATCGGTGGGGAGTACGGAGCCTGTGATGCGTGGCGAAGAGGTGCCGTTGTAGTAGACCGTGGGCAGTCCATTGAGGTTGCTGATGAGCGTCTTGTCCTCGCCATTGCAGAAGGCTTGTCCGTCATGCTCTCGCAGATAAGCGTACAGCTCGCTCTTAGCCTTGACCACTCCCTCGGGCGTGCCAAAGCCTGAGAGATGAGCCCGCCCAACATTCGTAATGATGCCGTACTGTGGCTGAGCCAGCTTGCAGAGCGAAGCGATGTCTCCGATGTGTGAAGCACCGAGCTCGACGATGACAAACTGATGCTCGGGGCGAACTTGTAGCAGGGTAAGCGGGACGCCTATTTCGTTGTTGTAGTTCCCCTGCGTAGCATGCACCCGATACTTGGCGGACAAGACCGCAGCGACCAGCTCCTTGGTAGTCGTCTTACCATTGGTCCCCGTGATCGCTATGAAGGTTGCCTCGGACTTTGCCCTATGTAGGAGCGCCAGCTCGTGGAGCGCCTCAAAGCCTCCGTCCTTGTAGTAGATGAGTCTCTCCCGAAGGTCGGCTTCCTCGACCGCATCTATATAGCTAAGGTCGTCAACGAGAGCGTACTTGCAGCCCTGCTTGAGCGCATCCGCAGCGAAGCGATTGCCATCGAAGTGGGCTCCTCGTAGCGATACGAAGAGCGAGTCAGGACGCAGATGTCTCGTGTCGGTGCAGATACCGTCGCTCTGGAGGAGTAGGTCGTAGATATGATTGATGTCAGCTGATTGTCGCATAGTAAGAGGATAGGAGATAGCTAATTAGTCAAAAGTCAAAGGCATGCCACTGGGTACGTAGTCAGATACATCTAGCCCCCAGCTCAGGAGCTCCCGTACCATAGAGCTAGAGATGTGGAGCAGTCCTTGCGCTCCAAAGAGGAGTACGGTCATAGGCCCGTTTAGATGGTCATTGATCTGGGAGATACTCTGCTCGTACTCGAAGTCGCTCGTGGAGCGTACGCCACGTATGAGAAACTGTGCGCCACACTGCTTCGCCGCTTCGATGGTCATGCCGCTATAGCTGACTACTCGGATACGAGGCTCCTGCGCATAGACGGTCTCTATCTGTAGAGTTCGTTGCTCGGCGGTGAAGCATGGCTTTTTCGTCGGGTGCGTGCCGATACCTATGACCACCTCGTCGAAAATCTTGAGAGCACGTGCCACAATGTCCGCATGCCCTAGTGTGAAGGGGTCAAAGGAACCCGCAAAGAATCCGATACGCTTCATATCTGTCTGCTAAGCTAGCTGGGGAGACTTAGACGATCTCCTCGTCGATGACTAGGTTGTCTATGATAAAGTCTTGACGGTCGGGCGTGTTCTTGCCCATGTAGAAGTGGAGCATTCGCTTGAGATTGTCCTCCTTGCGGAGCGACACCTGACGGAGCTTGATGTTTTCCTCCGTGATCAGCTCCTTAAACTCATTGGCGCTAATCTCGCCCAGACCCTTGAAGCGGGTGATCTGAGCCGAAGCTCCCATTCGCTCGACAGCTGCATTGAGCTCCTGGTCACTGTAGCAGTAGGCTGAGGTCTCCGTCTCAGACGCTGGCTCGATGGTCACCTTCTTGCCGCCCTTCTTCTTGCCCGCAGAGGCAACACGTGCCGTGATACTCTTCTTGCGCTTGGCTGGGAGCGAGACACGATAGAGCGGTGTCTCCAATATATATACGTGTCCACGCCGCACCAACTCGGGGAAGAACTGCAAGAAGAAGGTTAGCGTCAGGAGTCGTATGTGCATACCGTCGTCATCGGCATCGGTAGCGATGATCACACGGTTGTAGCGCAAGCCGTCGAGGCCGTCCTCGATGTTGAGCGCAGCCTGGAGGAGGTTAAACTCTTCGTTCTCATAGACCACCTTCTTGCTCAGCCCGTAGCTGTTGAGCGGTTTGCCTCGCAAGCTAAAGACCGCTTGGTAGCGCGCATCTCGGCTCTGCGTGATCGATCCACTAGCCGAGTTACCCTCCGTGATAAAGATACTGGTCAGCTCTGGGTTCTTAGCCTTCGGATCGTTGTAGTGCTCGGTGCAGTCACGCAGCTTCTTATTGTGCAGGCTCGCCTTCTTAGCACGCTCACGCGCCAGCTTGGTCACGCCACTCATCGCTTTGCGCTCTCGCTCGTTGGCTTGGATCGTCTGGAGCATCACCTCGGAGATCTCGGGGTGCATGTGGAGGTAGTTGTCGAGCTTCTCCTTGAGGAAGTCACCGACAAACTTCTGTACCGTCACACCCCGCAGTGGTTCATGCTCAAACATCGGGTCTTGCGGCACCATCTCTTTGGAGCCTAGCTTGATCTTCGTCTGACTCTCGAACTCAGGCTCGATGATGCGAATGCTGATCGCTGCTGCCATGCCAGAGCGAATGTCCCCATACTCAAAGCCCTTGCCCGAAAACTCCTTGATCACACGAGCCACCTGCTCGCGAAAGGCTGTCAAGTGGGTACCTCCCTGTGTGGTGTACTGACCATTGACAAAGCTGTAAAACTCCTCTCCGTACTGCTCAATGTGTGTGATAGCGACCTCTATGTCGGGTCCCGTGAGACGTATGATCGGGTAGAGCGGATCGCCCGTGATGGTGTCTGAGAGGAAGTCCTGTAGCCCGTGACGGCTTACATATTTCTTATCGTTGAGGTAGAGTGTCAGCCCCGTGTTGAGGTAGCAGTAGTTGCGCACGAGCGCCTCCACATGGCGCAGGTCGTAGTGCGAGTTGCGAAAGACCTCAGCGTCTGGCGTGAAGACGACCAAGGTGCCGTGCTCCTCCTTGTCCTCCCACGGCTCCGCTGGTGTATGAGCGATCATCTCAGCCCGCTCGTAGGTGACGGAAGAGGTCTCTCCCTCGCGCCAGCTCTGGACGGTAAAGGTCGAGGAGAGCGCATTGACCGCCTTGAGACCGACACCGTTCAGACCGACCGACTTCTTGAAGGCTTGCGAGTCGATCTTAGCACCCGTATTCATCTTAGAGGTCGCATCAACGAGCTTGCCGAGTGGTATGCCACGACCGTAGTCTCGTATCTGCACCTCGTTTGTCTCGCCGTCTATCGTGATGCGTATCTCACTACCCACACCCATGACAAACTCATCGATCGAGTTGTCTATCACCTCCTTGATAAGGATGTAGATACCGTCGTCCGCCTGCGTACCATCTCCGAGCTTACCTATATACATACCAGGACGCTTGCGGATATGCTCGCTCCAGGAGAGCGTCCGAAAGTCATCCTCGGTGTACCCCGCTACGGCGCTGGGGGATAGCTGGTCTGGGTTATTTAGTGGTTCTTGTATCGGCATGGAGGTGAGGGTAAATAAAGGAAGAGATTAGAGCTCCTTGATGAAGACACGGCGCGTCTTGTGGTGCTTACGCTCGAAGTAGCTCCACTGTAGCTGTACTGCCACATTAGTCTCCAGCTCAGGATTACTCTCAGCGGTCTCGACACCTAACTTGTTGTAGATCGGTATCAAGTCGGCGAAGATCAGTGCATTGATCCCCTTGTTTTGATACTCAGGCAGGACACCGATGAGGTAGAGGTCGACCACCTTGGGCGGGGTCTTGAGCGCATTCAGTAGAGGTATGAAGCCAAAGGGGTAGAGCCGTCCCTTGGCAGCCCGCATCGCCTTGCTCAAGTTGGGCATCGTGATGGCGAAAGCAATCATCTGCTCGTCACGCTCTCGGACGATAGCGGTAAAGAAGTCTAGACGCAGTAGAGGCAGGTAGGCTTTGGCATAGTACTCCATCTGTGCGGGCGATAACTCGCTAAAGCCATAGAGCGGTGCGTAAGCCTTATTGAGCGTGTTAAAGATTTCTTCAGCGTGAGACATAATCTCCTTGCGGCTCTTGTACTTAACCACTTTGAGACCATACTTCTCCTTCACTAGATTGGCGATGCGCTGATGCTTCTCTGGGATCTCCTTAGGGATCTTGATCAGGTACTCCTTCCAGTCGGTACTCTTGGCGTAGCCTAGACGCTCCAGTTGTTTGGGGTAGTAAGCGTAGTTGTAGAGGCCTACGGTCGTACCCATCTGGTCAAAACCCTCCACGAGCATCGCCTCCTGATCCATATCGGTGAAGGACATCGGCCCGTGTATGTAGTCCATTCCCTTGTTGCGACCCCACTGCTCTACAGTCTCAAAGAGCTTGTCGACCACCTCGTCATCATTGATGAAGTCAGCGAAACCAAAGCGAGCGTAGTTTTGATTCCACGTCTCGTTTGCCTTATGGTTGATGATACCTGCGATGCGCCCTACGATCTTACCATCCTTGTAGGCTAGGAAGTAGGCCGCCTCACATACATCGAAGGAGGGATTCTTGTCCTTATCCAGTAGGTCTATCTCATCCTTGATGATGCCAGGGACGTGGTAGGGATTGTTTTTGTACAGCTCAAGGTTGAACTCAACAAACTTCTTCAGTTCCTTGCGCCCATCTATTTGTCTGATTTCTACTGCCATGGTTTGAGATTCTGGTTTTGATTGCTACAGTTACTGCTCTGGCGACAAAGTTAGCAAAATAAGCGATACAAATAGGCTCCCCGACTAAGTAAGCCCGCTATCCGATGCTGGTAAACTGACCTTGTAAAGCTTCGAAAGTGTGTGCGATGAGATGTGACGCTTTACTCCCGCTAAAAGTCAATCTCCACGGAGAAACTTCCAAATAGCTCCATGGAGAATGCTTATTTCCTCCGAAGTTTGAAATAAAAGTTCGGAAGAATGAAATGAAACTTCGGAAGAAAGATTTCGAAGTTCGGAAGAATTTGCCGTTTGCTCCCTGGAGCATCTCAATTTCCTCGGTAGAAAGTCCGTTTCTTCGTCAAGTCTCCGAAGTAGGTCCAGGATAGCTCGCCGCCATAAACACGAGGAAATGTAATTCCCATCGGATGAAAATCCATTTTCATACAGGAGAAAATCCATTTTCATACGGGAGAAAATCCATTTTCATGGGTAAGAAAATCCATTTTCATGGGCATGAAAATAGTTGATCACCCCGAGGAAGCGATCGATAAGGTGGGTGTTACCGTTATATTGGTATTGCTTTTCTCCTAAAAGATTCCGACCTTTGTCGCCAATAATCACATATACCTCTAAACATGAAGAGACTATTCACACTTTTCGCAGGGCTACTAGCCCTCCTCTGGAGCTGCAGCTCTCTGCAGGCGCAGACCACAACGGACGAGCACGAAGACCACGCATCGTGGTTCGTGGGCGGTGTCGCTAGCTTTTGGGTTAATAGCGATGCCAAGACGACGTCGCTAGAGTTTCACCCAGAGCTAGGTTACTTCTTCAACGACACCTGGGCCGTGGGACTGATGGCTGGATATGGACTGAAGTCGTATGAGATGACTAGCCAGAAGGCGCTACAGCACGAGTTCTCGCTCTCACCTTTCGTCCGCTACTACTTCCTACACAGAGGCCCCTTCAACCTCTATCTAGACGGCAATGTCGGCTACAGCTATGAGAGACAGGGCGAACATAGTCACCAGGGCTTTGAGGTGGGCTTGCGTCCAGGCGCTTGTCTAGACCTTGCGGATGGCTTGTGCCTCTGTATGCGTCTGGGATTCCTAGGCTATCGCAAGAGCTTCCATGGTGATGAGCCTGGCGTGCCTTCAAATGGATTCGGACTATCCTTCACGCCAGAGCATCTGATGGTCGGACTGGAGCTAGAGTTTTAGCTCTCCTGCTCAGCTATCATACGGTTGAGCTGATCAATATAATCGAGGAGTTCGTCACGCCCCATGCCAGTCGACGCACTGGTCACGAAGAGGGGCGGTAGCTCCTCCCAATCTTCTAGTAGACGAGATCGGTAAGCCTCTACAGCCTCCTGCTGTACCTGCTTGCCGATCTTGTCCGCTTTGGTGAAAACGATACTGAAGGGGATGCCTTTTTCGCCCATCTCGTTGATAAACTCTAGGTCGATGCGCTGCGGCTCATGGCGTATGTCCACGAGGACAAAGAGATTGACCAAAGCCTCGCGCTTAGAGACATACTGGGTGATCAGCTTGCGAAACTGCTCTCGCTGCTCGAGGCTTCGGCGTGCGTAGCCGTAGCCAGGCAGGTCGACGAGATGCCACGATTGATTGATCAGAAAGTGGTTGATGAGTTGCGTCTTACCAGGCTTTTGCGAGGTCATCGCTAGCCCTTTGTGACCGGTGAGCATATTGATGAGCGAGGACTTGCCCACGTTGGAGCGCCCGATGAAGGCGTACTCAGGGAGGGTGCTCTGGGGACAGGACTTGACTGAAGGACTGCTCTGTACGAAGGTGGCGGAGTGTATTAACATTGTTGTTTGGGTCTTGGTAGATGAATGAATAGGTGCTTTAGACTAATGTATTGGGCACCTGAAACTGCTCGTGCATTTGGTCGAAGCGGGCTAAGGAGTCAGCGCCAAACTTGGCGAGCGAGGTGCGCACCTTCTCCAGGGGCTTCTGGTGCTCTAGCTGGGTCTTGGAGTAAAATTTGTCGGCATAGCAGATGATGCGCTCCTCGATGCTCTGGGGCATATAGAGGCGGTCGGTCGGGAGATCTAGTCCACGAGCGTGGATGGTCTCACTGTCTAGTCCTGTGCCAGTGTGGCGCTCGGCAACTTGTGCGTGACGCTCCAGACCTAGCTCACGTAGTAGCTGGCCACCAAGGTAGCCGTGCCGTAGGTAAGGCTCGGTGCCGTAGCACCCGATCGTGGGGGCGTCGGTGAGATAGATGCCGATGTCGTGGAGCATGGCGCCCTCGTAGACAAATCGCTCGTCGCACGCTAGCTCGGGATGCTGATGTACAACTTCAAGCGCCAGCTCGGCAACCTGCTGGCTGTGGGTCAGCAGGATGCGGTAGCCGAGCGTGTCGGTAGGGTAGTAACGCTCGATGATCTGTATGGGGTCAATCATTTGCTATTACGATGTAAGGGGTTGGCATAGCGGTCTGGGCGGAGTACTCGGTGGCATAAGCGCACTGAGCCTGCGTGATACCACGCTGGTAGGTGCCTGGACGTACCACGCTCTGCTCGTAGCTAATCTCGTAGGAGCCACGGAGTAGACTATTGATATGGTATATCTGCGCATAGTTCCGCGCCTCGACATAGTAGCCTAGACCACGCTGCCACTCGTAGTGACTGAGCTGCTCTAGCGGTTCGCAGCATGCGGAACGCATGTCTCGTATGGTGACGAAGTCTAGGTCACGACGGGTTGTGATGCGAAGCTTCGTGATGAGGACAGTCCCGACGGTGAGCTTTTCGCCAGACTGGATGGGACGCTCTTGCAGTTGTCCGTTGATCTCCTCACGAACGTAAGTTTTGCTCTCGATCATCAGTTCGCCTTGTCGCTCGGACACTTCGCTAAGTGGTTTCTCGCCAACGCTTAGGATGCCACCCCAGAGGATAGCTTGCGGGTCGCTGTGCGTGATGACGATGCTACCCGTGCGGTCTAGTTGGCTAGGCTTGTATTGTAGTCCGCAGTAAGAGTCGGTCTCGATGCGCTTGGTCGTACCATCGGCAAGAGGTATGGAGATGGTCACCTGGTCGTGCGTAGCCGTTTCCCCAGCGCCGTCCTCTAGGAGCGTGAGCAGGAGCTCTAGCTGCGTGAGGTTGGAGGCGCGCAGATTGGTGCGTAGGTACTCCATTGCCCAGCGACGCATCTGCTGTACCGTGTCGGGGTAGATACCCAACAGCTCGAAGAGCTCGATAGTCTCACGCTGTAGCGACATAGAGCGGTCTCGCCAGAAGTAACCGCCAACGAGGGTGTTGGCAAAGAAAGCTCCCTGAGCCGCTTCGTAGGATAGATGGTCGTGCAGGATCTCGGCGAGCTGTCGTGCTTGCGCTAAGTTGCCCAGCTTGTAGAGCGTGTAGGCTGCTTGCGGTAGGGCGTAGAGGGGGAGTTGCTGCGCCTCCTTGACGAGGAGTGGCGTGAGGTAGTCGACGAGTGCCTTTGTGGTCTGGTCCTTTTGCAGAGCCTTAGCGTCACGCCAGCGGTAGGAGAGGTAGAGCCACTCGGCACCCCATGCGGGGAGGGTAGGTTTCCGCTTGCTCTTGGCTAGCTCTTTCTTCATCTCTTGCATCTGCTTGGTCGTGGTGCGGTCGTAAGCCTGCCAACCACGAGTGAGCATGGCGGTTATCTCTTCGTTTTGCTCTAGCTCACTGACAGCTGCGAGGTAGTCGAGGATGAGCGGCGTGAGGTAAGAGGAGCCTGGCATGTCGGGGTACCACGACCAGTCTCCTGAACTGGTCTGTAGGTTGCTCAGCTGCGCTATGTCCTTGGTGGCGGAGCGCTTATTGGGCGCCTTGAAGAGTGTCCAGAGCTGTTCCTGCGCACCGTCGAGCCATCGCTCGGTAGCACGCCAAGGAGTCTCGTCTAGCGGGAGGAGTGTGGTCTTACGGTTGCTGGTCAACTTGTTGGCGCCCTCGGTTGCTTTCGCCTGAGCTTGTGCCTGAACCCACTGAGCTATCTCTGGCTGGCGTAGCAGTTGCTGCGTGCGGGTCAAAGTGTAGATGCGGAGAACCGTATTGATCGCGTCTCGCTCCTCATTGTTAAAGAGGATCGGCAGTTGCTGCAAGGCGAAGTAATGGGGATTGCTCCAGAGCTGTAAGTGTAGCGAAGCTGACGGATCGCTTGCCTGCCCGAGCAACGCGCTGAGCGGGTAGGAGTAGCTCGCCTGCTTGTCCCAAGCGAAGGGGATACTCTCGACGGTGCGTACCGTCGCTGGCTGTACGGGGATGAGGTACTCCTCGCCATCGCTGAGTGAGCCGCTGACGAAGTAGACCTGCACCCGCAGTGCCGAGAGATCTGGCAGAGCGGGTAGGGCGATGGCGTAGGGCGTCACGCCACTGGCGGGAACGGTGAGAGCGAGCTCCAGCGTGCCGTCGGCAAGCGGTGTCGCCGTGCTGTCCGCCGCCAGAGCATCGTAGAGGACTAGTCGAAGGGTGCCACGGAGCGGCTCCTCGGTGAGGTTACGAATCGACCCTGTCAAGTAAGCTTGGTCTCCCTGCATGAGGAAGCGTGGCTGCAGCGTCTCGACCATCAGCTGGCGGTAGCTCTTGATGTCGGCCGTTGCGGCGCAGTCCGTCAGTCGGCTGTCGTAGCCAAAGAGCGCTAGGCGATAGCTGGAGAGTGCCTCGGGCATCTTGCCCGTAAAGGTGACAACGCCCTCGTCGTCGGTGTAGAGGTCCGCTAGGAAGAAAGCGGTCTGAGAGAAGTCTTTTCGCAAAATAGGCGCGGCGAAGCCAGTGACCACCACCTCGTCTAGTCTGTTGCTGCTCTCTTTTTTTGCTCCGGCTTCGTCATAGGCGAGGTCTAGATCATCTTCTACTAAGGATTCGTTCTTAGCAAGAGCCATCATCGGTGGAACGCTTGCTCTAGCACCATAAACCGCACCAGAAATCGCACCATAATCCATTGGCGTGAGCTTCTCTAGACCGAATCGGAAGCAAGGGTTAGGACTGACATTCTGAAGGTAGAGCGGTATGTATTGAGCCAAGCGATAGATGCTGTGCGAGCGCAGGCTCTCCAAGGCAGCGTCATACATCCACGCCATGACGGGGATGCGACGAGCAGGCGTGCCATCGCTGTAGGTGAGGCGAGCTTGCCACGTGTGTGTCTCGCCAGCGAGGAGCTTGTCGGGCATCTCGATCCACGAGAGTTGCAGGGTCGGCTGGTCAGCCGTATAGTGATACTCGAAGCTCTGAGAGCTGTAGCGTCCGTTGCGTACGCAGTAGAGCTCTATGCGGATCTGCCCCTTCGGGTCAATACTCTTGGGGAGCGTCGGCTGCCAGCGACCCACCTGCTGGGCGGGGAGCGCAGGGAGCTGTCCGTAGATAGCGGGCTGGTCTACCGTATTGATGACGTAGTAGATAGACTGCAGGCTCTCGTTGCTGGCATAGTATATCGTAGGTGCGCCACCTCGTGGGTATTCCTCCGAAGGCGAAGCTGCCCACAGCACCCTCTGTATCGGTAGATGCTTGTCACGCTCTGCAAAGAGGACTACCTCTTGCTCTTTCTCTAGCGTCTCACCCGTCTTATCGTGGTAAATGTAAGTCAAGCGGTAGGAGCCCGAAGGTAGGCGAAGCCACTCTGCGGGCAGGTGTAGCTTCTCGTTGGCGGGCACCTCTACCGACCAAGAGCTTGTCGTATCAGCGAGCGAAGTGAGTCGTAGCTCTAGCGTCGTGGCTATGGGCGTATTGTCCTCGTTGGTCACACGGATGGTAAAAGTCTGAGTCTCCTCTGGCCTATCCTTGAAGAAGGTCTTTGCCCCCTTGTACTCCATAGATACAGGTGTCGAGCCAATCCAGATATATCGTCTTAGCTGCTGCGTCTCGCCACTGGGCGCCGTGATGGTTACCTCTATGCGGTAGGTGTGAACTGACAAAGGCTGCGGGTTCTGACGCATAGCCTCGGTGCGTAAGTCTGAGAGGGTGATCGGGAACTCAAAGCTCCCCTCCTGCTCATTGACCTGGAGGGTGCCAGAGGTGAGTAACTGATCGGGAACATCCTCATCAAACCACCAGTTCCTATAGCTCCCCGTCACGCTATAGTTTACAGATGCTTCTGCGAGCGGATAGCCACTGTAAGTCATTGCAGAGCCACGAACGGTAATCGTGTCTCCCAGCGTCATTGCCTCCTCGGGCAGGGTCAAGGAGCCCTCAAAGCTCGGACGCTTATACTCCGCTACGTGAATGGTCGTACTATTGTCAGCAAACTCCTCCACATCGTTGGAGCAAGAGATCTCAATGGTGTAGTAGCCCGTCATCGCCTCTTTAGGAAGCTGGAGGGTCGCATGGAGACGACCCCACTGATCTGTCTGGACTGTGATCGAGTCGATCATATCGTCCTGTGGCGTGTGTAGCTCGATGGTCAGGTCTAGCTTGGGCAGCACCATCGCTTGCTTCGGGTCGTAGCCCCTTCGGTAAGCGACAGCGTAAAGCTCTATCGCATCACCCAGCTGGTAGATACTTCTATCGGTCTGTAGGAACGCCGTGCTGACTGGCTTGAGTAGCTGAAACGAACCGCCCTCGCCACGATAGCCATACCAATGGTTACATAAGGGTAAGAGCAACCGATGGTCTGTACTCTCCACGAGTAAATCCACAGCACGATCTTGCTTCGCCGGCCGAGGTGTTGCAAAGATACCGAGCTTGTCAGGTGTTCGCTCTCCAATCTTGTCTAGTGTAGGCTTATAGTTCGAGTGCCACCCTGAGCGCTTGTCTCCATAGCTCCACAGCTGTATGGGCGCCGTCTGTGCCTGCCCCGTTAGGGCATTCAGCAGTTGAGTTGTTCCGTTGCCTAGATCCAGCGTCCATAGGTCGCTTACGGTGCAGTCGTAAGTCATTGTGTCTGTCTGCTCCACGTCCTCTAGTTGTTGCGCTTCAGCTGTGCGATGAGAGACTACTTGCAGGCGATAGTGCCCCGTGGGCAAGGAGGGAAGCTCTATCGAGTCGCTCTGGTGCACCATCGCATCCAGACCTTGCTTCCCCTGATATGTGTGACTCCAGACGAGCTTGGCTTGCTCGGGAATCGTGTTTCCTTCAGCCTTGATGGCATCTTGTGGCGTAAGCGCAAAGAGCTTGAGCTCCAGTCGCTCTACATTGGCCAGCTTCATCTTTACCATTCCCCGATGGTCGGCTAGGATAAAGCTAGTCAGGGAGATGTTTTCCTTTGGCGAAAACAGTCGACCGCGGATATCCTGACAGAACTCAGAGTACTTGCCCTGCTTGTCAAGCCACTCTAGGTAAGGCATGATGAAGTGGTAGGCACGCAGAGGGTCAGAGCCGTTGGCATAGTAGTAGTATGGGAAGAGCCGCTTGTATATCTCCATCGTCTCAAGGTGCATCTGCTGACTCTGCTTGAGCAAGCCCTCTAGCCGCTTCGCTACGGTACTGAAAGCTGTGCCACGGGTTGTCTCCTCGAGCGTCACCGCTTGATAAAGGGCATAGAGCCTAGCCCCCTCGTCCGCTTGCTGGAGTTGATCTTCCGTCAGGAGCGCACCAATCCGAGCCGACCAAGAGGGTGTGCGTCCGACTTGCTGCTCTAGCTGATGCAACTGGGAGAGGGGTAGAGCCTTCAGCAGGTGGCTTATAAGTGTATAGTTACCCTCTTTGGGAAATTGATCAGCGTAAAGCGCATCGGGTAGCTGCTTCGCCTCTTGTCGTGGCATCACCTTATAGAGCGTAGCGCTGGGTGCGAAAGCTGTCTCCATCAATGGATCAATAGCTTTCATATAGTCCGCATCGCTCCAGTGGCGAGGCGTGACGCTGTCTTGCTCTTGGGTCGTGAGGCTTAGTCCCTCTGACCTCAGGCGCTGACTGTAGCTCCGACTGATATACTGATTCGCTATGTATAGAGCGAGGAAGCGCTGATCTCGCACCGACAACTTATCTCGTCCTTGCCACGTGGTGTGGAGTAGGGGGAACTGCTCCAGCAGACGGTTGTAGTCTAATCTGCGAAGAGCCGTCTTGTGCGCCTCTAGAGCCTCGATTGTGTAGTTGAGATTGCCCTCACGGAGAGCCTGAGTGGCGAGTCGCTCAGCGCAGGAGAGCGTCTGTGTCGGCAGACGCTTCTTCTGTAATTCCTGTAGCTCCTTGTAGAGAGCTTGGCTAGATTTGGCTGGTTGCTGTGCCATAGTCATAGTGACAGACAGTAAGGTGGCGAACAATATATATAGTGTGGTGCGAAGTCTCATAATACAGTCCCGTTTGATACCCCTAAGTTACTTGAAAAGATACAAACAAGCAAGGAGCAACGACTGACTTAAATTTTGTAAATCTCACAAGGCTCCCCACGGCGGTGACGCACGGCGTGGCTAGCGGGAGCGCCTTCGTCTCCGTTAAAGGTTACAGTGTCAACGCTTTGACGTCAAAAATCGTCTCGCTTTGACTCAACGGACGCACGATCGTGCGCCCCTAAAAAGGGCTACTCTTGAGGAAATAGCGAAATACCTCGGTGGGGATTGGTGATTCTTCACCGAGGTACGAACCAATGTCCTCTCCTGAAATAGTACACAGTTGGGGAAGCCAACCCCAACAACAATGAAACAAGAAAAAAGTAACCGAGGACGAAAGGGATATCCCCTAGATTTCAAGTGGAGAGTCATCGATGACCTCCTAGCCACAGGCGAGAGCATCGCCACCACCAGCCAGCGCTACGGCATCACCGCACGCACCATTCGAAATTGGTTGCGTACCTTTGGTGTAGAGTTACCCAACCAAAGCACTATGAGCAAGACAAACAAGAACAAAGCCGTAGATCCAGATTACGCAGAACTCAAGCGCGAAAACGCTCGCCTCAAAGCAGCCCTCTTCCAAGCTGAGAGCAAGGCCTTGGTCAACAAAACACTACTCGAAGTGGTCTTGAATCGCTACCACATTGATCTAAAAAAAAAGACCGATTTGTAGCCGTGAAACAGCTTGAATCCGCCCAAGTGAGAGATCAAAAGCTCTCCATAACCTACCTTTGTCAGCAGCTAGAAGTCAGCCGCAAA
>NZ_ACLR01000220.1 GCF_000174775.1 Porphyromonas uenonis 60-3
GTAATGCCGAGTAGCTAAGTCGGGCTAGGATAAGTGCTGAAAGCATCTAAGCACGAAGCCGACCCTAAGATAAGATCTCATTGAGGGTGGTCAAAGACGATGACCTTGATAGGCTACAGGTGTAAAGACAGTAATGTCAAAGCCGAGTAGTACTAATTACCCGAACGATTCGCTAAGAGAGTTGAGTTATACGACTTACTTAGAGTGTACGCCTAAAAACGAAGCAGCGTATTTGATAGTTTGTGAATCTCGCAGACTCAATAAGTTTCAGGAGTAACTATATAAGACTACGTATGTCACCCCATTAAGGTGGTTATAGCGTTGGGGATCCACCTCTTCCCATTCCGAACAGAGCAGTTAAGCCCAATAGCGCCGATGGTACTGAGTAAAATCGGGAGAGTAGGTAACCGCCTTTCCCATTGGAGAGTCCTCAGATAGGTATGATACCTGTCTGGGGACTCTCTCTTTTTGTGCTGTTGGCTGTTAGCTCTTAGCTCTTAGCTGTTGGCTATCGGCGGGATCGGAGGTATTGGAACGATTGAAACGATCGGAGGAATCGGAGCTGTAGGAGTGATACGTCTCCCTGTAGGGACGCACGATCTGTGCGTCCGTTGTGTCAAAGGTTACAGCATCCGTTGTTTTATTTTTCTGCGGTTGGCTGTTAGTGATTGGGGTGTCTGAGCAATCGGAGCTATCAGAACTATCAGAACTATCGGAGGTCTCAGAGAGTAATCGGAGGTCTCAGAGAGTCATCGGAGGTTTCGGAGAGATCGAAGAGATAGGAGTCCTATCAAGACGAGTAGAGGGCCCGTTAAAAACATGATGCGGTAACCTTTGACACAACGGATGCCTTCCCGCTAGGCACTAGCCGAGCGTCCCTAGACGGTGGCTACTTGTTTCATCAGGTTATCTTTGACACAACGGATGCACGAGCCGGGATGCTTTACATTTCGCTACTCGTGAGGTTTGCGTAATTGAGGGGGAGAGGATGATGCTGGTAAGTGAAGTTTTTCATACCTTTGTGAGTGATAAGGCAGCTAGGCTACTGTGGCGCTAATACTTTATAGGCTTTGAGCCGAATTTTCTTTCTAATGAGTCTCTAGTAGCTGAACACCAGAGGGGCTTGTCTACAACAGATCGGCTTTCGAGCCTTGTAGGGACGGTAGATTACCCTCTGGTTGCTGTCCTTACCTTACTACAACGAAAGCAAGCTTTCGCATAACCGACCTAGTCCCGGATCGGTTTCTTTTTGCTCTCTAGACTGGTTTTGTAGAAGGGGTTAGAGCTATCGGAGTGATTAGAGCTATCGGAGTGATCAGAGCTGTCGGAGTCCTATCAAGACGAGTGGCAGTCCCTGTTAAATTCGTGATGCTGTAACCTTTGACACACCCCGCTACAGCGATTACACGTTGTGGCTTCGCTATAGGTCTCGCTTTGATACAACGGACGCTCGACCGAGCGTCCCTACAACCGTTACTCGTCTTGGTTGGCTTGCGCATCTAAAAAAAAAGTACCTTTGCGACAAGCAGTGTAGTAACATACAGACATACAAACATACAGACAAAAAGAGCTATGATGTTAGGAAGAAAGGGCGGACTTCTCGCGATATTGGTTGTAGTTAGCTTGATGCTCACTCAAAGCCTAAGCGGAGAGACACACCAAAAGAGCCTCAGCGGACAAACAGTCAAAGGGCAAGTTCAGCAATCACTGCAATCTCAGAACGCACAGTCCCAATCTCAGAGCGCACAGCCCCAGACGCAGGGCACGCAGCAGGGAGAGATTTACCGCGGGCAGCTCAGAGATAGGGTGACCCAGGAGCCTATCTCTATGGCGACTGTCATATTGCTTTCGGCAGATTCGACGGTGGTCTCCACGACGCTTTCGAGCGACGGGGGGACCTTTGAGCTATCAGGTGAGGGGGCGCATTGGCTTCAGGTTAACCATCTAGCGTATCAGACACTTCGCGTGAGCCTTGACGCTCCGCTGCCTGACGTGCTCTATATGGATCAAGCGACAGGTGAACTGGGCGAGGTGGTGGTCAAGGCCGAGCGTCCGCTCATGAAGCTCGTCGATGGTACCACTCCGAGCTACGATATTGATCAGCTCTTTGCGCATAGCTCTGTCACGACCGCTTATGAGATGCTGGGTCAGCTCCCTGGTATGTCGATGCAGGGCGATGTGCCAACGCTCGTGGGGACCAATGGGTATACCTTGGTCTTCAATGGTCAGCCCTCGAATGTTCCTCAGGAGATGTTGCTCGAGCGTCTCAAGAGCATTCCCCGAGAGATGGTGTCTAGTGTGGAGATCTCCTATACTCCCATTGCCCGCTATCGAGCTAAGGGCGCTTCGATCAATGTAGTCTTCAAGGGGCAGGCTGCGGGCAGCCCTCTGAGTGGCACCTCTGGTCAGCTCTTTACTGAGTATAGCAATCGGTACTACAGCAACTACGCTGCGGGTGGTAGTGTCAACTACTCTGCTTCCAATGGCTTCTCCGTCACTGCCAATTATAGGGCTAGTCTAGGTAAAATCCGAAGTGACTTAATCTACGATATAGCTCCCTTTGGTCGCTATACCAAGGGGCTTGCGATAGAAAACAGCGGCTATACGAACTATAACAAGCATACGCTCTTTGCCGAGCTCGGGTATAAGTTCGGGCGACATGCGCTATCCGTTGACTACTACGGGAGCTTGACCCCTCCCGAGGGAACGACCCGCTACCAAGTCAACCAAAAGGAGCGTGAACCCCTAGAGTCACTCAATAAAGGCAATGATAATACGCATCACGTTGCTATAAACTACAGACTGGGTGGCAACTTGCTGGCGGGTCTCTTCTACACGCACTATCGGGATCACAGAGAGGTGCTCTATGGTATGGAGCATTCTCCTCGCTCACCTTATGCTACGAGCTATACGAGTGATCAGCTCTCGCAGGTGTGGGGCGGGCATATCGACAATAGTCATAGCTGGGATGGTGGCTGGGGTCTGTCGTACGGCACCAAGGTCTCCTACTCCAAGACGATCAATGGACAAACCTACCTCTGGCGAAATGGTCAGCAAGTGCCAAGCGACGCAGTGTCAGGAACCAGTAAAGAGCTACTGGCGGACCTCTATATAGGCGGTAAAAAGCAGTTTAAGAATGGGCTAAGCCTCGGGCTAACCTTGATTGGTGACTATGCGAACTATATAGGTGCGTATGAGACCTTTCAGATTATCCCGCAGGCTAGTCTCAGCTACGCACGCAATCCCAACCATGTCTTACAGGTGAATATACAATCTGTCAAGAGGGACCCGAGCTATTGGGAGCGTGAGCCCTTCTCACGTGCGGATGATCGCTACCAGCTCTGGGAGGGTAATCCACAGATTAGGCCTTACGTGACGTACTTTGGGCAGGTGAACTACATCTTCAAGCAGAGGTATGTCTTCTTCCTGAGCGGTTACTATCAGCCTCATCGCTTCGAGCAGCAGATGTATCTAGACCCTGATAGAAGTCGTTTGGTCTACAAAACGTGGAACTGGCACTATGCCAGTAATGCTAGTATCGGAGCTGTCGTACCACTGCCTCAGACCAAGTGGTGGAACGCGCGCCTGACCCTCAATGGTCAGCTTAACTCGGTCAAGCTAGACATTCCCTACGAGCCGACCTATCAGTGCACCAAGCCTCAGTACTATGTCGCCCTCTCTAATGAGTTTAGGCTCAGCCAAAAGCACAATATCACCATCGGGCTAGATGGGAGCTATCTGCATGGAGCCATACAGGGCTACTATAGTCTAGGTGATATATACAACCTCGCTTGTCGTGCTAAGTGGACCAGCCAGGATAAGAAGTGGAGCCTCACCCTGCGAGGAGACGACCTCCTCAATGCGGGTGTGCTACGGGTGCGGGTCAACTACGGCATCCATCAGGTGGGCTTCCGTCCCTCGCGCTACAATACCCGCTTCTCACTCCATCTGAGCTACACGTTCGGTAGCTTTGACAAGGTGCAGACGAAGGAGCCCACACAGCTCTCGACCGACCGCTTCGGCATCTGACGCGCTCGCTCTTGCGGAGCTGACGCTAGAACCCCATAAGGCTCCTGCATAAAAGCAAGAGGAGACGGCCACATTGGTTGGTCGTCTCCTCTCTTTACGTGGGTTAGTGTAGTCGCTTAGCGATTCTGGAGTACGATGCGATGCAACTCTCCTGAGATCTGGAGTAGGTAGATTCCTGCTGGCAGATGGCTCAAGTCCATCTCAGCCACGCCCTGCGAGTCTGACCTAGCGACTGCCGAAGCCTCGCCCGCTACATTGTATAGTGTCAGTGGCAAATGTGGCGCAACACCTGCGATGTGTAGCTCCTGAGTCGTGGGATTGGGATAAATCTGCAACTGTGCACTAGCTACGTCAGTGATGGCCGTGCTCTTCTTGAAAGAGACTTGGACCTTGGTAGCTTGCTTGACGACAAATTGCTTGCTCGTTGTGATGTCCTCGCTTCCCGCCATGATCTTGTCCAGTTCAAAGCCCGTCTGTGGGGTAGCGATGACCGTTAGCTGGGTACCTTCCGTAACCTTTGCTAAGTCCTTGGTCCCCTCGATCTTTGCCGTGCCCCCATCGCCAGTGACGAGTGTTACCGCAAAAGTCTTCTTAGGTTCTGGTGTGATGGGCTTCTTCTTGAAAGAGACTTGGACCTTGGTAGCTTGCTTGACGACAAATTGCTTGCTCGTTGTGATGTCCTCGCTTCCCGCCATGATCTTGTCCAGTTCAAAGCCCGTCTGTGGAGTAGCAATGACCGTTAGCTGGGTACCTTCCGTAACCTTTGCTAAGTCCTTGGCACCCTCAATTTTTGCCGTGCCCCCATCGCCAGTGACGAGTGTTACAGCAAAAGTCTCTGCGATACCCTCGTACTCCTCTTGGTTGTCGTTGAGGACCTTCCAATTGCGAGAGCGAGCATTTGCCACATCAGCCTTTGTCGCCTCATTGTCTTGATTTGCCTTACGGCTTGAGACGAGGATAAGACGTCCCTCCTGAGTAGGTGTGGGTAGCGTACTCATCAGATGCGTCATACTGATTCCTTTGATTTGATTGCGTGGGCACTCTAGGTAGCTAAGACTCTTTACACCAGAGAGATCTAGCCCCTTTAGCATATTGTCTCCACAACTAAGAGCGACCAAGTTAGGGGTCTGTGATAGGTCTAGCGTCGCAATCTGATTCTTCGAGCAAGTGAGCGTTTTAAGGTTCGGAGCCTTAGAGAGATCTAGTGCGGATAGATAGTTCTGAGCACAGTCTAAAGTGGACAAAGCTGTAGATCTTGGTAGGTCTAGTGTAGAGAGTGCATTCTCATTGCAGAGGAGTCTCTGGAGCTGTGTAGCGGAAGATAGTCCTTTGATCTGCGTGATGTCATTGCTAAAGCAGAGGATGCTTTTTAGCTTCACACAGCGAGATAGGTCGAGTGTGGTAAGTTGATTTTTTGAGCAGTTAAGATTCTCCAGCGAAGGCATTTGAGTCACGTCTAGCTTGGTCAGCATAGCATCTGATACGAAGAGGTAGGATAGCTCTCCACGTATCGTAATCTCCTGCTTGGTAAGGGTATACTTGACAGAGCCTGAGTTTAATTTAGATGGTTGCTCCTTGATACCGTCAATGGTGAGTTGATTGACACTCTTAGCGATATAGCCGAACTCAATCTGCTCACCGACCTGCTTAGCGGTGGTGAAAGTGACCGAGTAGTTTGTCTGCTGAGCAGACAGCGTCAGTGATGACCAGAGCATCACGAGAAAGAAAGACACCCCGAGGGCGTGGAGAAAGATCTGTTGATTACTTTGCTTCATATTATAAGTTTGAGATTATAGATTTACGAGTCCACACACCGGTGAGCGTGCACGCGAGCCCGCTCACAAAGATTACGGTAGTAGACGACCAGCGCCTGCCTCAGAGTGATAGCAGAGAACTGAGGGTCAAACCATCCACACAAACATATGACTAGTCATTCCCAGATGCAAAAGTACAAAAAGCTTCGAATTCTATATGATGCAGGGCTGACGCATTATAATTGCTCCGTTAGGAGCTACACATTAGCGACAAGCGAGACTTGGATGAATTCATTATATAGTATTGCTGTCCGACTACTCGACTTCGACCAATCTACAGTTTTCTTCGTAGGAAACTCTAGTTTCACACCTAGGAAACTCTAGTTTCATGCCTAAGAAACTTTAGTTTCACCCCGTATGGAACTTTAGTTTCACCCAAGTGGTACTGGTAGTTAGCTCATTTCTGCAGAACGATCTACCCGATGCCCCCTCAAAAAGCTTTCACTGGACAGCAATAACTATATATAATGCGTCAGCCCTGGTGTGAAGTCAGCGTTGTGAGTTTCTATCCACGAATTGTTGTATTTTTGTCCAGACACTAACTACAATCTAATCTCTAGACGTATGAAGATAGCAGTCGCAGGCATGGGCTATGTGGGACTCTCGGTGGCGGTACTCCTAGCGCAGCACCACGAGGTGGTGGGCGTGGACGTCTTGCCCGAGCGGGTGGACCTAATCAATCAGCGTCAGTCACCGATACAGGACGACTACCTCGAGGAGTACTTGGCGACACGACAGCTTCGGCTACGTGCTACGCTAGATGCCGAGGAGGCTTATCGAGGGGCGGACTTTGTCGTGGTGGCTACACCGACCAATTATGACCCAGTGCAGAACTTCTTCAACACCTCTGCCGTCGAGGCGGTGGTCTCTGCCGTGCGAGCCTGCAATCCCGTAGCGACGATCGTGGTCAAGTCTACGGTGCCTGTGGGCTATACGGCTCATCTGCGCGAGTTGATGGGGTACGAGGATATACTCTTTGCGCCAGAGTTCCTTCGTGAGAGCAAGGCGCTCTACGACAATCTTTACCCTTCGCGCATTATCGTGGGTTATGACAAGCAGAGTAGTCATCAGCAGGAGCGTGCAGAGCGCTTTGCCGAGCTGATACGTGAGGGGGCTATTCGCCAAGATATGCCTGTGCTACTGATGGGTACGACGGAGGCTGAGGCGGTCAAGCTTTTTGCCAATACCTATCTGGCGCTACGGGTCTCCTACTTCAACGAGCTGGACACCTATGCCGAGCTTAAGGAGCTGGATAGCAAGAGCATCATCGAGGGCGTTTGCCTAGATCCTCGCATTGGCGATCATTACAATAATCCCTCCTTTGGCTATGGAGGCTACTGCCTGCCTAAGGATACGAAGCAGCTCCTCGCTAACTACGATGCTGTGCCACAAAACATCATCGGCGCAATCGTGGCGAGCAATCGTACGCGCAAGGACTTCATCGCTGATCAGGTCCTCAAGATGGCAGGTTACTATAGTTATATGGAGGAGAATCAGTACGACCCGACGCAAGAGCGTGAGTGCGTCATCGGCATCTACCGCCTGACGATGAAGAGCCACAGCGACAACTTCCGTCACTCCTCGATCCAGGGGGTGATGAAGCGCATCAAGGCAAAGGGGGCTAAGGTCATCATCTACGAGCCTACGCTGGCGCAGCATACGACCTTCTTCGGGAGTATCGTGGAGAACGACTTAGCGACCTTTAAGGCTCGCTCTCAGGCTATCATTACGAACCGCTACCACGCTGACCTCGATGATGTCGCCGAGCGAGTCTACACACGAGACATCTTCCGCCGTGACTAGGGCGGGGGGAGAAGAACTCTATCCCTTAACAGTTCCTCAACATACAAGTAGTATATTTGCCCAGATACCATAGTAGCGCAACTTATGGGCAAGACAACGAAACGCAAAGTGACCAAATTCCCCTACATAGATCGAGATATAAGCTGGATGTCCTTCAATCGGCGCATCCTCCTAGAGAGTGCACGAGAGGATGTTCCGCTGATGGAGCGACTGAACTTCCTGGGCATCTACTCAAACAATCTGGACGAGTTTTTCCGTGTGCGCGTGGCTTCGCTACGTCGTATCGCAGAGGACGAGGATTTATCAGCCCTGCAACGTAAGAAGGCGGAGCGTACGCTGCGCAAGATCTACAAGCTCAATAAGGAGTATGCCGAGACCTTTGAGGAAAACTTTCAGCAGGCACTGGATGATCTGACTGAGGCCGGCATACGAGTAGTCAACGAGCTGGAGCTGACTCCACGGCAAGAGGAGCAAGTCTTTGACTTCTACATTCGGCAGCTAGGCGCGAGTACGAATCCGCTTTCGCTGCGCAAGATGGACTTTTCGGCAGATCAGATAGAGGAGTCGATCTACCTGGCGGTGCAGATGAAGGAGCTAGAGCAGGGGAGTGGCAAACCATTGCGCCAGAGCGTCGGCATCATCAAGGCTCCTGTGGAGAAGTTCGGCCGCTTCATCCGTATCGCAGACGATGAGGAGGGGCGGGTCTGCATCATGTTCCTCGATGATGTGATACGCTTCAACCTTAAGTATATCTTTGCGGGCTTGCGGTTCAACTCTTTCGAGGCTTACACCTTTAAGTTTACCAAGGATGCGGAGATGGACATTCGTGAGGAGGATGTCGATGTGGGTGTGGTGCAGCGTGTCTCCAAGGGACTGCGTCGTCGTCGCAAGGGGGAGATGCTCCGTGTGGTCTACGATGCCGATATGCCTGGTTCGCTGCGCAATAAGATCTTTCGTAAGGCGGGACTAGACAGCAACGATGCCAAGGTGGCTGGCGGGCGTTACCACAATCTGCGTGATCTGATGGACTTCCCTAAGTGCGGTCGCCAAGACTTGTGCAATGAGCCACAGATGCCGATCCTAGGCGATGGCATCGACTTCACGGAGAGTATGATCGATCAGGTGCTACATCGAGACCGGCATTTGCACTTTCCCTATCACAGTTTCAATCGCTTCCTGCGCCTCCTTCGTGAGGCTGCTATTAGCGATGAGGTACGGGGGATCAAGTGTACGCTATACCGTGTCGCCAAGGACTCGAACGTGATCAACGCCCTGATTGCTGCGGCTAAGAATGGCAAGAAGGTGACGGTCGTCGTGGAGCTGCTGGCGCGCTTTGACGAGGAGAGCAACATAGCCTGGGCTAAGGAGATGATCGAGGCGGGCATCAATGTGCTCTTTGGTCCTGAGACACTGAAGATACATAGCAAGCTGGTCCATATCACGACCCGACATGGAGATATAGCCTGCATAGGTACGGGCAATATGCACGAGGGCACAGCGCGTGTCTACACTGACGTGATGCTCATGACGGCCAATAAGAGTGTAGCGAAAGAGGTGGCGGATGTCTTTAAGTACATTGAGAAGCCTTACCTGGATACTCACTTTAAGGAGTTGCTGGTTTCGCCAAATGATATGCGTCGTCGCTTTATCGCGTTGATCAATCGGGAGATCAAAAACAAGCTTGCGGGTAAGCCAGCTTATATTATGGTGAAGGTGAATCACATCGTCGATCCCGCCCTCATCAAGCGTCTCTATGCAGCTTCTCAGGCGGGGGTGGACATTGACCTCTTGGTGCGTGGCAATTGCTCGCTGGTGCCTGGTGTCAAGGGAGTGAGCGAAAACATTCGTGTCTACGGTATCATAGATCGTTATTTGGAGCACTCGCGCATCTTTATCTTTTGCAATAATGACGATCCGCTCTACTTCATCGGCTCGGCCGACTGGATGCAGCGCAATCTGGATCGTCGTATCGAGGTGGTGGCTCCTGTCTACGATAAGGAGATACAGCGAGACCTGCATCACATCGTGGCGTGCGGACTGCAAGATGTCTCGCAGGGACACTATGTCAATAGTCACGACGGTCGTCCTCGGCGTGAGGAGGCTCCGACGCCATGGTACCGCTCGCAGACCGACCTCTACGCTTACTACCTACAGCAAGACATAGACACTGATACGAAGATATGAGAAAGCTTAACCTCGCCGCCATCGACATCGGCTCGAATGCCGTGCGGCTCCTCATCAAGTGCGTCAATAGCGACCTCTCCGAGCAACCGCTCAGCAAGGTACAGCTCCTGCGTGTGCCACTCCGACTGGGCGAAGATGCTTTTATCTCTGGTCAAATATCTAAGAGGAAGCAGCGTGATATACTCTCTCTTATGAAGGTCTACAAGCATCTGATGAAGATCTACGACGTAGCTCACTACCGCGCCTGCGCTACCTCAGCGATGCGTGAGGCGAGCAATGCTCAGGAGATTGTGGACAAGGTGCTGCGTAAGACGGGCATAGAGATAGAAGTGATCTCAGGCGAGGAAGAAGCCGCTCTCGTGGCGCAAAGTAAGGTACATCGCATCGTTACGACAGATCGCAACTACCTCTTTATGGATGTGGGCGGAGGTAGCACAGAGTTGAATCTCTATGTGGCTGGAGAGCCTGTCGCCACACGCTCCTTTGACATCGGTACGGTGCGTATGCTAAGTGGGGTAGTGCGGGATGCGACCTTCGAGGCTTTTGACCAGTACCTCGCAGATCTGTACAGTCAGTATGGAGCTGCGACCATCGTTGGTACGGGTGGCAACATCAATCGGCTTGCTCGGCTCAATGGCACGACTGACCTTGCTAAGCCTGATACCCGCTTTATCTCTGCTGAGGCGCTACAGGAGATCTACGAGACTCTGGCAGCGCTGACCGATGAGCAGCGGATGACCCGCTTTAATCTGAAGCCTGACCGCTCCGATGTGATCGTCCCAGCGGGAGAGCTTTTCACCAGAGTCGTCGCTGCCCTGCACGCTGATCAGGTGATCGTGCCAACGATTGGCGTGGCGGACGGCATCATTGACCAGCTTTACCTGCAGGTCACGGACTAAACTCGTATCTTTGCTCTTGGCAAGGCTACGAAGCCCATCTTTATTCACACTTTAATCTACCAAGAAGCATGATACAACCCTTTACATACTACAATCCCACTCGGATTGTCTTCGGCGAAGGTCGCATAGCTCAGCTCTCGCGACTCATAGAACCTCACTACCGCATCCTCCTGGTGATGGGCGGTGGTAGCATACGACGCAATGGCGTCTACGATGCCGTGTGCCAAGCACTGGAGGGACGCTCGGTGACCGAGTTCTGGGGCATTGAGTCCAATCCTACGGTCGAGACGATCCGTAAGGCTGTCCAGCTGGGTCGTCAGGAGCAGTGCGACTTTGTCCTAGCTGTGGGTGGTGGCTCAGTCATCGATGCGAGCAAGCTGATCATCGCTGCGATGTGCAGTGATCAGGACCCCTGGGATATAGTTCGTGCTGGCAAGCATAGAGGCGAGCATCTACCTCTTGGGGTCGTACTCACGATTCCTGCTACGGGCTCGGAGATGAATAGCGGTGGCGTCATCTCTTGTCGGGAGACGCAGGAGAAGTATTCATTCTCGAGTAAGCATCCACGCTTCGCTATCTTAGATCCTCGTGTGCCGACCTCGCTACCTCCTTATCAGGTAGCATGCGGACTGGCAGATACCTTCGTACATGTTATGGAGCAGTACATGACGACGATGCGGAGCCCGCTCCTGATGGATCGTATGGCTGAGGGAGTGCTACACACGCTCATTGAGATTGCTCCAGGGCTAACGCATAATCATCAGGACGTCGATCTGATGGGTGAGTTCATGCTCTGCGCTACCGTCGGGCTCAACGGCTATCTCTCGTGGGGCGTGGACCAAGACTGGAGTACGCACTACATAGGTCACGAGGTGACCGCCCTGACGGGACTGACGCACGGTCATACGCTCGCTATCATCCTGCCCGCTACGCTACAGGTGATGCGCCATCTAGGCAAGCAGGACAAGCTCCTGCAGTATGCTGCTCGTATATGGGGCTTTACTCCTCAGTCGTGCCAAGGCGAGGAGCATGCTATCACGGCAGCTATCGAGGCGACGAAGCAGTTCTTTGCTAAGCTCGGTCTCTCGGTCACGCTACGCGATGCGGAGGTTTCTCACGAAGTAATCGACGAGGTGGTGCGTCGCTTCACAGAGCGTGGCACGGTGCTCGGAGAGCATCAGAATATGACGCCCGAGATCGTACGACAGATCCTGGAGCTGGCTTACGAGTAAGTCGCTTCCGTAAGAATGTGTATCTTTGTAACCGCAAAGTTTGATGCGCTCCTCGCTCTAAGTCAGTATGGGCGAGGAAGCGCCTCCAAGGGTTAAGTATAGACATCATTTCAAACAACAGATAAGCAAGACACACTATGCAAAAGAATCAGGACTGGAAGTCCTATTATCAATCTCATCTGACCACCCCCCTAGAGGCTCTCAAGAAGGAGCTAACAGAGGGGTGTAACATTGTCGTAGGTCATGCGGCTGCTGCCCCAGACACAACCCTCAAGAGTATGATGGAGCATGTCGCTGAGCTACCTGCAGGTAATATCTTTCACGTCCTGTACTATGGCGCTGGCTACCAGTTTACGCCAGAAATAGCGAAAAACTTTAATCTCAAGATCAACTTCCTTGAGTCTAATGCTCGCAAGGCGTGCCGTGCGGGCCTAGTGGACTTCTTCCCCTGCCACTTTCACGAGGTGCCAGGTCTCTTTACCGATGGCTTCTATCCTGTGGATGTAGCTATCGTGCAGTTGACCAGGCCCAATGAGGAGGGCTACTGCTCCTTTAGTCTCTCGTGCGACTATACCAAGCCCGCTACCGATGCTGCGCGGGTGGTCATCGCAGAGGTCAATGATCAGCTCCCCTTCATCGGTGGTGATAACCTCATCCATGTGACGAAGCTGGATCATATCATCGAGGTGAGCACGGCTGTGCCCGAGGTGCCACCCGCTGTGCCTGGCGAGATAGAGCGCAAGATCGGTGAGATCTGTGCTTCGATGATCAAGGATGGCGACACGCTACAGCTTGGCATTGGCGCTATCCCCGATGCTGTCCTGAGCAACCTTAAGGATCGCAAGGATCTAGGTATCCACTCAGAGATGATCACCGATGGGGTTATGAAGCTGATGCGTGAGGGTGTAATCACGGGTAAGCGTAAGACGCGCAACCCGAACAAGGTGGTCACGGCCTTTGCGATGGGTACGAAGGAGCTGTACGACTTCTTCGACCACAATGAGGATGTTGAGATGTATCCAGTGAGCTATACGAATGACCCCTTTGTCGTGGCAAGTATCGACAACATGGTTTCAATCAATTCCTGCCTAGAGATCGACCTCCTCGGTCAGGTCAATGCAGAGAGTATCGGCTACAGCATGCTCAGTGGCTCTGGCGGTCAGGTGGACTTCATGCGTGGTGCTAGACGCTCCAAGGGCGGGCGCAGTATCCTCGCTTTTGCCTCTACGGCCAAGGGTGGCGAGATCAGTCGTATCGTGCCTATCCTAGCAGAGGGTGCGGCCATCACGACGGGTCGCAACGATGTGGACTACGTCATCACGGAGTATGGCGTGGCACGTCTCCGTGGTAAGACGGCTCGTGAGCGTGCTGAGGCGCTGATCGGCATAGCACATCCTAAGTTTAGAGAGATGCTTCAGGAGGCTGTCGTACAGCGCTGGGGCGAGTAGTCCGAGCTTACCGACTATCATATGCGAGTCTCCTCTAGTAGCGACACTGATACCGTTGCTCAGAGGAGACTCGCTTAGCTTATTGATAAAACTAAAGAGCCGTATCGTATGAATGTCCGTATAGAGCCTAGCTGGCATCGGGTGCTGGAGGAGGAGTTTGAGAAGTTTTACTTTGAGACCTTGACCTCCTTTGTGCGCTCGGAGTATCAGACGAAGAGGATCTACCCCCCTGGAGGGCAGATCTTTCGGGCCTTTGACCTTTGTCCCTTCGAAGATGTGCGAGTCGTCATCCTCGGGCAGGACCCTTACCACGGCGTGGGGCAAGCCGAGGGACTAGCCTTCTCTGTGCCTGAGGGTGTCGAGGTACCACCCAGTCTGCGCAACATATTGACCGAGATCTCCTCCGACCTAGGACATCCCTCGCAGATCGTCGGGGGGCATCTGACTCCTTGGTGCCGTCAGGGAGTGCTCCTGCTGAACGCTACGCTCACGGTCGTAGCACACGAAGCAGGCTCGCATCAGGGACGCGGGTGGGAGACTTTCACCGATCAGGTCATCTCCCTCTTGAGTAGCCAGAGAGAGCACCTCGTCTTCATGCTGTGGGGCAACTATGCGCGCTGTAAGCGAGCGCTCATAGATCGCCAGAAGCACCTCATCCTCGAGGCACCTCATCCTAGTCCACTGTCGGCTCATCGAGGCTTCTTCGGCTGTCGGCACTTTTCCAAGGCCAATGCCTACCTACAGCGATACGGCTACGAGCCGATTCGTTGGTGATAAGACCGTAGGTATAAGATAGCAAGAGGGTCGCTATTCAATGAGTAGCGACCCTCTGTAATGAAAAGGCAAACAAATAAGGTATAAGCTATAGCCTAGCTGACACGCATACGTGTGTAGCTAGGCTATTGTGCTGTATATCTGTTTTAGCAGACGCCCTGACCAATCATTGCCTTGGCAACCTTCATGAAGCCTGCAATGTTAGCACCCTTGACGTAGTTGATGTAGCCGTCTGGCTCCTTACCATACTCTACGCACTGAGTGTGGATGTCCTTCATGATCTGATGTAGACGCTCGTCTACCTCAGCCTCAGACCAGTAGATGTGAGCTGCGTTCTGTGACATCTCTAGGCAAGAGCAAGAGACACCACCGCAGTTGACAGCCTTACCAGGAGCGAAGATGATGCGCTTCTCAACGAAGAACTCAGCAGCCTCTGCTGTACAACCCATGTTAGAAACCTCAGCAACGATTGTTACACCGTTTGCAACAAGCTTCTTAGCATCCTCAAGGTTGAGCTCGTTCTGGATAGCGCAGGGGAGAGCGATGTCTACCTTGTGCTCCCAAGGCTTCTTGCCAGCGAAGAACTGTGCGCCAAACTTCTTAGCGTATGGCTCTACGACATCGTTACCACTGTTGCGGAGCTCGCACATGTAGTCAAACTTCTCCTGCGTGTTGATACCGTTCTCATCGTAGATGTAACCATCAGGACCAGAGATGCAGACGACCTTAGCGCCTAGCTCAGTAGCCTTCATAGTAGCACCCCAAGCGACATTACCGAAGCCTGAGACAGCGACTGTCTTGCCCTTGAACTCGATGTTGTGCTGCTTGCAGATATCATTGACCATGTAGATAGCACCGTAGCCAGTAGACTCAGGACGGAGGCGTGAACCACCGAACTCAAAGCCCTTGCCAGTGAAGGTACCAGTGCACTCACGGGTGAGCTTCTTGTACATACCGTACATAAAGCCTACCTCACGACCACCGACACCTACGTCACCTGCAGGTACGTCCATGTCCGGCCCAATGTACTTGTAGAGCTCTGTGACATAAGCCTGGCAGAAGCGCATGATCTCGCGCTCGCTCTTACCCTTTGGAGAGAAGTCAGAGCCACCCTTGCCACCACCCATAGGAAGAGTAGAGAGGGCATTCTTGAAGGTCTGCTCGAAGCCGAGGAACTTAAGCGTAGAGAGGTTCACCGTGTGGTGGAAACGCGTACCACCCTTGTACGGGCCAATGGCATTGTTGAACTGTACGCGGTAACCGAGGTTGATCTGTACCTCACCCTTGTCGTCTACCCAGGGGATACGGAAGGTGAAGATACGGTCGGGCTCAACGAGGCGCTCGACGATCTTGTTCTTCTCAAACTCTGGATGCTGGTTGTAAATGTCCTCGATAGAAAGGAGGACCTCACGGACAGCCTGGATGAACTCCGGCTCGCCTGGATGCTTTGCCTCTAGCTGGGCAATGATCTCACTTGTCTTCATTTGATTTAATGATTAGGATTATCGGATATGTACCACAAAGTTACGCCTTATTTCCCAATGAAGCAAGTATTCGGCACTCCAAAATGCAAAAAGATTCATCCTCCCGCCCCAGACATACTTGTACACCTAGGGTGGAAGCCAACTAGAGCTGATTTCTTGTACCGACAACTTCGGGGGGATACGAAGTATTTACCAAATAATTCACTAGGAGATCTCAAATCTCTACCGAGGAAATCAGAAATACATCGGAAGTTCGAAATAAAACTTCGGAAGAATGAAATGAAACTTCGGAAGAAGCGAAAGTAACTTTATAAACATCTCGTTTATAGGGTACTACGAATTTCGTGAAACATCGTGTAGCCAAATTGTAGCCAAACAGGCACTTTCAAAGACCTCGGTGGAAGGAGGTAGGAACTATCTCTTCATCACAGTGGCAAATATACGACTTATTTTCCATATAGACAAGAGAATAGATGGCTAATTTCTCTTTTACGGATAGAAATTAGCTAGAAAAACTTGGTAGTGTCAGAGTTTTTTGTTATCTTTGTAGTAGAGATGAAGCAGACAATCTTAATCGTAAGAGGTTAAGGAACAGCAATCTAGATAACCAACAAACCAAAAATAGAGATATGAATACGACAAAGAAATGGAGCCTAGTAGCAGTGCTATGTGGGCTAATGGTAGCAACTCTTCTAACCGCTTGTGGGGGCGGTATGCGCAATGAGCCCAATCCAAGCAAGGGCTATGAAACAGATATAGAAGGGGAGCCTTCAACCTCTATTGAACAAATACTTACGCTTAAAGC
>NZ_ACLR01000219.1 GCF_000174775.1 Porphyromonas uenonis 60-3
GAGATTTGCTGCTTTCGTATCGTGTTGCTTGTGTGGCGAATACGAGTCCCAAAAATAGTTCCCCTCTTGGAACTTTTCGGTTCCAAGGGAGGAACTCTTTAGTTCCAGCGGTGGAACTCTCCGATCCCCACGGAGGAACGAATAGATCCCAAGGGAGGGACGAAGAAATCCCTAGGGAGGAAATCCGAAATTCATCGGAACTTCGATTTCATTCTTCCGAAGTTTTATTTCTCGGTTCCGTGGAGAATCTTCGTTTCCTCGGTAGCTATTGGGCAATTCTTCCGTGGGGGGTGCGCTTGGTCGGCAAGGCTTCCCAGAAAAAAGCACCCCCACCTACTGAGCGGTGAGGGTGCTGATGCGATATGTTGCGGGGTGGCTTTCGTCGCTAAACCTATATTCCGCTAATCTTACGAGTAGCCCGGTGCTTTCTAAGTTCAAATGCAAGTAAAAAGCGAAGTTTTTTTCGTCTTGGATGCTCGGTCGACTTCTCTTCGTAACCGCTCGTCGGGGTGGGGGCTCCCACCCCTTGCCGCGGGGCGCTCCCGGAGCGGAGATTTTCCTTCCTTGGACTAGGCTCGTAGGGCTCTCTTCGCTTCGTGGTCTAGCTCGAAGTCGCAGTCGTGAGCCACCAGCGAGAAGAGGATGTGTAGGAGCTTATTGTTGACGTTGTTGAGGATGACCCCGTAGGGCTTGCCTTGAGCTTTCATGCGTTGGTAGTACTGTTTAAATGTTGGGTTATGAGTTATGGCACTTCGGGCTGCTTGGGTCAAGATTCCTTTTAGCCGTCGGTTACTGTAGCCTCCTGTGTTGGATTTGTGAAAGACTGAGCTCCCAGAGCTCTCGTAGAAGGGCGCTATACCGCAGTAGCTAGCCATCTTCTTGGCACTCCAACCCTTGAAATTGTCGGTAAAAACGATCAGCATGACCGAGGTGACGAGACCCACGCC
>NZ_ACLR01000218.1 GCF_000174775.1 Porphyromonas uenonis 60-3
CCTGTAGTCTCACAGCAGAAGAGCATGGTGTCGGTCTTGACTCCTCGACCAGCGTTCTTCTTGCTCCAAGAGACAAGGCTCCGGAACCCCTTAGGGTTGTTTTCTACAGTGGTGTAGGCGAGCTGCTGCTCGCTGTCTGATTCTGATTCGTAGCGAATCAGGGTGGCATCCAGTTTTTCTTTGGAAACGTCGATGCCGATAAAGTGATATTTCATAACTTTGTATCTGATTATTGATAAGGGCCAGCTAGGCTACATTAGGCTATTACTTTAATTAGGCTCTGAGCCTCACTTTCTAATAAGTCTCAAGTAGCTGAACTCCAGAGGGTCTCTAACAGACCTTAGGCTCGAAGCCTCGTAGGGACGATAGATTACCCTCTGGTTGCTGTCCTTACCTCACTACAACAAAGGTAAGAACAACCCGTTCAACTGACCTAATCTCGGGTCGATTTCTTTTCACTCTGCAAAGTTAAAGCTCTTCCTAAGCATCAAAAAAATATCCACGAAGATATGGCGCATATCTCCGTGGATATTGGGTTTTATAGGGATCGTGTGTCGGCTTTAGTTGCTTGATCTGCTAACTTTGACAGGGCGCAGGGCGCGCATCGCATTGAGCACGGCGAGGACTGTGACGCCTACGTCAGCGAAGACGGCCATCCACATGGAGGCTACACCGAGCAAGGCTAGGAGGAGTACCAGCACCTTGATACCGATGGCAAACCATGCGTTCTGCAGTGCGATGCCGACGGTGTGGCGTGCGATGCGTATGGCGGTTGCTATCTTGAGCGGGTTGTCATCCATAATGACCACGTCGGCCGCCTCTATGGCAGCGTCAGAGCCGAGTCCGCCCATGGCGATACCCACATCGGCACGCGCTAGGACTGGCGCATCGTTGATACCGTCGCCTACGAAGAGGACGGTGCCTCGGGCTGGCTGCTGGAGGATCGCCTCAAGGCGAGACAACTT
>NZ_ACLR01000217.1 GCF_000174775.1 Porphyromonas uenonis 60-3
TTGATGGTGCAGAAGGATATTGCAGCATTGAGTGACCCCAACTATCTGCCTGATTCGGGTAGCTGGTACTACATTGTCTTCTTCCTGATTGGTATCGTGGGGTACTTCTGTGTTCCTACGGTAGCGGGCTGGATTATAGAGGCTGGTGGTGGTATCGGGGCGTACGGACGCAATGTCAATCAGACGGCGCAACGAGGTGCCCAAGGTGCCTATACGGGAGGTAAGGCAGTAGCTGGCGCCACTGGGTCTATGGCCGGCAACGTAGGCGGACGTATCAAAGGGGCACTTATCAAGGGCAAATAGCGTCCCTTCAGCCGAAGGGTGGCTATGACACGCTTGATGAGGATGCAATGACCACGTGATGGTCGTATGACGGTCAGGTGGGTAGGATTAGCTCCTCCTATGTGTGTCAATGTAGCAGCTGGGGAGGTAATCGTAGTGCCTGCCGTGTGGCACTAGAGTTTCCTACCCATGAAACTAGAGTTTCCTACCCATGAAACTAGAGTTTCCTACCCATGAAACTAGAGTTTCCTACCTATGAAACTACAGTTTCTTACCTATGAAACTACAGTTTCTCCCGTATGAAACTGCAGTGCCAAGTGGGGGTGGCACTAGAGTTTCACCCGTATGGCACTACAGTACCAAGGCACATTGGCACTAG
>NZ_ACLR01000216.1 GCF_000174775.1 Porphyromonas uenonis 60-3
TAAAAAGTGGGCTCATTTTAGCACCATCGAAGGAAATCGCCATTTCCTCGGTGAAGCCTTTTGAATCTCCAGCGAGGAAACGAAAAATTCATCGGAACTTCGAAATCTTTCTTCCGAAGTTTCATTTCATTCTTCCGAACTTTTATTTCCCGGTTCCGTGGAGAAATTTCGTTTCCTCCCTGGAGATTTCGTATTTCCTACCGAGGGGAGGGACGAGAGGGGAGAAGTTAGAGATTAGAAATTAGAAGTTAGACTTTAGAGGTTAGAAGATAGAAATCGGAGCTATCGGAACTATCGGAGGTGATCGGAGCTATCGGATAGGAGCAGTCCAAACTTCTAATCTCTAACCTCTAAAGTCTAACTTCTAATCTCTTCTTCTCCTGAAATTAAGACGACATTATAGTAGTTAATAGTAGGTATTTTGTATCTTTGTGGATCAAAGGAGATGTCTCGCATCGCAAAAGGTCGGTAGAGCGCTCTGAGAAGCCCTTCCCCTATACAGCTATTTGCCATGTCTAGACAGACCTACAGTAACTGATAACATCACTCAAGTAACCAAACGAACAAATATGTGGATCTTTAAATCATCAATCGGGAGAAAGTTCATCATGAGTCTCTCAGG
>NZ_ACLR01000215.1 GCF_000174775.1 Porphyromonas uenonis 60-3
CGTGCCGATCCAATTCCTCAAGGCCTGTCCCTGCCTAATCCTCAGGAGCTGGGCGAGAACTATACGGGCGAAACCTCTATCGGCTGCCGCATCCGTGGCGTCAAGGACGGCAAGGAGCGTACCTATTATATATGGAACAACTGCTCTCACCAAGCAGCCTACCGTGAGACGGGCACGCAGGGTGTCAGCTACACGACGGGTGTCCCCGCTACGACAGGCGCACTGATGCTCGCCAAGGGCATATGGGGAGGCGCTGGTGTCTTCAACGTTGAGCAGTTTGATCCAGATCCCTTCCTCGAGGAGGTGGCTCGTCAGGGACTGCCGTGGCATGAGTCCTTCGACATCGACATTGAGTTCGAGAAGTAAGACTTACACATATAAATAACGAGTAACGACTTGTAGGGACGCACGCTCTGTGCGTCCGTTGTGTCCAAGGTTACGATGCTGTAACTTTCGTTCGACAACGGACGCACAGAGCGTGCGTCCCTACAAAGGGTTACTCGTATTGTTTTGCCGCTATCACCGCTTGCGCTGGTAGACTTGCGCTGAGCGGGAGGGCAGATAGAGTCGTAGCTCGGTGCCTCCCTCAGCGGTGGCGCGGGTGTGGTGCAGGACGCTGGCATCGATACGTCCGAAGCCTCCGCAGGCCACCGCATCGCTGTCGAGGAGTAGTTCGTATTGTCCCGCTGGCACGCCCTCGATGAGGTAGTCGGTGTAGCTCTCGGTGGGGCTAAAGTTGAAGGCAAAGAGGTAGCCGTCACCTCGCATGAAAGCGATAACCTGTCGCTCCGTATGGCTATGGTAGCAGTAGTCAGAGAGCTCTGCAAAGCGGGGCGTCAAGCGGCAGAGCGAAAGCATCCCTTTGTCAAAGTGTGCGAGCTGCTTGTAGCGCAGTAAGCCATTAGCCTGTAGCGACCACTGACGACGAGCGTACTGGTAGGAGTAACCATTGCCCTCAC
>NZ_ACLR01000214.1 GCF_000174775.1 Porphyromonas uenonis 60-3
TCCGGGAGCGCCCCCGCGGCAAGGGGTGGGAGCCCCCACCCCGACGAGCGGGTTCCCGAAGAGAAGTCGACCGAGCTTGCGAAACGAGAAAAAAACTTCGCTTTTTACTTGCATTTGAACTTAGAAAGCAACGGGCTACTCCTCTAGATTGCTGGCAGGCTCATGCCGGTGATGCGTCGGTAGAGGTCTAGCGCATAGGGGTCGGTCATGCCAGAGATGTAGTCGAGCGTACACTGGAGCTTGCCGTAGATTGACGCTTCGTGCAGGTTGTACTGACTGCTCACCAGCGAGAGGAGCGTACGACTATACGCATCGTCCGGGTGTAGGAGCGAGTGCATCACTTTGTCGATCAACTCTGAGAAGATCCGATGCCCTGCCAGCTCCACGTCGATCACCGCCCGCGCTGTGTAGATCTCACTCTGCGCCACCGCACTATTGGCTCGGTAAGCCGCATAGAGCCTCTCAGGCATTCGGCTAACCAGCGTCCCTGCGAAAGCGCCCCGCAGTATCTCCTCCTCGTGCTCTATGAAGACCTCGGCACAAGCCTCCACGAGCATATTGATCGCCTTAGCTCTCAGGTAAGCGATCCGCTCATTACGATCGCCGATAGCCTCCATCGTGGCTAACACATGGTCGTGACTATCTGTGGGAAAGTAGCGCAGGAGCAGATCCACCGTACGTTCGTAGCTCAGGATGCGCAGTTTGTAAGCATCCTCCACGTCCATCACCTGATAGCATATATCGTCGGCCGCCTCCACGAGGTAGACCAGCGGGTGACGCACGTAGTGTCCCGAGGCGGGATCTACAGGTAGGATGCCTAGGTAATTCGCCACATCAAGGTAGGTAGCCCGCTCTGACTGGAAGTAGCCAAACTTCCCGCTCTCAGGCGCCCTCGCCGATGACCAGGGGTACTTGACAATAGCTGCCAGCGTGGTATAGGTCAAAGCAAAGCCCCCGGGCCTGCGCCCTTCAAACTGATGCGTCAGCAGGCGAAAGCCGTTGGCATTGCCCTCAAAATAAGCGAAGTCCTCCCACGAGTGCCCCTCCCCTACTACGGCGTCATACCATTGGCGTCCATTGCCCTCGGTAAAGTAAGCCCGTATGGCCCGCTCGCCACTATGCCCGAAAGGGGGATTGCCCATATCGTGTGCCAGACAAGCAGCCGAGACGACCGTGGCGATGCTACCCCGATGAGGCGTATCCTGATTGTCCGTCAGGCGGCACGCTATGTAGTTGCCCAGGCTGCGCCCCACACAGCTCACCTCCAAACTATGCGTCAGGCGGTTATGCACAAAGATGCTCTTAGGCAGGGGGAAGATCTGCGCTTTGTTTTGTAGTCTGCGAAATGGAGCCGAGAAGATCAGACGATCGTAGTCTCTGTCAAACTCCGTGCGCATCTCCATACCCCCAGAGAGTTGCGGAGCAGCTGCCCCAAAGCGTCGGTTAGAGATCAGCTGATCCCAGTTCATCCTACTCATTATTGTATAGTGTCTATTGTCTTTGTGAGAAGAGTGTTCTGAAGGCGTGATCCACCCGATCACACGGCACGATCTCTATGTCATAGTTTCGCTGTTGCAGGCTCTTAGCATTTGCCTTGGGGATCAGTATCCGCGTGAAGCCCAGACGATGCGCCTCCGCAATGCGTCGCTCTATACGGCTCACGGCACGTATCTCGCCAGCCAGCCCCACCTCGCCCGTCATGCAGGTCTTCGAGGGGACGGCTATGTCCAGATTGGAGGAGAGGACGGCACAGAGGACCGCTAGATCCACGGCAGTATCGTTGATCTTGATGCCACCCGTGATGTTGAGAAAAACGTCCTTCTGTATGAGCTTGAAGCCAGCCCGCTTCTCCAAAACGGCCAGCAGCATGTTGAGTCGCCTCAGGTCAAAGCCCGTGGTGGACCTCTGCGGGTTATTGTAAATGGCGGAACTGACCAAGGCTTGCGTCTCGATCATGATCGGACGAATACCCTCCACGGCGCAGGCGACCACGACGCCACTGAGTCCCTCCGTATTGCCCGAGATGAGATGCTCCGAGGGATTGCTCACAGCGACTAGACCCGAGCTATTCATCTCGTAGATGCCGAGATCGTCGGTAGAGCCAAAGCGGTTCTTATGGCTACGCAAGATGCGGTAGAGATGCTGCTTGTCACCCTCAAACTGCAAGACCGTGTCTACCGTATGTTCCAAGATCTTCGGGCCCGCTATGGAGCCCTCTTTGTTGATATGCCCAATGACGATCACGGGGATGCCACTACTCTTGGCAAAGTGCAGGAGCAGGTTGGCGCACTCCTTAATCTGGCTGATGGATCCAGGCGAAGATTCGGAGCGCGCAGTCGTAACCGTCTGAATACTGTCGATGACCAGCAGGTCGGGCGCTATCTGCAGTGCCTTCAGGAGTATGTTGTCCAGGTCGGTGTCGCAGTAGATGAGGCACTGCTCCGAGTGTATGCCGATGCGGTCGGCACGCAGCTTGAGTTGCTGGGCACTCTCCTCGCCCGATACATAGAGCGTCTTGAGCTCTGGACAGCGCAGCACGGTCTGAAAAATCAGTGTAGACTTACCAATACCTGGCTCACCACCCAGCAAGGTAAAGGAGCCTTGTACCAGCCCACCTCCGAGGAGGCGGTTTAGCTCTTCGTCGTGCAGATCTACCCGACTCTCCTCGCTTCCTTCGATCAGTTGTATGGGACGCACCTCCTCAGAGTGAAGGCCGTCCCACGTAGCGCCCTCGTGGATCTGCTTGAGCTTACGCTGTATCTCTTGCGCTGGTGTCGAGCGCCCCGAGGTCGTCTCTGGCTGAGCCAGCTGCTCCTCGATCGTATTCCACTCCTGACACTCGTTACACTGGCCTTGCCAGCGACTGTAGGTAGCGCCACAGGCACTACACTTGTATATCGTCTTAACCTTTGCCATCTATCATGAATGCGCCAGCTCTTACGGTGAGCTACTCACATTGCTAGGCAAATGTACTCAAATCTAGAGAGACTAGAAGTTAGAGATTAGAGCACGCAGGGCTGACGCATTATATATAGCTATTGCTGTCCAGTGAAAGCTTTTTGAGGGGGCAACGGGTAGATCGTTCTGCAGAAATGAGCTAACTATCAGTACCACTTGGGTGAAACTAAAGTTTCCTAGGCATGACACTAAAGTTTCCTAGGTATGAAACTAGAGTTTCCTAGGCATGAGACTAGAGTTTCCTACGAAGAAAACTGTAGATTGGTCGAAGTCGAGTAGTCGGACAGCAATACTATATAATGAATTCATCCAAGTCTCGCTTGTCGCTAATGTGTAGCTCCTAACGGAGCAATTATAATGCGTCAGCCCTGTTCTAGACTCCGCCCATCTCACGAGTAGCTCGATGTAGCAACGCACACGTTTCGCTCTAATCTCTAATTTCTAACCTCTAATCTCTAACCTCTAACCTCTCTTTAATCTCGCTTCCTTGACGGAAATGTTGTACTTTTGACACGACAACGAGCGAAAGAACTATGGAATCTGTACGAGCGAAGAAATATCTAGGGCAACACTTTCTCACTGATCTCGGTGCAGCGCAGCGCATTGCCGACTCGGTGGCGGACTACCTCGGCACGCCGATCCTAGAGGTGGGACCAGGTATGGGCGTCTTGACGCAGCCACTCCTAGAGGCGGGGCACGACCTGCAGGTGATCGACATAGATCATGAGAGTATTGAGTATCTGCACCAGCACTTTCCACAGCTAAGCCAGGAGGGGCGGATCATCGAGGGAGACTTCCTCAAGCTACCCGCTGAGGAGCTGATCCCTGGACGAGCGGACACGCCTTTTGTGGTGATCGGCAACTATCCGTACAACATCTCTTCGCAGATCTTCTTCCGTATCCTAGAGCTGCGTGAGCGCATCCCAGCCGTGGCGGGTATGCTACAGCATGAGGTGGCGCAGCGACTCTGCGCTTCGCCTGGCGGTCGTGACTACGGTATCCTGAGCGTCTTGCTCCAGTGCTGGTACGACTGCGACTACCTCTTTAAGGTCTCAAAGCGGGACTTCAATCCACCGCCCAAGGTGGACGGGGGCGTGATGATCGCTCGACGGAATGGACGCACGTCGCTCCCCTGCGATGAGACCAACTTCAAGCGGGTGGTCAAAACGGCCTTCGGACAGCGACGGAAGATGCTGCGCAATGCCCTGCAATCGCTCTTTGGCAAAGAGTTTCCCTATGCCGATCACGACATCTTTACGCTCCGTGCAGAGCGCCTCTCGGTGGAGGACTTCATCGGTCTCACCTTGATGTACGAAGCACTACCCCAAGAGAACACAACAACACTTTAGATAGACTATGAAAAGCTTCTCACATATCTTACTGCTCCTCCTAGCGTCGCTCTCACTGGTGGCGCAACAACAGAAATATCCACTACCCGAGCACCCCGCCAAGAATGTGATCCTCCTCATCTCGGACGGGACTTCGCTACCGGCGGTTTCGCTGGCTCGCTGGTATCAGAGAGCGCTCAATCCTCAGGCGCAGCACCTATCGCTCGACCCTTATCTCTCGGGGAGCGTCATCACCTACTGCTCCAATGCGCCGATCGGGGACTCGGCACCGACAACTTCGTGCTATATGACGGGCGTGCCCTCGATAGATGGCTTCATCGCAACCTATCCGTACAGTGAGCCACACAATGATCTCGTACCGCTGGACTCCTCGTGGGCTTACCGTCCTGTGGTGACCCTTATGGAGGCTGCCAAGCAGACGCAGGGCAAGCGTATCGGGGTGGTCTGCACGTGTGAGTTTCCCCACGCTACGCCAGCTGACTGCACGGCTCACTCGTCCTCTCGCAAGCTCTACAAGAGCATCGTACCGCAGATGGTGGACAACGGAGTGGACATCCTACTGGGCGGTGGTACCTCGCTGATGACGAGCGAACTAAAGAAGCGACTGAACCGTCAGGGTATAGCACTGTACCTCGATGATCTCGCAGCTATGCGGACGCATCGTGGGGGTGGTATGTGGGCGCTTTTTGACAAGATGGATATGCCGTACGACTTGGATCGTCGCTCGCTGGGAGATACGCTACGCTACCCTTCGCTGGCTGAGATGACGGAGACGGCAATACGTAATCTGGAGAACCCTAACGGCTTTGTCCTAATGGTGGAGGGAAGCAAGGTGGACTGGGCAGCTCACGCCAACGACCCCGTGGCGATGGCTACGGAGTTTCTAGCTTTTGACAAGGCGGTAGCTGTGGCGCTGGACTATGCGCAGCGGGACGGGAATACGATCATCCTCGTAACGGCTGACCATGGCAATAGTGGTATGAGCATAGGTCGTGTGGACAGGGGCTATGCGCGTCTGACTCTAGACGAACTGATTATGCCACTGACACGCTTTCGCTATAGCTCGGTGGAGCTGGGGCGCAAGACAAGTCAGACGGCGCTCTCACACCTAGCCGACAGTCTCTACCTATGGACCAGCATACGTCCCTCGGAGGAGGAGCTGGCAGAGATCAATGCGGTGGAGGACTATGCCTGCTCAACGCTATCGGCGGAGCAGCGCAAGGCTAAGTATGCGGAGTATGGATGGAGTCAGAAGTATCGTCTGAAGGAGTACTTCGTAGACTGGATGAAGCGACACCTGCTCATTGGCTTTACAACGCATGGGCATACTGGCGAAGAGGTCTTTCTCGCTAGCTATACGCCTCAACGGTTGACACCGATCAGAGGTTGCGTGACGAACATTGACCTGCACAACTATATGCGTACGCAACTGGGGCTGAAGCAGACGATGCTGGAGCTGTCGGAGGAGTACTATGCACCACACGATGCGCTCTTTCCTCAAGCTCAGTACGAGATAACGGGTGACCAGCCGGAGGAGAAGCGGATCATGATCCACTACCAGGGGCACCAGATCGAGCTACGCGCTTACCAGCGCAGAGCTTGGGTAGACGGGGTGGAGCGAGAGCTTCCGACGCCTGTGATCTATGTCTCGGAGACGAATAAGTTCTATCTGTCTCGTGCCTTGGCGCAGCAACTTTGAGACTGTTGCACAAGTCAACAGTCTCACTTTAGCTAGGCCCGCTTGAGTCGGCGCATCAAGAGGGGCGATACGACGAGTAGCAGGACGGCCATTAGGACGACGCCAATGCCGATCCCTTGACCTAGAGAGAGCTCCTCGCCTAGAGCGAAGGCGCCCACGACCACGGCTGTGAGTGGCTCCAATGCTCCCATGATGGCGGTCGGTGTAGAGCCTATCCGCTGCACCGCCCAGACGAGTGTGATATTAGCACAGACGGTCGGGATGAGTGCCAGCAGGGCGGTGTAGATCCATTGCGTCTCATTGTCCAAGAGGAGGCTGGCACCTGTGGCTTTGCAAAAGAGCGCGAAGAGTATGGTCGAGAGTCCCATCACGTAGGTGGTTAGCTTAAAGCTACTCATCGGCTCTAGACGAGCGTGCCGCAGGATGACGATGTAGGTGGCGTAGCAAAAGCCCGAGAAGAGCACCGTGAGCAACGGTCTGAGTGAGATAGCGGTCACGTCTGACTCAAAGAAGCCTGAGATGAGCGACACGCCACTTAAAGCTAAGAGGACGGCCAGCCCTTGTAGTACGTTGATCCGCTGACGAAAGACGAGAAACATGAGTAGCACGACAAACGTTGGGTAGCTGAAGTGTAGTACCGTAGCGACACCCGACGGCATGTGCTGATACCCCTCAATGAGCAGAAAAGAGGAGAAGAAATACAAAACCGACAAGGCGAGCAGGATCAAGAAGCTCCGCAGCGATACCCGCAGAGACTCTCTACGTATCACGACGATGCTACCGACGATAAGCGCTGCGATGAGAAAGCGGTACATGAGCACCGTCCCCTCCGACACGCCTTGCGATAGCACAGGTATGCTGAGCAGTGGTATCAGCCCAAAGGTAGCGGAGGAGATGAGCCCCATCAGATAGCCCAGCCAGTCGGTTGCGGAGGTACTTGTCTTGTCAGTCATATGATATAAGATTATTCGTAATAGAAAAGGAGCCTCATTGCTCTAGCTACAGTCGTACGCTAGACCAATGAGGCTCTTTATATGATAGCGTGATATGCGCCTCGGCTATCGAGCGAGACGACTATCCGAGATATGCCTTTAGGTACTCGCAGCGATCGGACTGCTTGAGACGACGGATCGCTTTCTCCTTGATCTGACGCACACGCTCACGAGAGAGCTTGGTGCGCTCGCCGATCTCCTCAAGGGTCATCTCAGGACACCCGATACCGAAGAAGCAACGTAGCACCTCCGCCTCACGATCTCCCAGCTGCTCGAGGATACGATCTATCTCGGCAGAGAGCGACTCATTGATCAGACTGCTATCGGTCGAGGGCGTATCCTCATTGACCAGGACATCCAGCATGTTATTGTCCTCTCCCTCTACAAATGGAGCGTCAAGCGACTGATGCTTACCCTGCACCTTGAGCGCCTCACGGATCTTGTCCTCGGGGAGCTCTAGCTCGTCAGCAATCTCCTGCGGACTAGGACGACGACCATTGAGTTGCTCAAACTTAACGATCGCCTTATTCATCTTCTGCTGCAGTCCCACCTGGTTGAGTGGCAGACGCACGATGCGTGACTGCTCGGCGAGTGCCTGCAGGATAGACTGTCGGATCCACCATACAGCGTAGGAGATGAACTTAAATCCACGTGTCTCGTCAAACTTCTCAGCGGCCTTGATCATTCCAATGTTTCCCTCATTGATCAGGTCGGGCAGGCTCAGTCCTTGATTCTGATATTGCTTTGCCACAGAGACGACAAACCGGAGATTGGCCTCAACCAGTTTGTTCAATGCTCGCCGATTACCACGATGTATCTCACGCGCTAGCTCCACCTCCTCCTCGGGAGATATGAGGCTCGTCCGCCCGATCTCTTGGAGGTAACGATCCAGCGATGCACTCTCACGGTTGGTGATCGACTGATTGATTTTTAATTGTCTCATTGCCATGGCTATACTCGATTTAAAGGGTTAACTCTACAATGCGCTCACGCACTCTAATCATCCACAACAGAGCGCTCTGCGCAAAAGGGTACAAATACTCAGTGTACTCAAACCGAATGCAAAGGTAGCAAAAACAAATGACATGCCTAGATTCCGCAAATTGCGGAATCTAGGGGATAGATGAACCTTTTTAGAGTCTGAGTAGCACTCTTATTTAGTCTTTGGAGAGGATCCGTAGCTCCATCTCTCTTGTAGTTAGAGAGACTAACGTCCAAAAGTTTATTTTGTCACTCTAAGATATCCTCCATAACGTCATCGACGGCCTCATCGACAGCATCACTCAGTGGTTCGTGTATATCGACCGTCTCCTGAGCGCCACACGGAGAGAAGCCCGCAGGCACATTGAACGGAGTATGCGCTGAGTAGCCCAGCGTAGGATCAGCATAGACAGCCTTCATGAAGTAACCAAAGATAGGTAGCGCGGCCGAGGCGCCCTGACCATATGCCATCGAGCGGAAGTGTATCGAGCGCTCCTCGCCACCGACCCAGCATCCAGCTACGATCTCTGGAGAGAAGCCGATAAACCAACCATCGCTGTTGCGCTGTGTCGTACCAGTCTTACCGCCTAGAGGCATCGTCAGATTGTGTCGGAAGCGTAGTCTACCACCCGTACCTCCATCGATAACGGCACGCATCATGTCTAGCATCTGCAGTGCTGCACGTGCAGGGAGGACCTCCGTAAGATTCGCCGTAAAGGTCGCCACCACATTGCCGTAGCGGTCCTCAATACGGGTCACGGGGATCGGGTCGACACGGATACCTTGATTGACGAATGCACTGTAAGCCGCCACCATCTCACTGACCGTCACATCGGGCGTGCCGAGAGCCACCGAGACGACGGGGTCTATATAGCCCTTGATGCCGAAGGAGTGGAGCAAGCGGACAAAGGTATAGGGCGAGGTGCGACCCATTAGGTATGCCGTGACCCAGTTAGAGGAGTTTTGTAGTCCCCACTTGATCGAAACCATCTCCCCCACCCGCTTAGCTCCAGTATTGCGCGGTGTCCACGCCTTGCCATTGGCATCATAGAGCGTGATCGGCTGATGCATCACCTGCTCACACGGAGAAATACCCTGTATCATACTGAGCGAGTAGAGAAAAGGCTTAATCGTCGATCCCACCTGTCTACGTCCCTGAGAGACCATGTCATACTTAAATGTGCGGAAGTCCACATCCCCAACATAAGCTAGGATATTACCATTGTGCGGATTCATCGCCATGAAGCCCGTGTGGAGGAACTGCTTATAGTACAGAACCGAGTCACGGGGAGTCATCTCCTTGTCTATCCAACCGTTGTAGCTCCAGACGCGCATCTTGCGCTTTTCATCAAAAGTCTTGCGGATCTCCTCTGGGGACATACCGAGCTTCTTGAGTGAACGCCAGCGATCCGTATTGCGCAAGGCTCGCTCTATAGCTTCCTTGCGTTGCTGTGCCGTCAGATCGCTACTGTAAGGAGCCAGCTTGGATCCCTTTAGCTCACGATTGAAGTTAGGCTGTACGAACTCACTCATGTGCTTCTGCACGGCTTCCTCAGCGTACTGCTGCATGCGACTATCGATCGTGCCGTAGATCTTAAGTCCATCAGCATAGAGATCATAATGAGAGCCGTCCGACTTCTTGTTTTTCTGGCACCAGCCATAGATCGGCTGCGTCTCCCAGAGGATTGAGTCAATGGTGTACTGCTCTTGACTCCACTTTGAGTAGTCACTCTTCTTAGGCTTCTTGGCAGTCAAGAGGAGACGCACATACTCTTTGTAGTAAGGAGCCAGACCATCGGATTGCTTGTTGCGAGTGAAGTGTATCTTGAGCGGCTCAGCGATAGCTTTCTTATAGGTCTCCTCGGATATGTATCCCGCCTTCTTCATCTGTAGTAGCACCGTGTTGCGACGATTCACTGGAGCATCGCTATCGGCGTGTAGGACTGGGTTGTAGAGCGACGGATTCTTACACATACCCACCAGCATAGCCGACTCGGTGAGCGTCAGCTCTGAGGGCTTCTTGCCAAAGTAGGTCTGCGCAGCCGAGCGGATACCGACAGCGTTGTAGAGGAAGTCAAACTGATTGAGATACATCGCAATGATCTCCTCCTTGGTATAGTTGCGCTCCAGCTTGATCGCTATGACCCACTCAATCGGCTTCTGCAGGAGACGCTGTAGAGAGGACTTAGCATGAGGCGAGTAAAGCTGCTTAGCCAGCTGCTGCGTGATGGTACTACCGCCACCACTGGCCGTATTGCGGAGCATACCACGCTTGACGATGGCACGTCCTACGCCTCGCACGTCAACGCCCGAGTGCTTGTAAAAGCGAACATCCTCCGTAGCCACTAGAGCCTGTACAAGAGGCTCTGCCAGCTCGTCATAGCCTACGTAGATACGATTTGTCGAGCCATGAGCATAGGATCCTAGTTGCACACCATCATCAGATATGAGGACAGAGGCGTACTTGTCGATAGGATTTTGCAACTGCTCCACATCGGGCATGTAGCCTATGATGCCAAACCAAATCAGCACAAATGTGATAAAGACCAAAGCCCAAAAAGCCCCAAAGAGCCACCACAGCACCTTGATTACCTTTCCTTTCATACGAAAGAGTTTTTGCTACTATATATATAATATAAGAGTGAGAAGCCGACCAATCTACCTCAGCAAGGTAGTCGCCCAAGCATTACTTAGCGTTAATCTGAGGGAGGGACTTGCGCTCCTTGATGAGTCCAGCGTTAAAGGCTTTGAGGAGCTTCTCCAGATCATTCACCTGCTGCTGTAGCTCAGCACCCACATCGGTGTCGGCCACCAGCATGCGGTGTGTCGTACGCTCCGAGATGACCGTCACACTCTTGATATCCTCCATCAGCTCGACAGCACGGCGCATCGTTGTAAAGGGCTCGTGCTGTACCAACTGCATGCCTTGCGAGTTGTAGATCAAAGTATAGCCCGCAATGCCCGTACTGCTCTGATAAGCTCGACTAAAGCCTCCATCGATGATCATCAGCTTACCACCCGCAGCAATAGGCTTCTCGCCCTTGGCAACCTTGACAGGGACATGCCCGTTGATCACGTGACAGTCTTCGCCCTCTAGTCCAAACTCACGGAGGATCATCTCGATCGTCTCACGATCCTGGCGATACTTAAAGTAGTAGCCCTTGGTCTCCGTGTGCGTCTTCTTGTCAGCGACGAAGTAGCGCTCGAAAGTGGTCATGGCAGACTTGTCAAAGAGTGGCGAGTCGGGACCGCACCAGAGATAGAAGATGTAGTCCACAGCCGCCTCATGCTTCGGATGATTGTGCCTAGAGGGGTGTGCCAAACGCACCACACGGTCTATCTCATCTAGCAGAGCGCGTCCACGTAAGGGCTGCGAATCCAAGACGCTCACCGCCTTGAGCTGACCCGAAGCATCAAGAGGCATAGAGGCGTGGTAGAGCAGATTGCCATTGCACACAAGGTACATACTACCCAGTCGATAGAAAGCGTCTATATGCGTGTGAAGTCGCTCACTCGTGGCGAAAGAGCGACGCAACCGATCCATCACCTCCTCCTCTTGGGGGGTAAGCCGATAAGGATCCTTCGGATCGATCGTCGGGAAGTTCATATCCAGCATCTCATGCACCCCATAGTCCTCGTTGGGATTGGTATGTGAGAGGTCTACAGTGCCAGCCTCAAAGTCTATCTTGTGGAGTAGGTCACGCTCCTGCATCTGCCACTCAGGGTGGCGAGCGATCAACTGATGCTCCAGCTTGAACTGGATAATGCTGATCGCCTTGTGCATCTGGCTAATCAGGTAAATGCCCTTCTCATCGTACGAAGCGTCTGAGTCGCCTAGCTTAGGCTTGAAGTAGGTACACGGGTCTCCTGCGTACACTTCACTAGCTAAGCGAGAGAGTGGCATGAGATTGATCCCGTATCCATCCTCGATGGTGTCTAGATTAGCATAGCGCAGAGCGATACGTATGACACAGGCAATGCAGGCGTCATTGCCCGCAGCCGCGCCCATCCAGAGCATATCGTGATTGCCCCACTGTATATCCACATTGTGGTAGTCTAGGAGCGTATCCATGATGTACTGAGCACCAGGACCACGATCGTAAATGTCGCCCACGATATGCAGACGATCAATGACGAGTCGCTTGATCGTCGCTGAGATAGCGCAGATGAAGTCCTCGGCCTTGCCCGTGGAGATGATTGTAGAGATGATGCTAGAGATGTAAGCCGACTTGTTGGGGTTGACTCCGTCCTCGTGTAGTAGCTCCTGAATGATGTAGCTATACTGAGGCGGAAGCGCCTTGCGCACCTTCGAGCGGGTGTACTTCTCCCCCACCTTACGGCACACCTTGATGAGGCGATTGAGCGTCACCTTATACCACTCCTCATCAATTTCGCCCACCTCATGGAGCTGCTCCAGCTTAGCCTGAGGATAGTAGATCAGCGTAGCTAGCTCACGCATCTGCAGCTCCATCATCTGCCCGGCGAAAACCTCACGTATCTTACGCATCACGCTACCAGAGGCATTCTTCAGCACATGGTCAAAGGCTTCATGCTCACCGTGCACGTCTGCGAGAAAGTGCTCCGTACCCTTCGGAAGGCTCAGGATCGCCTGCAGATTGATGATCTCTGTAGAGACCTCGGCAGAGTTGCGAAACTGATTGGAGAGGAGCTGGAGGTATCTCAAGTCATCCTTCGCAGCCTGTAGGTCAATCTTGTCTTGCATCATGTCTATACTATAGGTCTAGGTATATACCACGCCCCAAAGTTACTAAATAAAAGAAGACCACACGCAGTGACACTATTTTTTGTCCTGAGCCTCACCTTATAGTCACCTCCACATCTCCGCTGATTCCGATATCTACCGAGAAATTTCCCGATAGCTCACGAGAAAACAAAAATTCCCCACGGAACCGGGAAATAAAAGTTCGGAAGAATGAAATGAAAGTTCGGAAGAAAGAAATCAAAGTTCCGAAGAATTTTCCCGTTCCTCACTAGATAATGAAAAATCTCCACGGAGGATGTGGTCAATTTCCTCCGTGGAGAGATTTTTGCTTCAAAAAAGGAATCTCGTACGTCCCGCTCTGGTAGCTACTTTCAGCCGTCTAATCAGTAATTGATGGAGACTCTTAGCTAGCTAAGCGTAGCTGTGCATCCCGCCGAGGAAGAAGTTGACCCCAAAGTAGGTGACCAGCACCGACACGAAGGCGATCAAGAGATAGACGTGCAGGAACCTCTGCGAGCGGAAGCAGCGCAGCGACTCGCTGTGTAGTGGCAGGGCGTAGATAATGAGCGTGATGAGTGCCCACACCTCTTTGGGATCCCAGCTCCAGTAGCGTCCCCACGAGACATTAGCCCAGACGGCTCCGATGAAGATACCGATAGCCAGCAGTGCTACTGCGGGATAGAGGAGCAGTCTACTGAGTGCCTCTAGGTGCGTCCCGATGGCAGGGCGACGTGACAGGATCAGCGCCATACAGCTATTGAGCATCATAAAGGCCAAGAGACTATACGCTATCATGATGACCAGCACGTGAATGCTCAGTAGCGGCGAGTGAAGCACTGGCATCAGCAGAGTGATCTGCGGATTGCTTCCCCCGAAGGAGGCCACCAAGAGCGACAAACCGCCCATGAGTAGACCAAAGGGGATTAGCACACGATGTTTGCGCCCCGTAAGGATGGTCAGCAGAAGCACGATCCAGGCTAAGGCTTGCATCGTCTCAAAGCCATTGCTCAGGGGCACATATCCCGAGACGATCCAGCGCAGGATCACCATCAGAGTGAGGTAGAGCATGCTAGCGTAGAGAATACCCCAGAAGCCCCACTTGACCAGCGGAGGGTCTTGGAGCCGCCCCACGGAGAGCTGATAAGCGGTCCAGATGAAGAGCAAGATCCCGACGGTGGCGAGTATCTTGGCGAGAAGTCCTATATAAGGCGATAGCTGATTATAGTAGATCTCAGAGCGAAAGCGTAGTGCCGAGGGACAACTCTCACCGCCCTCCTTGAGCTGATACTGTCGGAGCTTGACGAGAAACTCTTGCGCCTCGTCCCATTCCTGCATGATAATCAGTTCGCTGAGGTAGTTAAAGCCTTTGCGCACGAATGTCCACTGATCTAGAGGCATCTCTGCGGGTAGATCAGTAGAGGCGGGATGGTACCAGACGATACGACCGTGGCTCTGTACGGGGAAGATCGAGAGCGACTCGCCTAGCCCTACGCTCTGTATCACCTGACACTTCTCATGCGCCTCAAAGAGCGCCTTGCGCCCAGGCTGGTCGGGGTGCTGTATGTAGTTATCCAGCAGAGACTCTAGACGATAATTGCCTTGGAGGTCAAAGAACTGACGATAGCTCACCCGCTGACCCTCGTAGCACTCGAGGAGCTTGCGGATGCTCCGATCTTTGATCCGTATCATCGGCTCATCGACCCAATTGTCGTAGTAAAAGATCCAGCCCGCCAAGACTTGCTCGGCCGAAAGTCCTCGGTAGCTACTGCGTCCATAGAGCTTCTCGGTAAACTCCTGAGCGTAGGTTCCTAGCGGACAAATACGATTATTATACAAGATGTACAGTTCGCCAAAGCTTTTCGCCACACTGGCTGGGATCGTCTTGGGGAGAGGAGTCGCAGGTGCTTTTGCCTCTGCCGAGAGCGTACCACCCACGAGGAGTATCAGGAGCATCGCAACGGGAGAGACGAGTGCCTGCTTGAGGAGCTGTCTCACCCGATGACGGCGCGCGAACATGCCCCCTACGAGACTGATCGCTAGGAGCGCATAGCCTAAGTAAGAGATCGCTATACCCCACGGATCATAAGCGATAGAGAGTATCGAGGAGGTCGTCTCTGGATCGTAGCCTGACTGGTAGAAGCGATAGAAGCGGTAACGAAAGATGCGATTCATCGAGACCGCACCACGGAGGCTCTGCGACCGCTCCCCGTCCTGAATGATGAGATTGCTCTGGTAGTCTAGCGGAAATTGGGTACCTGTGTAGTAGGTCAGATCAAAGCGCTCCAAAGCGACCTCAAAGGGGAGGGTCAACGTCTCTCCCTGATCGCTCTGATAGCGATCCGTGGGGGTGGCACCCTCCTGGAGCTTGATACGTCCATGTATAGCGGTCCAGCTGGTCAGTCCTGCGCCCAGCAAGATGACCAGCAGTGAGACGTGGATCATCCAGATCCAGAAGCGTCTGTAGAGCTTAGCCCGTAAGATGTAAATCAATCCAGCACAGGAGAGTAGCACCCACAAGATGGTAAAGAGCGGTGAGCCGTACCAGTGCTCCTGAACAAAGGGCGTACCGTAAAGCTTTTCAACCACAGTGGCTGCCGCGAGGACAGCCACCGTGATAAGTAGTAGTATGAAAGGGAGCTTGCGCCACACCATATTTATATTGTATCTAGTGTGTGAAGCTATACAGCATTGATAAACTTGACAACCGCCTCACGATCCTGGCGATTGAGCTTACGAAACTTCTCTACGGTAAAGCGTGCATCACTATCCTTAGCACCGTGCCACATGATTGCCTCGATCACATTGCGTGCACGGCAGTCGTGCAGACGATCCTGATGTCCAGAAGCTTTCTGGCTCAGACCACGTCCCCAGAGCGGTGTGGTACGGCACCAGCCAGTGCGGATATCGTTTTGCATATGGAGCTTATGCTGGATCATATCGGTATAGGGCCAGATCTTTTGCTTGGGATAGCGAGGCATAGCCTTCTTGCCACCCTCGGTCAGGCCATACACATCCACGACCACATCGTCGCCCGTAGTCCAAGAGGGACGGTGGCAAGTAGCACAACCTATCTCGGTGAAGAGTTGCTTACCACGCTGTACATCGGGAGCATCTATATCTCTCGCAGCTGGCACCGCAAGACCACGTATCCACACCATCAGATCGTAGCAAGCCTGTGCATCCATCTCGACAGGCAGGTCTGTAGCTGTAAAGAAGTCGTAGATATCCTTCTCCACATTGCCAGTCTTCTTGCGCTCTGGGAAGTATTTGTAGAACTGTGCCTGCACGTCGGGATCTTTGCTTGCCGTCCGTGCGTAAGCCTCAGGTATGTAGAACTTACGAAACATCGGCGTAATGATGTTGGTCACCTCCCATAGGCTCACATTGGCAGAGAGCTTGGTGAAGTCACACGCATAGTCGAAGCGCATCGGATGCCCCGCAGGGTCTACCCCCGTGGGAGCGAAGTCGTTGCCTGCCCAGATGGCGGGGTTGAGTGGCGTGTGCGGAGCCTCCTTGATATACTGCTGACGTATATCCTCGTCACTGATCGCATCAAGCAGACCTGTACCATAGATACCGATAGTGGACTCAAGCGTGACAACGGCCTGATCAAGCGGGAAGGGCTTGCCTTTCACCTCTAGCGGTGAGTAGAGAGCATCCGCAGGTAGGTGGACCTCAGGATAGATGAGGTCGTAGGTCTCGCCATCGTCAAACTTATTGCCCCACTCGTCCGTATAGCTACGCCAGTCGATGGTCATCTTCTTTTCGTCTATCATCGGCTTGAACGGAGGTAGCGCAGCTGTCATAGGTACTAAGCCAAGAGATGTAGCTATATTCCCCTCCTTGTCAGTGACGATGATGAGACATCCATTGCCCATCTGCTCACTATTGTAGCGTGTGACGCGCCTACCATGTCCATAGCCTGGGTGACAAGCCTCACACGATGTGCGGTGATACAGCGGGCCTAGTCCCGTAAAGGTGAGACCAGGCACATCGCCAGCAGCGTGTGCTGTCTCAAAGCGACGCTCACCCTGCTTGAAGTTGGCATCTAGTCCAGCTAGTGCGATAGCCTCCGTGGGCTGCTCAAAGCAGGAGGAGGTGTTGTTGAAGGTAGTGCCGAGCTTACCTCCACTGTAGTACTCCTCGCTAAGCGTCTGAGGAGTGTCCGTCCCACAATCCTGCTGACAAGCTGTCAGACAGGTGAGGATGAGTGCTAGTAGAGCTAGCTGTGTAGTTAAGTGCTTCATAAGGATAAAGTGATTTTTGGGGAATGTGTCTCCCCTCCCCCGACAGCTTATATCTATCATCATAATCTATTGCTCTGGCAAATGCTCGCTCAGGGGAGGGGTAGAATTAAATAGAGTCTAGAGATTAGACTTTAGAAGTTAGAGATTAGATCGACTCAATGAAGGTAACGACAGCTTTGCGCTCCTCCTTGCTGAGCTTACGAAACTTCTCAATTGACTGTCTCGCATCGCTGTTCTTAGCGCCGTGCCACATGATCGCCTCGATCACGGTACGCGCACGGCAGTCGTGTAGTCGGTCGCTAGCTCCTGTAGCCTTCATGCTGAGGCCACGACCCCACAGCGGAGTGGTACGACACCAACCTGTGCGAATGTTGTTCTTCATCTGTAGCTGGTGCTGGATCATGTCGGTGTATGGCCAGATCTTCTGATGCGGGTAGCGTGGTAGGAGATTGGCACGAGCACCTACGAAGAAGTTGTTCGGGTCACGGATCTTATCCTCGCCCGTAGTCCAGGTAGGACGGTGGCAGGTAGCGCACCCCATCTCCTCGAAGAGCTTCTTACCCTGTTGGAACTCTTCGCTATCTGCATCTCGTGCCGACGGGACGGCTAGTCCACGGTGCCATACCATAAAGTTAATGTACTCCTCGTCGGTCATATCGGCAGGGAGCTCGCTAGAGGTTAGGTAGTCGTAGATGTCCTTCTTGACATCCCCGCTCTTCCTCCACTCTGGATAATAGGAGTAAAACTTTGCCTGTACATCGGGGTCTTCGGAAGCGACCTTGGCATAGGCAGTAGTCATATAGTGGTAGCGACGATCGCTACGAGTTACGTTGGTGATGTTCCAGATAGCATTGGCTCCAGGACCATCCTGTATGCTACCACGTGTCAAGCCATAGGTGTAGCGGGGCAGGTACTTAGTGCCGTCACCCTGCTTCTTATTGACGTAGTACCTAACGAAGTCTCCATTCTTCCACACGGTGGGGTTGAGGTTGGCGCCATGCTTCTCCTCCGTCTGATACTGCGCACGGAGGTCTTCGTCACTGATAGCGTCGAGTAGACCCGTACCGTAGATACCGATGGTGCTCTCGAGACGAACGCGTAGATCGGAGTATGGGATGTCCTTGCCCTTGGCCTGTAGAGGTACATAGAAGGCATCCTCAGGAATGGTCACCTCTGGGTAAATGAGGTCGTAGGTCTCGCCATCGTCAAACTTGTTGCCCCACTCATCTGTGTAGGGGAGCCAGTCTATCTTGATCTTACGCTCATCAAGTGGTGCCTTAAAGGGTGGCGCAGCTTGCGTCTGAGGCATACCTGTAAGGGAGGATAGGTAGTTATCGTTTTGATCCGTGAGGACGAGTAGATAGCCGTTACCTATGATGTTTGAGTTGTACTCAGTCTGTCTAGCGCCATGACCGTATCCCGGGTGGCAAGCGATACAGCTAGCACGCAGCCACAAGGGGCCTAAGCCACGCAGCGGGAAGTTTGGGTCAGTAGATGTGTCAAAGGGATTCTCGAAGAGGCGCTCCCCCCTCTTAAACCTAGCGACCAAACCGGCCTCCTCGACTGCAGGGGTAAACTGCTCGTAACAAGTGGCCGTGTTATTGAACGCGGTGCCTAGCTTTCCCCCGCTATAGTACTGCTCTTCGTATGGATTCGTTTCGCTTGAATCTGGACAGTCTGAGCTACATGCGCTCAGGAGAGCCAGACAGCCTATCAGGCTACATATGCTTAATACCTTGTTCATAACAACTTCCTCTAAAATACTATCATACATCTGCAGGGTTCCCCTAGGGATCCTGCAGATGGTATGACGGTTGGTTATTGATTACTTCTGTACAGCCTCAATAGCTGCATCGATCTTCTCAAGGAGCGCATTGCACGCATCGATGGCGGGCTTAGTAGCATCCTTGGTTAGGTTATTGCGGAAGGGCGCAGGCATAGCTGCGACCGTCTTGATCGCATTGTCTATGGCAGAGCGGATCTCCTTGTCTAGCTCAGGATGATGCTGAGCCATGTAGCTAGCCATAGAATGCTTGTGGGCAGTGCCGTCGAGAGAGCCGTAGTAAGCATTGCGGACGCTACGGAGGTTGTCTGTGAAGTCCTCAATAGAGTTCCAGCTGTACCAAGACTCCACGTCTAGGACGTTGCCAGAGTTAACAGGGTCGGTAATCTTCGTGTTACCCACCTCATCGGTTATGTCGCTCGCACCTTGTAGGATCTGTACGAAGGCATCCTTCTGGCTCTTGTAGGTCGTATTGCCCTGCTCTCCAGCGGCTATCATGATCTCGCCGTAGTCCATTGTGGGGAGGAGTTCGGCATCCTCGAGGGTCTTCTTCTTAGCTGCGGTGATCTTGTCTACACCAGCCCAGCTAGCCTCTAGACGAGTAGCCTGACGAGCTAGATCCTCAGCGACGGCCGCATTGTAGATGCGCTCAGGCTCTGTAATCTCAGCGACCTTGCGAGCCTTACCATCTCTAAAGATCATGTACTCCACAGCGTGGAAGCCTAGTAGACCGTAGCCTAGAGAAGCGAAGCCCTTGGCATCAGCGCCTTCCTCCTTAAGCTCATCGAGGAGGTCTTTGTTCTGAAGGATGTTATCTAGCTGATTCTTCTGTAGAGGCCAAGAGTCAATGTGTGGATCGATATTGTAGTCGCCAGCCGCACCAAAGAGGATAGCCTCGCTTAGCTCCCAGTATGCACGTGCCTCAACCCACTTCTTGCAAGCCTTGTCGACCAGCTCTTGGGAGGGGCTCTTCATCAGCTCCTGGCAGATACCCGATAGCTCGATGGTATTGTCTGCTAGAGATTTGTAGGTGGGTACTACGACTCCGTGGACAAACTGCTCGAGGATAGCTGTCTGCTCTGGGTCGACCTGCTTTGCCTTTGGCTCATCGCTCTCTTGACAAGAGACGAGGAGAATGCCCACGACTGAGAGAAGGAGCATCTTAAAAACGTTAGTGTACTTATTCATAGTTGACTGTATTGTGTTGAATTATAAAAGCTTAGAAGTGAAACATACCAAAGTATGCGATGCCGAGGCTGACGGTCGGCTCATCGTTGAACTGCTTGTGTAGCATACGGTGACTATACTCAGCCTTGACGACGATATCAGGGATCGGGTAGTAGTTGAGTCCGACGGTAAACTTCTGTCGCTCCCACTCCAGCTCGTCGGTCATATTGGGCACTACTTGAAACATGGAGTCGTAGTAATCATACCGTCCGAAGAGGTAAAGGCGCTGCTTGAGCTGACGAAGCTTGGCCGAAGCTGAGAAGAGGTCATAACCGCCCTCCAGGCCAGCAGCTAGAGCCGCCTTGGCGACACTATTCTTTGGCGAGGGGGAGTCCTTGCGGGTCGTACGATTAGCCTTCGTGATCTCCATTGAGTCGCCTAGATGACCGTAGTCCACATTGCCTCGCAAGATGAGGTGCGGATTAGCATACTGAAAGTCAAAAGCTCCGATGCAGACGAGACCCTTGATATGGTCATACTTGTTTGTCGCATTGAGCGTGTTACGACCGCTCGTCCCGACGTAACCACTCAGGCTAAGACGCAGATTGCGTACCGAGTAGTTGTCCACACGCATAGCACAGGCATAGTTCGTCGCCATCTTAAACTCGTAGGGACTACCAGACCCGCCATGGATCCAGTCCTTATTGTTAAAGCGGTCAGCATCTAGCCCAGCGATACCCATCACCTCATACCGCCAGTTAGGTAGTTTACCCCACAGGCCTATACCCGTCTCATGCCAGGTGCAGGGCAGGATTGTGTTCTCGCCCTCGGGGCGGTAGACCGTAAAGAACTCTGTCGGCATGTGAGATGCGTTCGTTGCTCCGACAGGTACGACCATATGTCCTATGCGCAGGTTGAGCGCTGGTGAGAAGCTCTTCTGTAGCCAAAACTGCTCGAGAGCCACCTCGCCACCACGCTCTATCTCAGACTCGTACTCGCCAGTCTCCTCCTCTTCAATCTCGACAGCACTCTCCGTGCCACCATGCTCAAATTCAATCTCAGAGCCTAGAGACCAACCATGACCGAAGTCATAACCAACGAAGAAAACAACGTGTGGCAAGTCTACCTGACCGAAGCTACGAGCATCTTTGTAGAGCGCAGCATCGGTGTAGCGCTTGAAGTTATTACTGTAAAACATCCTCGATGCGACAGCCTCTCCATACCCACCGATGGTGAGCCGACGAGGAGCTGGTGCGGAGGTCTGCGACAAAGTGTCCACAGTCTGCGCCTCTGATAGCTGTACGGTACACAGTACGAGCCCACAGAGGAGATACGAAATGAATCGTTTCATATATTATTATAGAGTGTTTGACATCCGAGTGAATCAAACGCAGGGGAAGCCTCTTCAGCGACCCTTACTTTGTTTTGTGTATGTATGAACGGGCGGTGGCAGGGTGGGGAAACGAAGATATTAAGGGGAACGAAACCTCCTGCTACAGGGCATCCAATGGAGCTTGCCGACTACCCGACAAATTCCTACCACAAAGGTACGGCAGGAGCGTACAATGGCTCTCGGTAAAGACTAGCAAATTGTAGGTATACGAGCGAAGAGTAATAACCGTTCAATACTATCTGTTAGGTACTCTCTGACGGAAAGCTGACAGTAAAAGGTGGCAAATGTCTCATGCTACGAACTCATCTAGAGCCTCTTACACGGGATCAGCGCCAGATCCGGCTTCGTCTAAACATTCCTTTGGTGGAAAGTTACTTTTCCAACGGTGGAATGTGAAAGTTCCTCCGCTGGAACTGAGAAGTTCCTCCGCTGGAACTGAGAAGTTCCCGCCTTGGAACTAAAAAGTTCCAAGAGGAGAACCATTTTTGGAACTCATATATACTAGAAAACCAGCACGATACAAAGAGATTTGTCGTGGCACACGGACTTGCGCCTCGGCACGCTCACAAGATGAGACTGTTGACTTTTGCAACAGTCTCAAGATAGGACAGCACACCTATATATATAATAAGGTAGGGACGAACATCCGCAGATGTCCGCCCCTACCTTTATTTTTGTCGTCTTGTGACGAGTTCGTTGGCTCGCTTTACTTGACGAGATCCATCGTGTCGCGTGCTATCATCAGCTCCTCGTCGGTGGGGACGCAGAGGACGGTCACACGGCTAGAGGGCTTCGAGAGTACCTTCTCCTCGCCACGGCTAGAGCGATTGACTGCTGAGTCAAACTCAACGCCCATAAACTCTAGTCCAGAGACTACCGACTCACGAGTCGTCTGGTCGTTCTCACCGACACCGCCCGTGAAGACGATGACATCGACACCGCCCATAGCAGCTGCGTAGGCTCCGATGTACTTCTTGATACGGTAGCGATACATCTCGAGCGCAAGCTTAGCGCGCCCGTTGCCAGCCTCAGCAGCCTGCTCTACGTCACGCATGTCGGAGGAGACACCGCTGATGCCCATCACACCGCTCTTCTTATTGACCATCGTCGAGAAGTCGCTCGGAGTCATCTTCTCATGCTCCATGATAAAGGGCACGATACCTGGGTCAATGCTTCCGCAGCGAGTACCCATCATCAGACCATCCGTAGGGGTCAAGCCCATAGAGGTGTCAAGGACCTTGCCATTGCATACAGCTGCGATCGAAGCGCCATTGCCGATGTGGCAGGTGATGATGCGGGTCTTGTCAAAGTCCTTCCCAAGGATCTCACAAGCACGATGGCTAATGTAGCGGTGGCTCGTGCCGTGGAAGCCGTAGCGACGCACCCCGTACTTCTCATAGTACTCGTAGGGTAGTGCATACATATAAGTATATGCGGGCATCGTCTGGTGGAAGGCCGTATCAAAGACTGCTACCTGCTGCACCTTCGGGAGGAGCTTCGTGATAGCGTCGATACCCTTCAGTGAGGGTGGATTGTGCAGAGGAGCGAGGTCAGAGACACGCTTCACCTGCTCGATCACCTCGTCATTGATGAGGACGCTCTTATTGATCGCCTCACCACCATGTACGAGACGGTGACCCACAGCCTCGATCTGGTCAACACTGTCTAGGACAGCGTACTCAGACTTCGTCAGGATCTCGAGGATAAACTCGACAGCTACCGTGTGCTCGGGTAGCGGACGGTCTATCTGCACCTTCTTGCCATCGGTCGTCTTGAACTTGATGAAAGAGTCGGGCAGGCCGAGCTTTTCAATACCACCTGAAGCGAGGATACGAGCCTCAGGCATGTCATATAGTGAATACTTGACAGACGAGCTGCCACAGTTAAGGACTAGTACGATCATAATTTATCTTTAGTAAGGGGAAGGGGGGTGGTGAATTACTTCTTAGCTGCGATAGCCTGGTTGCAAGTGATCGTGATCACATTGTAGACATCGTCTACAGAGCAACCACGGCTTAGGTCATTGACTGGAGCAGCCATACCCTGTAGGATAGGACCGACAGCGGTAGCACGACCGAGACGCTCGACGAGCTTGTAAGCGACATTGCCCACCTCTAGGTTCGGGAAGACGAGGACGTTTGCCTTACCAGCCACGGGACTCTCGGGAGCCTTGAGCTCAGCGATCTTGCTTACGATAGCAGCGTCAGCCTGTAGCTCACCGTCGATGAGTAGATCAGGAGCCATCTCCTTAGCAATCTTGTAAGCCTCCGTAACCTTGTCGATCATCTCGCTCTTGGCAGAGCCCTTTGTAGAGTAGCTTAGGAGGGCAACGCGTGGCTCCATGTCGCCAATGCTACGAGCCGTATCGGCAGAAGCGATAGCTATCTGAGCAAGCTCGTTGCTGTCAGGATTGGGCGTGACGGCGCAGTCGGCAAAGATGAAGAAGCCGTTCTCGCCATACTCCTTGAGCGGAGAGAAGATGAGGAATGCGCCACTGACCACCTTGAGCCCTGGGCGAGTCTTGATAAGCTGTAGTGCAGGACGGAGCACGTTGCCCGTTGTGTTGTGTGCACCAGCTACCTCACCGTCAGCGTCGCCAGACTTGATCATCAGGCAGGCGAGGTAGAGCGGATTGACCACTAGCTCGTCAGCCTGCTCACGGGTCATGCCCTTAGACTTACGCAGCTCCATCAGGAGGTCACGATAAGCCTCACGGCGTGCGTGATTTTGCGGATCGATGATCTCAGCCTGGTCAATGTGCTTGAGCCCTAGCTCAGCAGCCTTAGCCTGGATCTCAGCGGGGTTGCCTAGGAGGATGATGTGAGCGATGCCGTCAGCGAGGATGCGATCAGCAGCTTGGAGGGTGCGAGGCTCGAGACCCTCGGGGAGTACGATGCGCTGCTTGTTAGCCTTAGCGCGCTGTACGTTCTTTTGAAGTAGTTCCATAGAGGTGTATGATAAGTTTATATTGATATGCAGTCTTTAGCTCCACAAAGTTACAAAATAAAGAGCAGAGCCTCTACGCACCTCTAACTTCTAACCTCTAAAGTCTAACCTCTAGTCTCTCAAAGTCTCTCTCAGGGACAGGCTCGGCCGAGAGTAGAGCCGAGACCATCGTAAGGTAGCGTGGCGGATGCCCCTCCTCGCCCCACACCATCGGGATCCCAGCTAGGCGCTCTGTGGTGCCACTCAGGTCAAAGCCCCACGACTCAAGCGATGAACGCATCTGGTCGGGATGACGGCAAGGCTCGCCAGCACGACGTGTACACTCCTGTGGCTGGCAGAGCCGACAGCGACCTGCCGTAAAGAGCCGACTCCCCGCATGCTGTCGCTCTAGCTGATAGAGGAGCGGATCAATCCAGTCTCGCACGGCTCTCATCAAGCGAAAGCAGTAGTCCCCCACCTCGGCTGGCTGACAAGCAGTCCACGACTGCTCATCAGGCGTGACACGATGCACGAGGATATGCGCATAGCGGTAGTGCGCCAGCGCCTCCCGCACATCAAAGGCAAAGGGCGGGCAAGACCAATTGGTCAAGTAAGTAGGACAATGCTCGCACAGAGCGAGGAAGCGCTCAGGGTCAAAGTACTCCGCCATATACGCCTCTAGAGGCAGCTGACGGAGCGTTCCCTCGATATGATAAGCGGGCTCAGTGATGCTACCCATTGGTCTGCGTCACCTCAATGCCATCCTTGTATAGATGTCTCTTGATACTGCGCTTGGGCGACTTGATGAAGGGGGTCCTCTGCAGGACAAACTTGGTCACCATCTCGTAGGAGCCTAGCTTAGCATTGAGATGATTACGCTGAGCTTTGATCTGCTCCCACGCCTCTTCCATAGTTAGTCCCGCCTGCTTGGCAGCCAGTTCGTCGGGATAGACGAGCGCCTCAAGACGTCCATTCTTCTGATAGACCAAACTCTCTGCCACAAAGTGGAGATTATTGAGCTTCGCCTCAATCTCTTCGGGGTAAATGTTTTGGCCATTAGCCCCTAGGATCATTGTCTTAGAGCGACCGAGGATGAAGAGATTGCCCCGCTTGTCCAGACGCCCTAGGTCACCCGTACGCATCCAGCCGTCCGAGGTGAAGAGATGCTTATTGATCTCGGGGAGCTTGTTGTAGCCAAGACATACATTGTCACCGCGCACCTGTATCTCACCGACACCTGGAGCTAGCGGCTGGTCAAAGTCTTCTGGCACCTCAACACGTATATCCATATGAGGCAGGGAGCGCCCCGCAGATAGGGGCACCCAGTGGCGATGGTTGCTGTAAGAAATGAGTGGAGCGCACTCGGTCATGCCGTAGCCGACGGTGAGCGGGAAGCCTATACGATGTAGGAAGAGCCCCACCTCCTTGGAGAGCGGAGCACCCCCGACGATCACCTCGCGGAAGTTGCCCCCGAGCCCCTCAGTGAGTTTCTTGCGGATTACTCGGTAGACCAGCTTGCGTAGGAGCGGGATACGCAGGAGTGCCTTGATCGCAGGGCGCTCTATGACAGGCACGATAGACTGCTTGTAGATCTTCTCCAAGATAAGTGGCACAGAGATAATGAGCACGGGGCGTATCTCGGCAAAGGCTTGCATCAATATCTTGGGCGAAGGGACCTTACCTAAGATATACGTGTGGACACCAATGTAAAGAGCTGCAAGCATGTTGAAAGCGCAACTGTACGTGTGTGCCAATGGCAAGAAACAGATAATCTGCTCGCCGCTAAACATAAGATCAAGCGAGTCCGCATAGATGGCATTACCCGCCAGATTGCCCGCTGTGATCAGTACCCCTTTGCTAAAGCCAGTTGTACCTGAGGTATAGTTGATTACGACCAACTCATCATTGCCCACCTCGGGGTAGACAATGTCAGTGCGACGAAAGCCCTTGGGGTAAAAGCGCGCCACAAAGGGTGCAAAGGGAAGGAGCTGCTTGTAGTCATACGGCATCCCCGAGCGAGCGTACCGCCAAGTGATCTTTTTGAGGTCAAAGATCGTCTGCACCATCGGCAGATCCTCCTCCGGATTGAGCTTTGACAAGATAAGATCGTCTATAAAGAGGAGCTTCGCCTCACTGTGATTGATGATCGTCTTAGCGTCCTCGACATTGAAGTCCTGCAGTATCGGGACGATCACAGCGCCGTAAGTGATCGTAGCCATAAAGATGACGCACCAGTGCACCGAGTCGGCCCCCATCAGGGCGACACGGTCACCACGCTGTAGACCAGTCTCCTTATATACGTAGTGTAGGTGTGCGATCTGTAGCGCTAAGTCTCGATAAGATATCGTATAGCCAGTGGCGTAATCCGATAGAGCCGGCTGTCGGAAGTGCTCTCGGAAGCTCGCCTCGTAAGCCTTGATAAGATTGTCTGGGTACATAAGTGCTATCTCCTGTTATGTAAGCATGTGGCGCAAAGTTACGAAATCAAGCCCTAACATCACCGAAGTCAAAGCCTCCATCTAGGATCGACGCAGGATAACCCAGCATCCCAAGACGACACCTGACGACGAACACGGGATATGTGGCTTGTGTAGCGCTATAGCCTCACTTTATGGCTACTCATCGATCTCCGTTGATGCCAATCTCTACGGAGGAAATTGGAAAGCGCCAGGGAGCAAACGAAAATTCTCCACGGAACCGGGAAATAAAAGTTCGGAAGAATGAAATGAAACTTCGGAAGAAAGATTTCGAAGTTCCGAAGAATTTTTCGATACCTCCGTGGATATTCGGCGATTTCCACCGAGGAGTTGCTCAATTTCCTTGATAGTGACACGGATGCCCCCCCTCCCCTATGCTGCGTCACCCGGTCCTAATATTATTCTCTCCTACACAAAAAGCGTAGCTTTGGGTATGACAACACTCAAAGCTACGCTTTAGTATGAGAGAGGAGCTCTACAGAGCGCCTAAGGCTTCTGATTAGAAGTTTTTGGGATGCCTAGTAAAGGTTATGTTTGGCTGATCTAACTGCGATAGAGGATAGAAGCGAACGAACGCCCAAATCTGCTTCTCTTCGTTGAAGTATTTGCTAATAGCCTTACCCTCCTCACTATCGAATTCAAAGCCTAGCTTCTCTAACTGCTTGGGTAAGTTCTTAGATTTATTGATGCCGAAGTTCACTGCAGTAATAATAATCGAGTGACACTTAGGATTTCCCTCTTGAAAGAAGAAGGACACTCTATCTTTATACGCAGGATTGTCTACAGACACATCTAGAAAAGCAGCAGACGTTTTGAAGTCACAGCCCTTTGGCTCATAGTACTTTTTGATCTCTTCCTTTGTCTTGTCCAAACCATCTAAATAGATGTCAGGCAGGACGACGGTATTAGGGTCAATGTCCTCTGCGATACGGCTAAATATAAATGTGATACTAGGATAGGTCTTCTTGACATTGTTAGTGCGAGTGTGTACAACGACGGATCCAATCTGCGATTGAGCACCATTGATTTCACGACTCAGTTGAAAAGCCGCATCACACTGTCCATTGCTCACTGGCATCGGCCATTCACTCCACCCCTTTTCCTTTAGTTCTTTAGTCAGCTGAGGGAGAATGTCCTCTACAGCCTCGCCACTAGTACTGGGCTGATAGACCTCCACGATTCGCTTATTCTGTAGACGATACACAGTCTCGGAGAATTCCTTTTTGCCAGTGCTAAAGGTGAGGGTTGTAGCATCAGACTGGCTCTTGTCCAATGTATGTCCCAATGCAGTCTCAAAAGCCACAATATCATCTATTGACCCTTTGAAGTCGTAGTCGACAATTGGAAGCTTGTAGGATATTGCCTCCTTCTCTTTTTGAGGCTTTGGAGTCGGCTTCTGTGACTGACAGGAGGTCGCAGCAAAGAGGACTAGAAGGAGTAGTGGAGTACTCCACGAGATTAAAGTCTTCATATCTATATGAGTTTGTTAGTTAGTTTGCTCTATCTAAAGTACCAGACTGCTCGTACCGTAACGTACTAGGCAGTGCTGATTTGCATCTCGAAGGGTTACAGCCCCTGTATCAGCAACTGGGAATGTCACAAGCAACGTACCCGTGATTGAATAAACTTGTAGCTCCACCCCATTTAGGCCTTCAAAATAGATCTGATCGCCACTACGCCACACTTTAGCAGGAGCTACAGTAGCCTCTTCTACAGATGTAGGCTTCTCTTTAGAGGAGATCTGGATGTTGTCCACTTCAATTCCAACAGAGCGACTAGCAGCCGTTGCCCCCTGATAATAGAACCCTACGAAATACTTTCCAGCTAGGGTGTCAGGAGCTTTCACCTTGATGTTTTTAAGAGTAGCATACTCTGCTTGCTGATCATAATTAACAGTAAACAGTGGAGCCTTTATATCCATCGATCCATCGGCTAGGATACAGTAGACAGACGCTGTAGAACTAGCAAAGAGTTCGTTGGACTTCATTACTGCGAGGTCGTAAGAGATCTCAGGCTGGTACCCCTTGGGATTGGTCATACAAGGGGTAATAAGGAATGATGCACAAATAAAATCTTCGAGCGAAGACTTAGTTGCATTCATCGTTGCCACAAAGTTAGTCTTATCAAAGCTAGAAGGTTGTATACTCCAGTCTTCATACCCAGCAGTGATAAAGGTCTTCCAGCCTTCTGGTAAACCCGCCTTAGCAAAAGACTCCTGTAGCTCTACCTTAGGATTGTCTTGAGGCATACCCTCTATAGGGTTACCACCTAGTCCTCGGCCCTTTAAGTTGACAGTATGCTTAAGACTACCACTAGTGATAACAAGCTGGGCCGTGTGAACGCCAGGCTTAAGGTGAGTTACGTTCACAGATACTTTACCACCGTCTTTTGTCAAGTCACCTGAAGCTGTAAACTTAGCCTCATCCGCATTGGCTCCTTCTATTTCATAAGTAGGGAGCTCCGTGAGATTATAGCCCTTTACAGTTATTTCCTTGGCATAGCTCTCGTCATTGACCTCAGAGTCGAGGAAGGTAACATCAGACTCACTGACGATGAGTTGAGGATCTGTAGTGACCTCTCTAGGATTTAGGACCTCCACCGTTATCTCATCTAGGAAGACTCCTGTAACAGTTCCAAAAAAGCCAGGTTTTGTGGAGATCCGTAAGGCACACTTTTCACTGCCTGCAGGCATCTCAAAGGTCATAGACTGCCAGTCTTTGCTATAGTCATTGTCTATAAACTGAGTCTCTTGCTCGGCTCCTTCTGAGGTTAGTTTGAAAGCAAGTGGAGACATAGCACTAAAGGCTTTTACTTTGCAAGAGATGCGTAGCTTGTCTCCTAGGAGGTTCATTTCTTTAGTGAAAAGCGAAGCTCCTTCAGCATCATAAAAGAGGATTGCTCCACCAGCTTGATAGAGCGACTTAGACTTGGTTAGGTCAAACTTGTCTAGCGTTTGATCTTTGATTAGAAGGGTTGCCTCAGGTTGTGTTGGAGCAGTATTGGTGCCTTGTGAAAAGGCATCAAAGGTCTCGTGAATTACTGTGACCCACTGACCATCTTGAGCATACCCCTTTAGGCTCATTGTTAGCAACGCTACAAGCGTCAGCAAGATAGAGCATGAAGCTGAACTAGATTGTTTCATAAGAATTGCGCTTTGTGTTTAGTTATACTTGATTGATTTAGTTCCGATGAGTGATCTTTTGGACAAGGACAGAGCCATCTCGTAAGCCTATGCGCACTACATAAGTACCCGAGGAGAGACTTATATCGCTTACTTGCTCAGGAGTTATCCTATACAGGCACTTGCCCATGAGATCATATAGAGCCAATTCTGTAATGCTCTCCGCTTGCGCCAGATGCAGCCTTCCTTGGTTGCTCCAAAGGAAGGGGCGAGTCTCGCCATGAGACTGAGAGATCAGGGCGGTAGGCTTCTGACCATCAATAACAGCAAAGACCCTAAACTTTGATCTGTCAGGATAGTCTGTGAGAGACGGACTATAGGAGCACTGCTCTTCACTTGACATAAGTGTAACTACCTCTTTGTCACCGTACATAATCCTATACCCCACAATCTGAGGAAATGTGCTCGGCATAGCACATCGGATGACTTCTTGAGGCTCACCCTTAGATAGCGATGCAGTAACCACTGTCTCCATCGCTAGGCTATGAGACAAAGTCTTGTATTCAAAAAAGTTTTTGCCGTCTAGTGACGCCATCATACTTCGTCCCAATATGCGAGGTTGACTAGTCATAGCGATGAATGGGGTCTTCGTGTCACCTCGAAACTTCAGCCCCACAAAGATGGGTTCCCTATCATTAAGGACAAAAGGCTCTTTTAGCTGGATCGTGGTAAGCACATCCAGACTCATTGGATCTGTAATCTTCTGAGAGTACTCTCTATCTCCCTGGCGAATGTATATATACGACTTCACAGAGGAGCTGATGGGTACATACCGTATGGCTGTAATATATGAGTGAGCTAGAGCTGCACGACGCAGTTGATCTGCTCCATACCAAACCCCTGCATAGAAGTAGGTCACAACAGAGATGTCACCCACCCTATGTAGTTCCGCAGTATTAATCGCAGGCTCAGCAAAGGACCAAGTCTGCTCCAAGCGAGGCTTAAGCCACGTCAAGCTAGAGTCTGTATGCTCATCAGATATAGGCACCTCTATGTGGCGCATTCTATTAGAGAAGTAGGCTCCCATCGGACGGCTCTCGCCAGAGGCATACTGTGTCACAACTGATAAGTAGTGATCTCCTGGCTCTTGAAAGTCCAATACGAGTGGAAAAGGAGCATCAGAGGCTACCTCTTGAAGCTTTTTGTTGTCCACATATATGAGATAGCTTTGAACCTTTTCAGTAGGTACTAAAGGCTTTGACCACTGAACATGAAGCCCTTTCTGAGTCATCCAGACAAGGAGATCCTGTATCTCTGCGAGATTCTCTCCCCCCATGTAACGTCCTGAGAGAGAAATCAGATCTGATTGTCCTGGAGCTAGCCAACGAGATAGCTTCATACTCTCAAAGTGACTAGAAAAGCGCCCATATAAGTTCGTCCCCTCTAAATGAGTACAAGACGCATCGCCACCAGTCAGTGTACCTACCAAAAGATGCTCAGAGTTAAAGAGTCCCGACCCACTTGATCCTTTTTCGGTGACAGCATGTCCATGCGATGTACCTTGGTAAGCGACATTGATATGTGCCGTGGGTTGAGAATCTTCATTCCATGGCTCTACCTTAGGAGGAGTTGTAAAGGTAGATATTTTGGTTGCATCACCAGATGGATGGTGCAATCCCACTCCTGATTGAGGTAATGAAGTCGTTCTAGACCAACCGTTGAGATAAAGATTATAACTTGCGGGGATCTCAGATTTAAGGCGCAAGAAGAGACCATCCGTTCCACCTTTGAGGGGGCTGACAGCTAGGAGTTCTGCGCCAACGAGGGATACCGCATTGAGCGTTGCGACACTACTATTGTCACAGGCCTCCTTCTCGTAGTGAAAGTAGAAGACCCACTGATCCAAATCTTCAGGAGAGGACTTCTGTCCTTCCTCTGGGATGGCACAGTGAGCGGCAGTGATGAGATAGGGAGCTCCGTCCTCTGCCGTGTTATTGAGGAGCGTGCCACTACACACGCCAATATACTCTCCTACTTTAGTCTGGATAAATGCGATCCCTTTCTTTTCGTTTTGCCAAGCACGACCTTCCTCACAGTTTACATTTACCATACAAGAGCCTGAGTTATTTTCTCCAGCAAAGTCATAACTATCAGTATACCGTAAACTACTACTGTTCTGTGGGAGATGGACAATGTATCCAACAGCCGAGGGCTTGACAGTAGGCTCTTCTCCATCGGATGATGACTGATACTCTAGAGTTAAGTGATCTCCTGATAGCATTTCCGTAGCATACCGCCCCTTATTCTCTTGAGGTAGAGAGGTTGATGTATAGGCTCCTAAGACTCGACCACTACTCAAGGATGGATTATAAATATACAGCTTAGCTCCCTCAGGTATATGAAATGAATCATAGTAGAGAGATAAAGCCTTTGCACCCGTAGCCTCAATTTCTAGTTGCCAAATGTCTGTGGCAGGATCATATTGCCACTCTAATGAAGCGGGATCTAGGGAAATAACTTTCCCTATATAAGATGTTCCCTCTTGCTGACTCTTCCAAGACAAAACAGCCTCAGCATCTGAGGCACTTTCCATTATTCGATGGACTCTTGACGATGCACGGATGAGGCGAGATCCCCTAGGGACTCCACCAAAAGATTCCTGAGCCACTAAGCAAGTAGGGATCAAAAATGCTACTAGCTCAAAAAGCAAAATGAATCTGCGCAATAATAGTCTATCCATAACTAATTGATAGTGTATGCAAACAACGCTCTTCCGACCTGGCTTGTCTTAGCTGAACTAATTACAGAACCTATTTTCGCAAAAACAAACCTTGTTCTTCACAGCATAAACTCTTACATCACAAAGATACACAATCCCTAGAAAAAATGCAAATCGCTCTCAATCCTGCAGACAGAGCTTAAACATCTCAATTAACCTTCAAGGAGCCAAACCTAACGACGAGCACGGGATATGTGGCTTGTGTAGCGCTATAGCCTCACTTTATGGCTACTTATCGATCTCCGTTGATGCCAATCTCTCCCGAGGAAATAGGGAATCTCCAGGGAGAAAACGAAAATTCTCCACGGAACCGGGAAATAAAAGTTCGGAAGAATGAAATGAAACTTCGGAAGAAAGATTTCGAAGTTCCGAAGAATTTTTCGATACCTCCGTGGATATTCGGCGATTTCCACCGAGGAGTTGCTCAAATTCCTTGATAGTGACACGGATGCCCCCCTCCCCTATGCTGCGTCACCCGTGGGGTTGTCTGCGGTGTCTCATTATTTAGTACCTTTGCAGTCGTAAGTAGGGACTAGTCGCCGTGGAGCGGTAGTCCTATCGGGATGTAGCACAGTTGGTAGCGCGCCACGTTCGGGACGTGGAGGTCGGAAGTTCGAGTCTTCTCATCCCGACCACGCAGAGTAATCTCTGCATAGGACTAGAATGTCTAGGGATAGGAGCCCTCATAACAGGCTGGATGGATTAGAGTGTTTGATAGCGACACCAAGCTCTTCCATCGGCTGATATGAAGACTCCTATCTCTCTTTTTTGCTACCTTTGTGTAACTTCTGAAGTTGGTGCCTGGAGGTGTGACTCCTCTTCACCACATAATAAACTTGTCACTCATGACTACTGAAAAACCTTTGCACTATCCTGATCCACGCAAGTCTACCGACTTCCTAAGGGATATACTGATTATCTTCGCTGGTGTCGTCCTCTACACCTTCGGCTGGACTGCCTTCATCCTCTCGCAGGACATCACCTCTGGGGGGCTGGCAGGTATCGTCACCATCGTGCAGCTTGCGACAAATATACCTGCTACCATACCATATTACATCCTCAATGGAGGCTTACTGATACTCGCTATTTTTGTCTTAGGTCTGCACTTCTCTTTGAAGACTATCATAGCTGTCGGGATGCTCTTCCTGACGATACCTGTCGGGCAGGCGCTCTTCACTCCTATGGTGGGACAGGGTCTGGAGGTGTACAACAACCTACCTCACTTTCTGACAGAGATGCTACCTAACTTCGGACCTCTCTTGGCTCCTGACGAGCCTTTTGTTGCACTGATCATCGGGGCTAGTATCTGCGGTGCTGGACTAGGCTTAGTCTTCTCTGCCAATGGTAGTACGGGTGGCACGGACATAATCGTGGCTATCGTCAATAAGTACAGCACGCTCTCACTGGGACGTGCTATGATCTTTATGGATGCCATCATCGTCACGACGGGTGCTGTCGTGAGCCACTTCTTCGGGCCACAATACAACTGGGGCACGGCTCTAGGCAAGCTCGCCTTCTCCTTCATAGAGATCACTATCGTGGGGCAGATGCTGGACTACATCATGAATGCCAACAAGCAGTCCGTGCAGCTACTCATCGTCAGCACCAAGTACGAGCAGATCAGCGAGGCTGTGACTCAGAGTCTAGGATATGGCTGTACGATACTACATGGTGAGGGTGGCTACAGCCATCAGCCTACTCATGTGGTCCTAGTGACTATACGCAAGAACATGCGAGGTAGTCTCTACCAAGTGATCAATGCTGTAGACCCCAACGCCTTTATCTCTGAGTCTACTGTACATGGCGTATATGGGCAAGGCTTTGATTCGCTAGAAAAGGTGACTGGAAGGAAGAAGAAGTAATCTTACGACCTTCTCATTTTTGAAACTATGCGATGGAATACAAACCAGACCTACTAGATAAAATAGACTGCCCACGATGCAAAGGCGTAGGGTCGCGCTGCTGCAAGCTCTCCACCTTTGACTGGCTGGCGGATCTGCCCGACGGGGTGCAGCAGCAGGAGATCGTCGAGGTGCAGTTCAAGAATACCCGCAAAAACTACTACCGCAACGTGGATCACCTGGACCTCAAGCGAGGAGACTACGTGGTCGTAGAGGCTGACAGCGGAGGCTATGATGTCGGCATGGTAGCACTCACGGGGACGCTGGTCTCCACGAGGATACGAGCCAACCATGATGAGCAGTATGTGGACAACGCCAAGGCGATCTACCGCAAAGCTCGTCCTGCCGACATGGATCACTACCGTGAGGCTAAGCTTCGCGAGCACCCGACGATGATTGAGTCGCGCGAGATAGCTACTTCGCTGGGACTAGACATGAAGATAGGCGATGTGGAGTATCAGGCCGACGGGACGCGCGCTATATTCTACTACATAGCGGATCAGCGAGTAGACTTTCGCAAGTTGATACGACTCCTAGCTGATGCCTTCCACATACGTGTGGAGATGCGTCAGATAGGCGCTAGACAAGAGGCGGGACGTATAGGAGGTATCGGTCCCTGCGGACGAGCGCTCTGCTGCTCGACGTGGCTCTCCCGCTTTAACTCTGTCAGTACGGCTGCAGCTCGCTTTCAGAACTTAGCTCAGAACTCGCTCAAGCTCACCGGACAGTGTGGCAAGCTCAAGTGCTGTACCAACTATGAGGTAGACGTCTACATGGAGGCGAAGAAGTCTTTTCCCTCGAGTCGTACGACCCTAGAGACGGAGAGTGGCACCTACTACTTCAACAAGTGCGACCTCCTAGCGGGAGAGATCACTTACAGCCTAGCGCCTAAGAGTCTTGAAGAGCCTGAGACCATATCTGTGGAGCGGGCTAAGGAGGTTATAGAGATGAACCAGCGTGGCGAGATCCCCGAGACGCTCTCTGACCAGCAGGAGGCTCCGAAGAAGCCTAAGGACATACTCTTTGACAATGCAATCAACCGCTTTGATCAGCCCAAGAAGCGTAAGCGTCGTAAGTCAAAGAAGAGAGAGCGTTTCAGCTCTGACACACCGAGAGCGAAGGAGGCCAACCTAGAGAGCGACAATACTGAGGAGCCTCTGGACGGGCAAAGTGCTAGCGAAGAGTCAGACACGCAATCACCTCGCAAGCCGAGGCGCAAGCCTCAGGCGGGCAATCGTCGTCGCCGTCCACGCACGAAGCCTCAGGAGGAGTAGCCCACTACCGCTAGATCACTTAGAGCTATGAGCAGAGGGTGCAGAGGTGGTGTCGTCGGGTGGATAGCTGTGCTGTCTATCCTGACTCTCCTAACTCTTGGCTCCTGCCACTATGCGGCTTATCAGAAGCAAATGCAGACCGAAGAGATACCCGAGAGCGGATGGTCTGCGGGACGTAACATCTCTTTTGATAGCTTCGTCGAGCACCCTCGGACGCCTCACACGCTTTACCTCTACATACGGTACAACAGTCGCTACGCATACACTACCCTACCGCTCACCATTCGTCTACGCTCTGCTCTCGGGTGGAGCGCTACGACGACCCTGGCACTGCCTCTCACCGAGGAGCCTGGCGTTTGGTCTGGAGAGGGCTACGCACTGCGACAGCAACTTTACAAAGTCAACACGCTCCTGACACCGCCTCACCCGGGGCTCTACACCATCGAGCTAAGCCAGGCGACTGGTCAAGACACCCTCACGGGCATCGAGACAGTCGGTGTCGCTTGGGTCGCTACTGAGCTATAGCTTCGAATAAGCGCAAACAAAGCAGTCCCGCGGGGAGCACAACATTGCTGTAGACTCCTCACGGGACTGGTTTGTTTTATCAGAAACGTCTTCTAACGGACGAATCGTACAGTACTAACGCCTCGCTCCGTCACCAGTTGACCAACGTAAAGCCCCTGAGCTAGTTCAGTCAGGAAAAGCTTTGAACTATCTAACAGTCTGTAGCTCTCTAGTAGTCTACCCGTTGTGTCGTACAGATAGAGTGTACCCGTAGCGGGCTCTGAGAAGTGAAGTGCATCACCCTGCCAAAGGACAGAAAGGTTACTACGCTCGATCTCAATAGGCGCAATCGCTAGTGGCTGAACTAGGAAGTGTTTGTCCATACGCAGATAAGCACTGCGATAGTACTTCGCTCCCGTCATATCCACAGCGCAAGAGGTCAAGGTCTTACCATCTGCAGAGAGTGCTATAGCCCCCATATCTGTAATACTCTCCTGCTCCGTCTTGCCATAAGGTGTGTAAGAGTAAGTGAAGGCTGGGGATAGGTCTGTACCTGTGATCTGCTTCAGATACTCCAGCATAGTCATCTTCTTGCCGTCTGAGTAAAGCACGTAGGTGTTGCGGTCAGAGGGGTCCAAGCTTCCATCTGGATAGCATATCCATCCGCCATCATTAGTACGCCCGACACCTCCGAGACCATAAGCCTCTTTTATATTGAGCCGACTGATGCTACCATCAGCCACACTTAGAGATCCAGGATAGGTGATTGTAACCATGTCATCGCCCTCTCCCACCATCTCTTGGATGGATATCATCCAGTAGCCACTTGCTGGAGACATAATCTGCCACGCTAGATCAGGGACAGCTCTCTTGACGGCCTTATTGTATGCCTTCTCCCAGGCCGCATAAGCTTCATTATACTTAGCCTCTTGCTGAGCGTAGGTGTCAGGATCCGTCTCATAGTCTGCAGTCACATAGTCGTCCCACTCTGGCTGAGGACCAGGCAGTGGAGCCTCTAGATTGTAGAGGAATGAGTCACAAGGTGTAGAGCACTGGTACTGCCCCTGGTCATCAAGTTGCCAGAAGAGAGGTCTGTCGGTCCCGTTGTGGGTGTTTTGTCGCCCTAAGATCTTCTTTCCATCATCAGAGCAGAAGAAGGCTTGCGTGTAGTTGGGCTTGTTGTTCAGATAGTCCTTCTCAAGCATAGGGAGCTTTTTAATCGTCCAGGAGCCATCCTCACTACGTGTACCGTAGATAGGTATCGCCATGCTCTCCTGAGCATAGGTCGGATCCATCACGTAGCCCACGAGGTGCTTGGCATCGGGAGTTACATAGACAGGTCTTACGTCAGACCAATCACTCTCTGGGGTCTTAATCTCGTGTAGCTTCTCTTGTGCCATATTGTAGACAAAAGCCCCTACCTCATCCTGAGCGACAAAGATCTCACCATCATCAGAGACAGCGTAGATCATATACTTCTCAGCACCCGTCTCAGAGAGGAAGAGTGATGTCGTGTCTCGCTGCGTGTCGTAGCAGAAAGCTGTGGAGTTAGGACTACCTCCATATATGTATCGTCCGTTGGGACTGGTACCGTAGATGGAGAAGCTACAAGCCTCGGCTGGTAGTGCCTTCGGCTCTTGCGTGATCTTACATCCTGTCTTCTGAGCTGTCAGTGCGCAGCTCAGCGCAAGGAGTAGGAGTAATGAAGAGAGTAGTTTTCTTGTCATATCGTTTTAAGCTTTAAGAGTAATACCTATAACAAAGATAGTTTTATTTTTCGAGAAAATCAATAGCCAACACGCACAAAAATACCTACTATAAGGTATGTTTTTGATGAGTTGGACGGGCTGTCGTGTAGGGAAATTGTACTACTTTTGCTTCCTTAGACAAAACGCTGTAACCATATGACCCAACGCTTCTTCTTCCTAGCCTTAAGCGTGATCCTCTCTATGAGCACGCTGTGGGCTAAACCTCGTACAGAGACGCAGGCTCGACTCATAGCCGAGCAATATACTATACAACGACTTAGCAGTAGTGAGCTAGCCTCTCTACGCTCTGGCACTACGCCTTTGCTAACGCTCGTGTCAGCCCCCTCCGCAGACACCGATGGTATGACCGTACGTCATCAGATGATGGCTCCGACCGTGCAAGATCAAGCCACCGCATACTACGTATATAATATAGGTACCGAAAGAGGCTACGTGATGGTCTCGGGCGATGATCTACTCCCCGAGGTAATCGCCTATGCCGACGCTGGGGCCTTCCTTCCTGATGAGGAGCAGCCAGAGCACATCGCCTCCTTTCTCGCTCAGGTGCGAGCCTCTCTACAATACTTGGTAGCGCAAGGCAAGCCCGTAGTGATGCCCCGCACCTCACAGCTACGTCCGGAAGGCGTAAACCCTCTTCTCGATCGCATTCAGTGGGGACAAGATTACCCCTTCAATACGCACTGCCCCTACAAGAATGGAGGTCAGTCTGTCGTAGGGTGTGTCGCAACGGCTCTCTCACAGATCCTTCGCTATCACCAGTGGCCTGATGACAAGGGTGTGGGGATCTGCGAGTATAAGGAGAAGGACGGCACCGAGCATCGTGTTGACTTCTCTCAGACTACCTACAACTGGGCAAAAATGCCTAAACGCCCTAATCGGTATGAGCCACAAGATGTGACCGATGCGCTCTCTACGCTATGCTATCACGTCGGTGTCCTCTCACACATGCAGTATAGTCCTGCGGGTAGTGGCACCTTCTCGCAATACCCTAAGGAGGGATTAAGCCAATACCTCAAGTACAGCAAAAACATCCAGCTACTCAACCGCATGAACTACAAGATTGCTGACTGGATGGACATCATTGCCAAGGAGCTCAACGAGGAGCGCCCCGTCTACTACGCTGGAGCCAGTAGCACCGTAGGACACGCCTTCGTCTGCGATGGCTATCGGCAGAATGGATACTTCCACATCAACTTCGGGTGGAACGGTATGGCGGACGGATTCTTCCTCCTCTATGCTATCACGCCTAGGACGCTAGGTACTGGTGGCGGAACCTCCTATGATGGGTACAACAACCTGCAGGAGATCATGATCGGCATAGAGCCCGACCGTGACGGGTCTTCGGAGCGCACCGTCAGTGAGGATATATCAGCACTTGCCCTAGCCGTGTCATGCGATGACAATAAGACGATTGCGCTCAAAGATGTCGTCCTCGAGCTGGGCTCTGCCGTCCAGTACAAGACGCAGCTCTGCCTCGCCATCACACCAACTCAGGAGGGAGCACAGAGTAAATACGGAGCACTCAGTGAGGAGCAAGAGCTAGAGTTTCACAACTACTATATCTACTCTGAGAAAAGCCTACACCCCGTTCCCTCCGTTGACCTCAGAGACCTAGGTCTACCCACACAGAATGCGAGCTACGTTGTGACGCTCGCCTACGCTGGCAATGGCGGTAAGCTCATCCCCGTACGCCACTACAATGGTGGTGTCTCTGAGGTGACAGTCACCTTTGACTCAGACGGCAAGGCTCACTGCACGTCCCCCCAGATGAAGCCTAGACTAGCTTTGTCCGAAATCAAAACGTCTGACTTACGTGGCTACAGCAGGAGCTCGGTCACACTCTTCATTGACAACCTAAGCCAGGAGGAGTACTTCTCGTCATGGGACTGCTACTTTGAGGATATGAAGGGTGACCACACCTTCCTAGGAACGCCCTCCGCATTGTTGAGTCCACAGGTAAAGCAAGAGATTCCCCTCAAGGTCCCCAGACTATCGCTCCCCGCTGGCACCAAGGGCAACATACTCCTCAAGGGAAGCTACATAGATGCCGATGGTAGCGATCAAGACTACATCATACGCTCCCGACAGTGTCTAGAGGTACTCCCAGCCAAAGACCCCATCTACAAGGCATCCTCTCTCAAGTGTGTCGCTCAGCGCTCTCTAACGGGAGCTATAGAGTATGCCCCAGGAGTTCACGATATGACCTTTGAGGTGAGCAATCTGGGCAAACTCTCAAGAGGCAGGATGCTCATTCAGTGGGCACTCGTACAGACTAATCTAAAAGATAGTGACTCCATCAGACATGAAGGTCAAGGCTACATAGAGACCCTCAAGAGAGGGGAGACGAAGCAGTACACTATAAAGTCCTCTCAGTGGACAGATGTGGCAAAAGGCTCTGACTACTACCTCATCGTCCAGCTGTACGACATAGTTGAGGACTTCGGAGTCAATAGATATGGAGAAAAAGAAGGCGAGCTGAACCTCCCCATAGCTATTGTAGACCAGCTCTCACCAGCCATTGACGAGGAGCACTACGTCTCACTAGAGAAGGAGTCTGACCGTGCATACCCTCTCAAGGTCAATGTAGCAACACCCAGTATGATTCGCCTCAATGGACTGAGCCTCACGGGGATGTCACAAAAAGATGGAGTCTACCATATCAACGGTAGAGCTAGCGATGGTCGTACCGCCATCATTGGAGCTTTCAGCTCCCTAGAGTTTGACCAGACAGACAGTTCCACGGGAATTATCGCGGCCGACTTCTCTCACGCCTCTCCCCTCTTACAGCACGTATCCATATGCCACAGCAAGATAAGAGGTGAGGCGATGACCGAGATGCTACAGTCACTACCCGACCGCTCAGCGACCACACCTGGTACCATAGCACTCATCGACACCTCTAGACCTGACCTCGAGGGCAGCATCTGCACCCCAGAGCAGGTAGCACTGGCAGCACAGCGTGGCTGGACCGTCACCGATCAGCAGGGGAATGCTTATACGGCCATTGATACGCCTGCGGAGGCAATGCAAAGTGACTGGGCAATCTATCCGATGCCCGTACGGGATCAGATGACCGTCGTGGGGCTTCCTGCGACCAGCTCCGTGACGCTCTACACGCTACAAGGTGAGCGACTACTAGAGGCGGTCACCTCAGCCAGTGGCCAGCTACAGATTAGCCTAGCACATCTACCCAGTGGTGCCTACATTCTCAATACTGCGCTAGGAAGCCGACGTGTAGTCGTCGCCCACTAGGCCTTATAAACCAATCAATTAGGCAGCCCCAAAGGAAGTTTTGACCTCCTTTGGGGCTTTTTCGCTTCGCCCTCCAATCCTTTTCGCCGATTGTGTTGTCCGCTAAGACGAGTCACTCAGAGATCTCCGTGGCTATTTTCGTTTTCTCAGGGAGGAAATGAATTTTCTTCACCGAGGGCCGAAATAAAAGTTCGGAAGAATGAAATGAAACTTCGGAAGAAAGATTTCGAAGTTCCGATGAATCTTTTTATTCCTCCGTGAAGGATTCTCATTTTCCACCGAGGCAATTTCGATTTCCTCGGAGCTCTGGGCTGAGTGGCGGTGATCGGCTGTCAACGGCTGGCTGTTACATAGAGACTCAATTCTCTCTAGCGCCACTAGTGCTCCGAGGGATATTAGTTCCTCTAACCTCTAATCTCTAACTTCTAATCTCTAACCTCTAACTTCTTTTTCGTACCTTTGGAGTGGAGTTGCGAGAGTTGCTCCCATTTCCCAAGCTAGACACTATAAACTATAGTACAATCGATGCAACAGATAGAGGGTCCCATCGGGGTATTTGACTCAGGGTACGGAGGATTGACCATCCTGCGTAAGCTACGTGAGCAGCTACCTCAGTACGACTTCGTTTATCTCGGCGACAATGCGCGCTCGCCCTACGGCTCGCGGTCTATGCATGTCGTCTACCAATTTACGAGAGAGGCCGTTGAGAAGCTCTTTGACCTAGGTTGTCCCCTAGTCATCCTCGCCTGCAACACCGCCTCAGCGAAGGCGCTCCGACAGATACAGCAAGAGGATCTGCCCAAGCTTGACGGTGGCTCCATGCGTCGTCGTGTGCTGGGGATCATTCGCCCGACAGTCGAGTGCATCGACACACTCACGGGCACTAAGCATGTGGGTATCCTAGCCACTGAGGGCACCGTCTCTAGCGAGAGCTATGTAGCTGAGATACACAAGCTCTACCCCGACATGACCGTCGTGCAGGAGGCTTGTCCGCTTTGGGTGCCGATCGTAGAGACAGGCGAGAGTGATAGCCCAGGGACCGACTTCTTCGTGCGCAAGCACTTGGAGCGTCTCTTGGCACAGGACGAGAAGATCGACACGATCATCCTCGGCTGTACCCACTACCCTATTCTGATGCCTAAGATACAGCGCCTGCTCACCCCCTCGATCAAGGTTGTGGCTCAGGGCGAACTAGTAGCTAAGTCTCTCGAAGAGTACCTCGTACGACACCCCGAGATGGAGGCGCAGCTAACACGTGGTGGTACGACACGCTACTACACGACGGAGCAGACGGAGCGTTTCTCCCGTACGGCTTCTATATTCTTTGACACACCCATAGCGGTAGAGCATCTGTCTCTATCACAGTACTAATGAAATAACCAATTGCAAAACGAATCACTATGAAGAGAATCTATTTTGTAGCACTACTCCTGCTGACCTCTCTACTCTGCGTCAGCTGTGGTACCTGTAAGAGCAGTAACGACGTCAATCTAGCTACACTCGATGGTAGCTCTTGGGTACTCACCCATATGGATGGTATTAAGGTCAATAAGGATGCTATCCAAACGGCCAACATCAATATCAGTAAAGGCCGAATCTCAGGACGAGCTGCCTGCAATAGCTACGGTGCTGAGTGCCTCGTCTACTCTGACGGTCGCATCAAGATCGGTGATATAACGTCCACACTGATGGCTTGCGACAGACTAATGTACGAGCGTATCTTCCTAGCATCGCTAGAGGAGGCTAAGACCTTCCGTATGAGTGGCTCCAACAAGCTCATGCTCTACTCTACGCACGACGCTTCGGGTCAGCCCAGCCTCACCTTCAAGCGCAAGTAACCCCGCACGACATCTTGCCATAGCGTAGACCTTCACTCAAGGTCTACGCTATGACCTTACCTCTAATCTCTCACTTCTAATCTCTAACCTCTTCCCCATGCGTATCCGCACACTCTTTACCACCCTCGCACTCCTCTGCTCGCTCACACTCGTCGCCCAGCAGCAACGTGAGATCACTTTACCAGAGGTCACATCAGGCGCTTTTGCAGCTCGTGGCGCTGGAAACGGCTTTCGCTCTCTACCTGACGGCAAGCACTACACGCTCATCAGCGACGACTACCAGCGCATCGTCAAGTACGAGTACGCTACGGGGCGGGCTGTCGATACGCTCTTTGACATTGCCAAGGCGCGTGAGTGCGACATCAAGGCGATCTGGGACTACGACATAGCCCCCTCGGGACATCATATCCTGATCTATACCGACATCAAGCCGATCTACCGGCGCTCCTACACGCTACGTGCCACCCACTACGATGTGCGCCGTAACCTTTGCGAGCCACTCACCGAGGGCGACATTATGATCCCCACCTTTAGTCCTGATGGGCGGATGGTTGCTTTCGTCAGGGACAACAACATATTTATCAAGAAGTTTGACTTCAACTCTGAGGTACAGGTCACTACAGAAGGAAAGCGCAACGAGGTAATCAACGGTACCACCGACTGGGTATACGAAGAGGAGTTTAGCACGACACGCCTGATGGAGTGGAGCCCCCAGAGCGACTTCCTAGCCTTCGTACGCAGTGACGAGAGCCAGGTCAAGGCTTACTCAATGCCTATCTACGGGGATGACCTCTACCCCACGGACTATGTCTACAAGTATCCGAAGGTGGGCGAGCAAAACTCGACCGTATCGCTACACCTCTACAACCTTGATCTCAAGCGCACCGACCGTGTGGATCTACCGCTAGACGCTGACGGCTACATACCCCGCATCGTCTTCACTGGTTGGGGTAGCGATCTAGCAGCCGTCACGATCAATCGCCTGCAGAACGACCTCAAGGTCTATCGCATCAACCCGAAGAGCCGCACGCCTCGTCTGACCCTTCGTGAGCAAGATCCACGATATATCAACAATGAGTTCATCAACTCCATGCGCTTCGTCCCCGATGGCATCGTCATGCTGAGCGAGCGCGATGGATCTACACAGCTCTACAAGTACGGCACGAATGGAGCGCTACAGAAGCGCCTGACGCAGGGCAACTGGGACATCATCAACTTCTACGGTTGTGACAGTGAGGGCAATGTCTACTACCAGGCTGCCGACCAGACGCCTACTCAGCGACGTGTCCTCAAGACGACCCCGCGGGGTAAGACGACCGTCTTAGCGGGAGAGGCTGGCATCAATCGCGCTAGCTTTACTCAGGACTACAGCTACTTCATCAATAGCTATAGCAATGCTAAGACACCAGCTATCACGACAATCCGCACGACCAAGGAGGGGAAGGTGATCCGTACGCTCGAAGACAATGCACAGCTGGTCGCTAAGCTCAAGGGGTATGACTACAATGACAAGGAGTTCTTCACCATTGAGGTGGCTCCTGGGCGTACGCTCCACGGCTGGATGATCCGCCCGCCACACTTTGATGCGAGCAAGCGTTACCCCACGGTGATGCACCAGTACAGCGGTCCCGACTCGCAGGAGGTACTGGATCAGTTTTACATCGGCTGGGAGTATGCGCTCGCACAGGCAGGCTACGTCGTAGTCTGTGTGGACGGACGTGGCACTGGTGGGCGTGGCACCGAATGGCGCAAGTGCACCTATCGTGAGCTAGGTCTGCGCGAGAGTAGCGACCAGATAGCAGCTGCTGAGGCGCTACCCAAGCAGTTTAACTATATCGATGGAAGTCGCATCGCTATCTTCGGCTGGAGTTTCGGTGGATACAATACGCTCATGTCGCTCTGCCGTGGCAAAGTCTTTCGTGCTGGTGTAGCAGTGGCTCCTGTGACCGACTGGCGCTTTTACGACACAGTTTATACAGAGCGCTTTATGGCGACACCGCAGGTTAATAACAAGGGCTACGAGGCTTCTTCAGTCCTCTCTATCGCGCACAACCTCCATGGCGAACTGCTGGTCATCCACGGCACGGCTGATGACAATGTGCATCTGCAAAACACGATGCGTCTAGCCACCGAGCTGGTCAAGGCGGACATACCCTTTGAGATGGCAACCTACACGGACAAGGATCACAGCATCTATGGGGGCAACAATAGACAGCACCTCTACAGTCGCATCATCGAGTTCCTCGATCGTAAGCTGAAGTAGTAAGAGCTGATGAAGCAACCCCACATACGCAAGCCTGAGTGGCTCAAGATCAAGCTTGGTAGCGATGTAACTTATGACGAGACGCGTGCGGTGCTGCAGAAGCATTGCCTGCACACCATCTGCACGAGCGGGCGCTGCCCCAATCAAGGTGAGTGCTGGTCACGAGGTACCGCTACCTTTATGATCGGAGGGGCGGTCTGTACACGCGCTTGTAAGTTTTGCAATACAGAGACAGGTCGTCCGCTACCGCTAGACCCAGCGGAGCCTCGTCATGTAGCCGAGAGTGTCCGTGCGCTAGGGCTCAAGCATGCGGTGGTCACCAGTGTGGATCGCGACGACCTACCCGACAAGGGCAGTGCCCACTGGGTCGAGACGATACGACAGATACGTGAGCTCTGCCCAAGTGTCACGATCGAAGTACTGATACCAGACTTCGATGGTCAGGCGGAGCTCATTGCTCCAATCCTACAGGAGCGTCCCGAGGTGGTGGCGCACAACATGGAGACCGTGCGACGGCTCACCCCCATCGTGCGTAGCCGAGCTACTTATGACTGCAGTATCTCTGTCTTGGCACAGATTGCTGAGGCGGGGCTGCCCGCTAAGACGGGACTGATGCTCGGTCTCGGAGAGACGCAGGAGGAGATCCTCGAGACGATGGACGATCTGCGTCAGGTCCAGTGTAGTATCCTCACGCTCGGTCAATACCTCCAGCCGACTCGTCGTCACTATCCTGTGCAGGAGTATGTGCATCCCGACCGCTTTACCGAGCTTCGGGAGATAGCCCTGGGCAAAGGCTTCCGCCATGTCGAGAGCGGTCCTCTCGTACGCTCCTCCTACCACGCCGAGCGTCACCTAGAGTAGCTCCACTGAGGTTAGTTGTCTTGTCATCTAAAACAAGTATCTTTGCAACAGAGAATAATTCACTAAACAATAAGCATCCTATGATGAAGCAAAAAGTCTATGTGCTCCTAGTAGCACTAGCCACACTTACGCTCTTCAGCTCTTGCAATCAAGAGTGCGAGCCCGAGCAACAGAAAACGACCGAAGCAACTCGCTATCTCGGTAAAGTCTCTAGCGACAAGAAGATAATGCCTATCTATCTTCCCGTCCTGACTGATGAGCTAGCCAAAGATGAGAACCGTGCCAGCCTGAGAAAGGCAAATGAGCAGTACGGCTGGACCTTTTTCAAGGATGACACCGAGGAGGATCACAGAATGCTCACCATGCTGGCTCCTAGAAACGATACTGGCTACACAGACAGCCGACTCATCGAGCGCCTCTTCTATCACTACAAGAAGGGTGATGTCTACTTCGACTGCTGGTCCAAGCCTATCTTCAAGAAGGATATAGTCAAGGCCGCCCATGAGGGTTCAGCTGAAGACATTAAGCTACTCAAGGACATCCTGACACTGTATGGCTTCACTGAGCAGCTGAAACCATCTGCTTTCAAGAAGAGTGGACAGCTCAACTTCGAGGGGTACAACATGACTCAGTTCCCCGAGGGCCCTATGTGGGGCTCCATCTATTGCACCCAGCTTCAGGAGTCTGTTTACTACCTAGAGATGCAGGTGGTTCAGAAAAGTCCTAAGTAAAGCTGGCTGGCAAACACAAATGCCGAATCATCGCTACTACAAGACGCTCCTCTCCTAGAGTTACTCTACTCTAGCACCCCTGATAGGAGTCAGAAGCGAAGCGTGGAGCCGTCTTGTTAAGGCGCCAAAGTGTTTCCTCCCTTGGAAATTTAGTTTCCCAAGGGAGGAAATGTTTTTTCCCAAGGATGGAAGCTTTACTACGGAATGCCTTCATCTACGCACTATCAAGGAAATTGGACAATTCCTCCGTGGAGATCTTGGGATGGCCAGCGAGGAACGAAAAAATTCTTCGGAACTTCGAAATCTTTCTTCCGAAGTTTCATTTCATTCTTCCGAACTTTTATTTCCCGGTTCCGTGGGGAATTTTCGTTTGCTCGCTGAAGTTTACCAATTTCCTCAGGAAGGATTGATGTCAGCTGGTTTGCTTTACAAATTTGGATAGCATCCCTTCACACGAATAGTGCGAATATTGGTCGGATAGGAGAGGCAATCTTTAACTAATGCTCACGAGGCGTCTTGTCGGGTGCACTCTTGGCTAGCGAAAAGAAGAACTCAAGTCCTCCCGTGGGTCTGTTCTTTGCCGAGATCTCTCCACCATGGAAGCGGATAGCATTGCGTACTATGGAGAGCCCTAGTCCCGATCCGCCCATCTCACGACTGCGTCCGCCATCGATGCGGTAGAAGCGGTCGAAGATCTTAGCTAGGCTCTCGCTCTCAGGGATGCCAGGACCGTTGTCAGCAAAGGTGAAGTAGTAGTACCGCTCGTCCTCCATCGTCTGCTCGATCTCTATGGTGGTGCCAGTGCCAGCGTAGCGGATACTATTCTCCGTCAGATTGGCAAAGACAGCGTAGAGTAGCGAGTGATTCGCCTGTACGGTGGTCTGCACAGGGATCCGATTACAGATGGTCATCTGCGCCTCTTGGAGCTTGATCTCTAGAGCCGCTTTGACCTCCTCGACGACACTGTATGGAGTGAGCTCCTGCAGAGCGTAGAGGTCGCTCGCCTCCTCCAGCTTGGTGATCATAGAGACGTCACTGATGAGCTGCGAGAGACGTATCATCTGATTGTAAGTACGCTCGATGAAGTAGCGCTGCTTCTCCTCTGGAAGTGGCTGGTTGAGGATTGTCTCAAGGTAACCACGAGCACAAGTGACTGGGGTGCGCAATTCGTGGGCTATACTATTAGTCATGTCGTGCTTGAGGCGACGATCGTTTTCCTTCTTAGTCACATTGGTTAGGACGACCTCAAAGCTATTGTCCGGGAAGAGCTGAGCGCGTACCTCTAGGTGCGAGCCGTCCCTGTCGATGATGTATCGTGTGGAGCGGGGAGCAGTATCTGAATCGGACTCTATACCAGCTAGAAGGGTCTTGACCTGATAAAGCTCTGGGTAGTCGAGGATGCGCTCATCGATGATAAAGGTGGGGGTGTCGACGAGGGTGTTGAGATTCTGTATGAAGTGGCTATTGGCATAGATAAACTTGCGCTCCGCACTAAAGAAAGATATGCCAGCGTCGGAGCTAGCGAAGTGCTGTATGAGCTTCTCGCGCTCGATCTCGTAGCGGGTTTTGCTCTCTTCGAGCATCTTAAAGGTCTTCTTAAGCTGCTCTCCTAGCTCTCCGATTTCACTCTTGGGGAAGGTGACCGACTCGTACTCCCCTCCAGCCTGTGCCTTCGCCACAAAGTCATGAAGCTTACGCACTGAGCGGGAGAACTGGTCGGTAAAGAAGACCACTGCCAGCAGAGCTAGACTAAAGATGCCGACAATGAGGAGGAGGAAGAAGTGATTGGAGCGAAAGTAGTTGACATAGTCTATATGATAAGGTATGGCAACACGAATGTAGTATCCCTGATCTTGGTACTCCTTCGCAAAGTAGTAGAAGTCCTCCCCGAGCGTTTCGCTATAGCGCTTGGAGGTGCCAGTGCCATGGAGATTGGCCTGCTGTAGCTCTGCACGTGAGAGGTGGTTCTCAGGGATAGGTCCCTGGGTAAAGTTGTCAAAGTAGACATCGCCCCTCAGGTTGATGATCGTAAAGCGCAACTTGTTCGGGAGGTAAGCCAAGAAGTGTCCTAGAGCTTGTGGATCAGGTAAGTGGCTAAAGTTAGAGAGCGTGTCTGGCTGTCGCTTCTGAGGGTGTGTCGTGTAGTCTATGATGTAGCTATTAACACAATCGGTGGCCTGCTCGAGGTATTCCTCGAGGGCTTTGGTCTTGATCTCCTTTTCGGAGGCACGCTGTACGAAGTAGATGATGCCACCAAAGAGGATAAATAGTAGCGTTGCGGAGATAAAGACTTTGGACTTATAGTTGTACTGGCTCATAGTAGGACGGTAGATGGTGTAAGCGTGGGACTACTGGGGCTCCTCCTCGACGAGGCAATAGCCGAAGCCTGAGCGGTTGATGATCTTGATCCCGCCACTGCGTAGCTTCTTGCGAATGCGGGTAATATGTACGTCAATGGTGCGCTCCAAGACGAAGACGTCTTCGCGCCATACTCGGTCGAGGATCTCCTCACGGGAGAAGACTTTGCCTGGATCTCGTGCCAATAAGACGAGGATCTCAAGCTCTTTCTTAGTTAGCTCGATAAGCTCCCCATGGACGAAGACCTGCTTGGCATCTAGATCAATGAGGAGCGTGCCGATCTCTATCTGGCTCTCGCCAAAATCTGGTCCGCTCTGCAAGAAGCGCATGAGGATAGCCTGAATGCGTGCTTGTAGCTCCTTGATGGAGAAGGGCTTCGCCATATAGTCATCGGCTCCGATGTTAAAGCCAGTGAGGAGATCGTTTTCTGTTCCCTTAGCAGTGAGGAAGATGATCGGCGTGGTGAGCTTCTTATCCCGTCGTATGAGTTCAGCGAGCTTGAAGCCGTTCATCCCAGGCATCATCACGTCGAGGATAAGCAGGTGGTACTCTTCAAGTGGCATCTTGAGCGCCTCCTCAGCATTGGCAGCCGTGGAGACTTGATATCCCTCGCTGGCGAGGTTGAAGGTAAGTATCTCGCGGAGATCCTCCTCGTCATCGACGATGAGGAGCTTAAACTTCTTCTTGTCCATAATTCTCTAGCTCTTGTTCGGTGGGGATCTCTACTTTTTGGCTCTTAGCGTGGAGCAGGTTCTTTCCTTCTGAATGGAAGATGGCCGCCTCGGCAATGTTTGTCGCATTGTCACCGATACGCTCCAGATTGTAGGCTATGCTGCTGATCGCCAGTGAAGCCTGTATGGAGTCTACGTCGGGACTTTGCTCAGTGTCTAGTAAGGCTTGGGGTAGCGAATCGTTGATTTGGTAGTGCAGATCGTCTATATGCGTGTCTCGACCGATGACACTGCGTGAAAGCTCGGAGTCACCAGCGAAGAACGATGTGACCGCATCTGTAACCATCCTATAGGTTTCAGCAAGCATCTCACGAAGCGTGTCGGCATACTGTAGGTACAGCCCATTGCCCATATCAATCGCACGGGTGAAGTTGGCCACATTGAGCAGTAGATCACCGATGCGCTCTAGGTAGCTGGTCATATCGTGCAGGGCAAACATACGCCTCGCCTCAGAGGCACGAGGAGCGTAGAGGATGATCCCGTTGATGACTTCGCTCCTTATCTTGACCTCTAGGCTATCTATGATGGTTTCGTTCATCTCAATGTGCTCGTAAGCCTCAGGCTCGACGATCCCGCTGAGGAGAAGCTGTATCGCCTCGACTTGGCGAGCGATCACTTTGTTGAGTACGTTGAAGTCTTCCTTGATCAGGACGACGTGGTGATCCATATTGGGTGACATAGGCTGTGACAGTTTCGTTTTTTACTTGATTATGTGTCTGTCTGTACGGCAGATCTAAGTTACAACGTTTTATCCGAAGTTGCCCTGTAGGTAGTCCTCGGTGCGCTGATCGCTGGGGTTGGTAAACATCTTGTCGGTGCGGTCATACTCGACCAGCTCGCCAAGGTACATAAACATAGAGCGGTCGGATATGCGCGCTGCCTGCCCCATATTGTGCGTGACGATGAGGATGGCTATCTCCTTCTTAAGCTCTAAGATCAGCTCCTCGATGCGATTGGTCGCTATCGGGTCTAGTGCGGAGGTCGGCTCGTCCATCAGTAGAAGCCGAGGACGTAGTGCCAAAGCACGAGCGATACAGAGCCGCTGTTGCTGTCCGCCCGAGAGGAAGGAGCCACGCTTGTCCAGTCTGTCCTTGACCTCCTCCCAGAGTCCGACCGACTGCAGAGAGCTGGTCAGGATCTCTTCGCGCTGCGCCTTGGAGACTTTGATACCGTTGAGCTTGTAGCCCGCCATCACATTGTCAGCGATGCTCATCGTCGGGAAGGGATTCGGCTGCTGAAAGACCATCCCCGCCATACGACGGACGACCATCGGGTCTTTCTCTAAGATGTTTTCCCCCTGCAGGAGGATGCGCCCGTCGGTACGTATACCGGGGTAAAGCTCGTGCATGCGGTTGATGGCTCGTAGCAAGGTACTCTTGCCACAACCACTGGGTCCCATGATGGCGGTGATCTCATGGTCGTGGATCTCCGCCGAGACATTGGTCACGGCACTCTTCTCAGAAGTGTACCAGATGCTTACGTTGTCTAGCTGGAGGACCACGTCGGGCGTTGTCGTCTGTATAGCGTTTAGAGTCATGCTTTTGACAAAAAGAGGTTACTAGTAGCGTGTCCGAGCGGAGATACGCTTGGCGATAAAGTTTAGAAGGAGTACTAGGAGCAAGAGGAAGAGCGACGAGCTCCATATCAGCTCCTGAAGGTTGGGATCACTGTAAAACTCCCAGATGAGTAGCGGCACAGCTGACGAAGGGGTGTCGAGCGTCCACGATATGCGGGCACTGCCCAGAGCCGTCATGATGAGCGGTGCCGTCTCGCCGATGATACGACTCACAGCTAGCAGGATACCTGTCAGCAAACCACCCATGGCAGAGGGAAGAAGGATCTTAAGTACCATCTTGCGATAGGAGCAACCGAGAGCGAGCGCCGACTCTTTGAAGGACTTAGGCAGTCGCGCCAGCGTCTCCTCCGTAGAGCGTATGATGAGCGGTAACATCATGATCGCTAGAGCCACAGCACCAGCTAGAGCCGAGTAGCCCCGCATCGGTAGTACGATCCAAGCGTAGACGATGATACCGATGACGATCGAGGGAGTGCCTTGTAGTAGGTCCGTGACAAAGCGTACTACACTGGCGAGGTGTGACGATCTATTCTCCGAAAGATAGATACCACCTAGGAGACCTATGGGGATAGCGATGATAGAGGCTACAAAGGTCATGAGGAGCGTGCCGACGATACCATTAGCGATACCGCCTGGGAGTATCGTGCGAGAGCCTTCGATCGTGTTAGCGCGCTTAGCCATCATCGCCTCGACAGCTGTCGGTGCCGTCTTGGTGAAGAAGTCCCAGTTGATCTGCTCATACCCCTCCATGACGATCTTACCGATGATGAGAAAGAGCGGTATGACGGTAATGCAGGCGAGTACGATATTGACTAGATAGACCGTACGGTCCCAGCCCTGTCTTACTTTGAGTGATGCCATGGTCGGTTAAGCTCGTTGCTTGTTTAGGATAATCTTCACAATGCCATTGATAATGGCAGTGATCAGGAAAAGGACGAGTGCGATCGCTATGAGCGAACTGAGTTTGAGCCCGTGTGCCTCGTTGAACTGATTAGCAATCAGCGAAGCCATACTCTGTCCCGTGTCAAAGAGCGATGTGGGCACCTTGTCCGTATTGCCGATCAGCATGGTCACCGCCATCGTCTCGCCGAGCGCTCGTCCCAAAGCGAGGATGTACGCTGCGATGATCCCGCTCCGTGCGTTGGGTAGGATGACCGATCCGATCACCTCCGTGCGGGTGGCTCCGAGACTGTAAGCTGCCTCCTTGAGCGACTTCGGCGTAAGCATGACAAACTCCGCCGTGAGTGACGAGGCGTAGGGGATGATCATAATGGTCAGTATGAGCACCGAAGTGAGGATCCCGTAGCCATTGCCTTGCGGTCCATCGATCATGTCAATGAGCGGACGAAGGGTGTAGAAGCCCCACAGACCGTACACGATAGAGGGAATGCCCGCCAGCAGGTCCGTCAGCGAACGTATGACGCCTGCGATGCGCTTCCCCTTGAAGTACTCTCCGATGAAGAGTGCCACCGGTAGTGAGAAGGGGACGCAGAGGATCAAGGCTAGTATCGAGGTGACCACGGTCCCCACGATAAAGGGCAACGCCCCATACTGCTCCCGCCCAGCCGTGGGGTCCCACTCGGAGGAGCAGATGAAGCGAAAGAAGCCAAACTCACTAAAGGCCTCCATGCTGTTACTAATCAGACTGATCAGCATCGCTAGGCAGATCAGTAGCACGAGGAGCCCAGAGCTCATGAGTAGACCTCGGAAGATCTTGTCTCCGATGGGGCGTGACGCTTTACGGACGAGGGTGGACATACTGTTTGAATAGTAGGTGTGAAAGGTAAAGAGACATCTCTCCTCCGAATAGAGAGCGGTACAGGTCGGATGCGACTCACTAAGTCATCGGAGCTATCCAGACGGCACTACTGTTGAGAGGGGGAGGAGAGACGTTCTTCTTTTGGTGTGAGGAGATTGCTACAGAGACGGTAGCAGTCTCCTTTTTTTGTTTTTCAGGTGTATATAGGGAGCTACTCCTTAGGAGAGCTAGTTAAGTCTATCGGATTACCGCCATAGGTTAGCTGAGCTAGCTGTGCCTTGGCTGCAGCGAGCATCTCAGGCGATAGCGGAGCGAAGTGGATCTGCGAAGTGATCGCTTGCGCCTTATCACTTAGCATCCAGTTGAGTAGACGAGCCGTCTCGGTAGCCTCAGCCTCTGAGTGGTTGCTGTAGCTAAGATCCTTGTAAGTGATGAGCCAGGTGAGGCAACTGATAGGATAAGCCTCAGGGTGCGCCGAGTTGGTGATCATCTGTCGTGTATCGGGGGCCACCTCGCCAGCAGCTGCCGCAGAGATTGACTCGAGTGAGGGGAGGACAAAGTTTCCCGCCTGATTCTGCACCTTTGCTGTCGGTATATCTAGCGAAAAGCTGTACTCGCTACCCACATAGCCGAGTGCCCCATCCGTCTGAGCGATCACGCCTGCGACACCTGGATTGCCCTTTGCAGCCATACCCGTAGGCCACTTGAGCGACTTGCCCGTACCGATCTGCGCAGCCCAGTCGGGGCTCACCTTCGTCAGATAGTCGCTGAAGACATTCGTCGTGCCACTACCATCAGAGCGATAGACGGGTGAGATCTCCTTGTCGGGGAGCTTTTGGTCAGGGTTGATCGCAGCGATAGCGGGGTCATTCCAGCGGGTTATCTTGCCTAGATAAATGTTTGCTATGATCTCACCCGTGAGCTGTAAGGAGGTGATCTCGGGACAATTGTATGCGATGACGACGGCGCCCATGCAGGTCGGTATGTGGATCACCTCGCGAGGCATCTCCGCCAGCTCCTCATCCGAGAGGAAGGCGTCAGAAGCGGCAAAGTCAACCACCTCATCCTTGAGGCTACGGATACCACCGCCACTACCCACGGCACCGTAGTTAACATGTATCCCCGACAGCTCCTCATAAGCTTTGAAGGCCTCGGTATAATAAGGTAGCGGGAAGGTCGCTCCCGCAGCGTCAAGCTGGGTCACACGCCCACCTTTGCCAGCGCAACTGGCAGTCATGAGAGCGATGGGGATGAGGACTAAAGCCTGGAGTGTACTCTTATTCATAGTTATATTGGTAAGTTTGTTTGTTGCTGAGAGAGGGACCTACCGAGACAATCGGGAAGGTTAGATCTCCCTTTTCGCTTGCAATATTACGCCCAATGGATTATTCCACTGTGACGAAAATGTTACGACACGGTGAAGTTGTTAAGCCATCAGACGACTCCCCTATCACTTTACCGCTCTAGGCCTACAATTCCGCCACTTCTCGAGCACTCATCTCACTACGCAATAAAAAAAGCTCCGCGAGAATTGAGAAATCCCCACGAAGCTTTTCTTGATCCTTCACCGAGGAACGAAAAAATTCTTCGGAACTTCGAAATCTTTCTTCCGAAGTTTCATTTCATTCTTCCGAACTTTTATTTCCCGGTTCCGTGGAAAATTTTCATTTGCTCCGTGGAGATTCTCGATTTCCTCCGTAGATGCTCCTACCCCCCCCATTAGTTGCTCAACCTAATGAGGAGGATCTTCACTACAAAATCGCAACTCGTATCTCTCTAACCTCTAATTTCTAATCTCCAATCTCTAACCTCCGACAGCTCCACCCTAAAAACAAAGCGAGAGCATCGACACGACTAGCGTGTCAATGCTCTCCATATGGTGTCCGCCCACCGAGTAGAGAGATGTGGATCACCGTCCTCTCTACGGTAGGACTCTATAGCGTATTCAGATTACTTCTTGAGGAAGTCCTGTACGTGGTCATTTGGTACCATCTCCTCTTGGAAGGTATAAGCACCAGTCTTAGGCGACTTGACCATCTTGATAACCTTCGAGTATGAGCGACCATCGCCCGTTCTAAAGGTTGCGACCGATTTCTTAGCCATTGTACTTAGTTCTTATTTAGTTAGTGAAGGGGAGAGATGATTATTTAATCTCACGATGTAGCGTGTAGCGCTTGAGGATAGGATTGTACTTCTTAAGCTCTAGACGCTGTGTCGTATTCTTTCTGTTCTTTGTGGTGACGTAGCGAGAGGTGCCTGGCATGCCACTCTCTTTGTGCTCTGTGCACTCGAGTATCACCTGTACTCGATCGCCTTTACCTTTCTTAGACATAGTAAATCAGTGTAATTAGGGAGTGAGTGGTTTATTTGCTCTTGATGCTTAGGTAGCCAGCATCGCTAGCGCGACGGAGAGCCTCGTTGAGCCCTACACGGTTGATGAGCCGAAGCCCTGCTGCTGAAACCTTTAGAGAGATCCAGCGATCCTCCTCTGGCCAATAAAACTTCTTGCGGAAGAGGTTAACGTCAAAGGTGCGCTTCGTGCGACGCTTTGAGTGGGAGACATTGTTGCCCACCATAGCCTTCTTACCGGTGATCTGACATATCTTAGACATGACGGTGTGGTATTTCTTTTATACTTCTACGATGTTTCTGAGATGACACAGCCCATCCATTAGCATCATCATGGTGTGGGTCTGCAATCAGACTGCAAAGTAACGCAATTATTTTGACAAAAGCAAATCCTCCTTCGATCCCGCTACGCTCTTTGCTAAGTGGAGAGCGCTCTTTTATTGAAATTCAAAGGGTAGCGAACCTGCGATGATACAGCCTTACGGGAGGTGTCTCGTAGTGAGCTGGTCACCACTGGTTCCAGTGGATGACCTCGTCGGGGCGCTTGCGCTTCTTCTCACGGGTCGGCTGCTCCGAGTAGCCGAGGAGGATGTCTAGGACTACCTGGCGGTTGCTGGGGATGCCGAGCTCCTTGCGCAGAGCAGTGTCATTGATCCAGCCAAGGATACAGCTCCCGACACCCTCCGCCTGAGCAGCCAGGACGATGTGCGCTGCGAGGATGCCTAGATCTATGGGGCGGTAGTCCACACCCATCACGCGGCTACCCATACGCGCTATCCAGCGTCCCCGCTCTGCCACGATGAGTAGGTGGGCGGGTGCTTCTAGTGCGAACTTATTCATATTAGTCACCCCCTTGATGACCGCCTGTCCCACACGCTGCACAGTCTCTGGCTCGGAGACTGCGACGATGCTCCAAGGCTGCTGATTGGTCGCTGAGGGCGCCAGCATGGCGTTGTGCAGGATACGCTCCAGCACTTCCTGCGGTACGGGGCGATCGGCAAACTTTCGATCGCTCTGACGCTCCCGATAGAGAGCGTATAGGTCTTCCGCTTTCATAGATAGCTACAGGGGTTTAGTCAAAGGAGCGCAGACGAGCAATGTATTTGCCCAAGATGTCAAACTCGAGGTTGACCACGCTTCCCTCCTTAAAGTACTTGAAGTTGGTATGCTCCAGCGTATAAGGGATGATCGCTACCTCAAATGAGTTTTCCTGCGAATTGCAGACGGTGAGGCTCACGCCGTTGACCGTCACGGAGCCCTTCTCGACCGTCATATAGCCTTGGCGCATCATTTCACGATCCACCTCATAGGCGAAGGTAAAGTAGTGGCTTCCGTCCATCTCACGAATGGCCGTACAACGAGCCGTCTGATCCACATGTCCCTGCACGATGTGACCGTCCAGACGACCTCCGAGCATCATGCTACGCTCCACATTGACATAGTCGCCCACCTGCAGGAGTCCCAGATTACTGCGATCCAGCGTCTCCTGGACGGCTGTCACCGTGTAGCCGCCCTCCTCGAGCGAGACAACGGTAAGGCAGACCCCATTGTGTGCGATGCTCTGATCTATCTGTAGCTCTGCGGCAAAGCTACAAGCGAGTGTGATGTGCAGGTTGCTCCCTTCGCGGGTTAGGCGACGCACCTGCGCCATGCCTTCTACTATTCCACTAAACATATATGTATTCGGTTTGCTCTATTGATTGGTTACTTCGCAAAGATACGAAATCATTGCCTTCTTGTGAAGGCTTTTCCTCTAAACAAGCTGTCGCAGTAGGGGCACCTTGCGCATCAAGGCGGTGACCCCTAGCGAGATGAGCGCAATGAGCAGGATGCGCAGGGGGAGGCTTACGACTAAGCAAGCGGTCACTGTAGGGAGGAATAGCTCAAACAGCTTGAAGACCACCTGTAGCACCGCAAAGTGAACTAAGTAGATCCCCATCACGTAGGGATAGAGCGTACTTGCCGAGACAAGGAGCCGACCCTTGGGACGCCAGCTATAGCAAAGGGCGAAGAGCGAGAGAACCTTGAGGACGACCAGAGGCTGGAAGTTGACACCCACCCGCTCTAATAGTTGGTAAGGCACGTAAATGAGCAGCGCTCCGTGTAGTAGCATACTCCCGATGAATAGCGTCAAGAGCCAGCTCCTACTAGGCAACCGACTAGCGGTGCGAGCGAGCAAATGCCCCGCAAGGAAGTAAGGCAGGTACTGTACCCACCAAAGCAGGCAAACTTGACGAACGTCGTACGAGCGGTAGTAAACATCTATCGTAAGCGCCACGAGATAGCTCCCGAGCGTTAAGATAAGTAGTCCACGATTGCCACCATAGGTAGGACTATCGCTACGCTCGATCCGCTCGCAGAGCCAACGCAGCATAGGAGTGACTACGTAGAGCCCCGCCAGCATCACGAGATACCACAAGTGATACCACTGGAAGGCGAGCCATGTCTGCTCCTTCGCACAGTGCCAGAAGTAGTAGCCCACAGACCAAACAACTAGTGGCAAGAGTATCTTGCGCCCTACCCTACGCTTGTAGAAGTGTGCCAAGCTCCCGATCTGTCTCTCGGACGACAGCATGAAGGCTCCGCTCATCATCACAAAGAGTGGCACCGCTCCCACCGAAAGCGCATACCATGGGGCAGCCTGCCAACGCTCTGCGAGCGAAGCCTCTCCGATAAAGTAACCTCCCGCCGTGTGGATGCCGATCACCATCACGACCGAGAGGAGCCGTAAGAGGTCAAGTCCCTGATGGCGTAACGTCTGCTCTGACATCGTAGCTGGTCTTAGTTGCGCAAAGCAAGCAGCATCCGCAGGAACGTGTCGAAGAGCACCATCTTTGTCAGCACATTGCCACGGATCTCTCGCATCGCCTCCTCGAGGAGTCTGTAGCAGGCACCCATCGCCTTGTTGTTGACTCGTAGCTCTCCCACACGAGCTTCGCCACGGAGCGCACGGTGCCACTGCTGCCCCACCTGCTGCATCAGTAGTTTGAGGAAAGCAACCGCTCCCTCGCGACCAGCTTTGTCCACCTCCTCACTGAGAAGCTTCAGTCGCAAGATGTCGGCTCGTAGCGTCGCATCGTACCACTGCTGCGCCAGCTCCTGTAGTTTGTCTTGCGAGGCGGAGCTGTCGAGCAACCGTAGCGCATCACTCAGGTTACCGTCCACTAGGGGAATCATCGCCTCCAGTGCATCAGTCGCCAGCTCTGGGTGCATTGCGGTTAGCGCCTCTCTCATCTCTGCCTCCGTCATCGGGGGCAGCTCGAAGCGCTGTACACGGCTCAGGATCGTGTCTAGGAGACGATCCGAGTGTGCCGACACAAGGATAAAGAGCGTCTCGGCGGGAGGCTCTTCGAGCGACTTGAGAAGTTTGTTGGCCGCTGCGTCATTCATACGCTCTGGCTGGTAGATGATGATCGTGCGCCAGCCCCCTTCAGTGGTTGTAACCGAGAGACGAGACAAGAGACTATTGATCTCATTCACATAGATGACAGGCTGACTATTGCCCGCCTCCAGCACTTCAAGCCAGTCCTGATCGGTAATGTAGGGTGACCGCTCGAGGAAGGTGCGCCACTCATCGAAGTATCGCTCCGTAGGGGTCTCGTCTTGTGCTGCTTTGACCACGGGATAGACGAAGATGACATCGGGATGAGCGATGGCTGCGACCTTCTTGCAGGAGGCGCACGCACCACACGAGTCCTCGTCCGTAGGCGACTGGCACTGGATGTACTGCGCCCAGGCCCACGCTAGGTGTAGCCCCGGGTAGCCCTCCTGGATCTCTAGGAGCACCGCATGGGGCATCTGTCCTGAGTGGGTCAAATGTGCGAACTGCTGCTTGAGGGCTTGGTATCCATATATATCGGCAAACTGCATGACGGCACTTTCTTCTTTAGGTTTGGTAAAAGGGTTAACGGTGACTCTCTTCTTTAGCTCACGAAATGACCACCCGCTGACCGCTAAACTGTCCCAGCATCTTACGTATCTCCTGCCATGTAGACAGCTCCTGAAGGAGTGGCTGATAGCTCTCGTAGTCTGCCTCTGGGTGCTCCTGCTGTAGCGTCTGAATCTGCTGCGAAATCTGCTGACAGCGCTCCTCAGCGTACGCTAACTTATAGGTGTATAGCACCTTAAAGGTCATCTCCTGCACCCATTCGTCAGGCACTTTCTCATTCTCATCATCAGGCATCTGTAGCTCTTCGCGGGCCTTGCGAGAGAGGCGGTAGGGAGTCGCGTAGAGATCCACCGCCAGCGCTGACACCTGCGGGATCTCCGAGTTACAGAGGAAGGAACCACACGTACGCTCCGACTCGCCTCCCGACACGTCGAGCTCCTCCAGCATCATCTTATTACTATCGTTGAGAATGCGCTTGACCAGCGGGTGCTCGATGACTATATCATCCTGCTTGAGCTCCTGATAGACAAAGTTGGCCACAGAGACCCGTATCACCGTAGGCTCTGCACTCTCGTCTGCCTCCTCGTCCTGCACGGATATCTTGAGCATACGTTCCCCGTAGCGCACCACTAGGCGGATCAAGTCCAGTGCCTCGTTGCTCATCGGTGCATCTAGAGGCGAAACCTCCTGCGGGGTCTCCTCGGGGGCGCTCTCCTCAGGTGTTGCTGCCTCTGGCGGGGCATACTGATAGACCCGTCCACGGCTAAAGCGCTCCTGCTTGATCTGCTGCAAGAGTAGATCCTCCGCCACGCCATACATCTGAGACATCTGCTGAATGTAGACAATCCGCTCAAGGCTGTCGGGGATCGTAGCAATGCTCTGCAAGATGTCTCGCATCAGTTGCGTCTTAAGCTGTGGATCTTGCGCCATCTGCGGAGCATAGAGCTGAGACTTGAAGGTTAGGAAGTCCTGCTGATGCGCTGCAAAGTACTCCTCCACCTCAGCGCGACTACGCTTAGAGACAAATTCGTCGGGATCCTCGCCATCGGGTAGCACTAAGAGCTTGATCTGCATCCCCTCAGCGAGGAGCATATCGACCGAGCGCAGCGCAGCCTTGACACCCGCCTCATCACCGTCAAAGAGCACCAGCACATTGCGCGAGAAGCGTCGCAAGAGTTGTATCTGACTCTCCGTAAGCGCCGTGCCAGACGTCGCCACCACATTCTCTATCCCCACTTGGTGCATGGCGATCACATCGAGATAACCCTCGACGATGATACCTTGATCCCGTTGTGCTATGGCGCGCTTAGCCTGATAGAGGCCGTATAGCTCACGGCTCTTGTCGTAGATGAAGCTCTCGGGCGAATTGATATACTTGGCGATCTTGTCCGCCTTACGCATCGTGCGCCCTCCGAAGCCGACGACACGCCCCCCCACATTATATATGGGGAATATAACGCGCTCGTGATAGCGGTCGGCACTCGGGCGGCCCTCGCTCGGAGCGTAGAGCAGGCCCGTCGCCACAAAGCTCTCCATGTCATAGCCATGCTCCTCGACATACTTCGCCAGCGCACGTCGATCACTCGGCGAGTAGCCCAGCCCAAAGGTCTGTATCGCCTCCGACCGCACCCCACGTTGCGTAAAGTAGGGCAAGGCTACGTCCAGACCCTCCTCCTGGCTGAGGAGCTGCTCGGTAAAGAACTTCGCTGCCACCTCATTAGCAAGGTAAAGCGCCTCACGCTCATTCTGTCGCTGCTGCTCCTCCTCAGTCATCTCCCGCTCAGGCACGGGGATATTGTACTTCTGAGCGAGGTAGCGTAGCGCATCAACGAAGGAGCAGTTCTGTATCTTCATGATGAAGGAGACAGGCGTACCACCAGCACCGCAGGCGAAGCACTTGCAGATATTCTTGGACGGAGTAACGATAAAGGAGGGGTGACGATCCTTGTGAAATGGGCACAACCCCACAAAGCCCGACCCCTTGCGCCGTAGCTGCACAAAGTCAGACACCACATCCTCAATGCGTGCCGTATCTATGATCAGTTGCTTCGTTTGCTCGTCCATCTTCCGTCTACTTCACTCGCTCTGCAAATGTACTCATTTCACGTCAAAGCCTCCACCCTCACTAACTACCTTAGTAGCAGATCTGCGGTAAAACTTGGGTAAGGTATAGAACAAGGGCTGACTCCTCTCAAAAGAGAAGTTAGCCCTCTTTAGAACGACTTTTCGATCCGTGCGTCTACTGCTGAATGTCTAGTTGTAGCGTGACTGGCAGGTCGAAGGTCTCTTTGAACGGTTTGATATCATCCCGAATCTCCATATATTGATCCCAGGAAGCATTCTTATTCTTGAGGATAGCTCCCTTATCGATGAACTTCATACGGATAGTAATTGTAGGCTTACCACCATCTATCACCTCCGTTGGTAGTCGGTCAATAATGAGCGTAGGCTTGCCCGTCTCAAACACTTTAAGGTTAGCCCACGCCTCCTTGTCGTTAGCTCGTATGAGATGCTCGGTGGTATAGGGACCTTTGTAGCCGTTCTCTATGAACTCCATAAGGGAGGGAAAGCCAAAGAGAATAATTGGGGTTAGGTCACTTCCGACAGGATAGTCTGCACCAAAGCTGGCATTATTACTCACGATGGATATATCTTGAAACTCCCAGTAGAGAGCCCGATCAGGGATATAATACTTGGTGTACTTCTTCTTAAAATATAGATCTTCACGCTGAACGACAGGGATGCGACGATAATAAGCCGTATCCCCGATCTCTTTACCAAAAAACCAGCCATTGTCCGTATTCACTCCTGTGAGGGTAAGATAGTCGACATTGCGAATTTGACCATCCACTACCCGACACTTGAAGGTGCGTGGTCTCAACGCCTCTGCCTCTGTCAGCGTGTCTAAACGACTCCTAGATTGGTATTCGTTTACAGACAAATAGCGTGGGGATAAAGTCTCAAAAACAAAGTTCTTGCAACTGACCTCGCTCTTGGGCATATAGCAACTAGCTAGCAAAAGTAGAAGCGAAGCCACTAGGCAAGACAGCTTTGCTAAGCCCTTACAGTAAAAAAAACCACACTGCTTCATTTTATCAGGTTTTTAGTTGTTAACACTTGCGCTGGCAAAGGTAATAAATAACCGACTCCCCGTACTCATTTCGGGCCTCCCCAATAGGGGTGACGCATTATATATAGTTATTGCTGCCCAGTGAAAGCTTTTTGAGGGGGCATCAGGTAGATCGTTCTGCAGAAATGAGCTAACTATCAGTACCACTTGGGTGAAACTAAAGTTTCCCAGGCATGAAACTAAAGTTTCCTAAGTATGAAACTAGAGTTTCCTAGGCATGAAACTAGAGTTTTCTAGGTATGAAACTAGAGTTTCCTACGAAGAAAACTGTAGTTTGGTCGAAGTCGAGTAGTCGGACAGCAATACTATATAATGAATTCATCCAAGTCTCGCTTGTCGCTAATGTGTGGCTCCTAACGGAGCAATTGCGTCAGACCTGACCTCCCCAATTCTTCAAAATAGATCCAACTTGCAGGAATGGAGAGATGTAACAACTTCTGTAGCATCTACGCATAGGAAATCTCAAATTTCGCCGTGGAGATCTTTGATTATCCAGCGAGAAAAGGAGAAATTCTTCGGAACTTTGATTTCTTTCTTCCGAAGTTTCATTTCATTCTTCCGAACTTTTATTTCCCGGTTCCGTGGAGAATTTTCGTTTGCTCCGTGGAGATTTCCGATTTCCTCGGGAGAGATTGCCATCAGCAGAGATCTAGGATTGGCTATAAAGTGAGTTTGTGCAAGGGTATGAGCACCCTCTGTAGCACTACTACTCCAAAGCTACTACTAGAGCAGGTTATAGAGCTATCAAACATCACTGAAAACGTCAAATTGTTTGGACAAAAGTTGTGCCGTGTCGCTGTTTTTTTATACCTTTGGCGATAGGATAGGTGATCTACTTCCCCGTTCAGACACTTTTGAGAGACATTTGCCTCGCTTTTTGGAGGGATTAGGGTTACCATATTCCTACACCAATCACTTAGCATTATCAATCAACTTAATAGTTCAACCTATGAATAAAAAGATCCTATTACTATGTACGGCTCTTGTAGCTCTTCTGAGCTTCAACGTAGCCAAGGCACAGGTCAAGGATGCTAGCGTCACCGTCGGTGGTGGCGTCGAGTATCAGTTCCTCGACAAAGCCCTCAACATCGATAACGCCATGTTTTGGGGCGTACGCGCAGGCTTCGGCTTTGGTCCTATCGTAGAGCTACGCGGTGTCTATGACCGCTCTTTCGGCATCAACTCTAAGCTCAATGGCGGACAGTGGAACATTGATCCCGTCTTCCAAAACAAAATGTCTGATCGCAGAATCGACATTGAGCGCTACGGAGCTGAGCTCAAGTTCAACCTCCTCGACGGCTACATCCTAGCTCCCTACGTACTCGTAGGAGGTGGTGTACAAAACATGAAGTATGAGCTCCCCATCGCTGATGACAAGATCGAGATGATGAAGGCTGATCACCTATACTTCTCTGGAGCTCTAGGCTTCAAGATCAACCTCACTCGTCGTGTTGCCCTCAACCTATCGGGTAACTATCTAGGCTTCCGCACGGACCTACTTAACCCATACGTCGACATCACCAAGGCTAAGGCAGACAAGAACGGTCTAGCTCTGATGAACAACTTCTCAGCTCGTGCTGGTCTCTCCATCTATCTCGGTGGCTACAACCCCACAGGTGGCAATGAGGTAAGCCGTGCTTACAGGAAGTTCTTCTCTAACGGCTTCCGTGGTATGGTCTTCACTGTTGAGCCTTCTATGCTCTACATGGACTTCAACAAGAACTCTTACTGGAATAGCCGTGACTCATGGTTCTACGGTGGTCAGCTCGGTCTTGACTTCAATAGCACCTTCGGTGTTCGCGCATTCTACTATCAGGCTGGTCAACCCGGTAAGAAGCCCAACTTCAAGTTTGACAAGGAGCGTGCTATGTATGGTGGTTACTTCACCGGTCGCCTCAACCTACCTCGTGGTGTGACGCCTTACGTCAACCTCGGTGCTGGTTACCTCGACGCCAAGCTCTCTGAGAAGGCTACTGAGCTAGACAAGGCTAACCTACACGACGTAGTCTTCGCTATGGCAGGTGTCGGTCTTGAGGTACCCCTCTTCCGCTATATCAGCGTGTTCGGTAGTGCCAACTTCATCGCACACCCTGCTCCTGGTGTCAAGACAACTTCTGTCACGAATAAGTCTGAGATCCTTGCTAAGAACGTGGCTTACCAGTTCGGTGTACGCTTTAACCTAGGCAAGCCAGCTCGTCACTATCAGTTTGACACAGAGGAGAGCACAGAGACACAAGATCGCGTCAACGAGATCCGTGAGTACTACTACTATGGTCAGGACAACGATGACGAGTACGTACGCATGACTCCAGAGGAGATCGAGGAGATGGCACAGCGTATCATCGACCGCAACAAGGCTACTAAGACCGAGCATAGTAAGTGCAAGTCTAAGGATCAGTGCAAGTCCAAGGGACAGTTCCACCGTCAGCCTAACGATGACGCACTCACACCTCTAGAGCGCGAGCTAGTACATGCCCTCATCGGCAACTCTCCTCAGTATGTCGCTCAGCAGCAGATGCTCCAGCAGCAAGCTGCTCAGTGCCCTAAAGCTGCAGCTCAGGCTACAGAGGCTCAAGACAACGAGCAGATAGCTAAGCAAAACGAGGAGATCCTCAACCGTCTTGACGCACTGGACAGAAAGATCGAGCAGAGCGAGCAGGTGCGTACACAGCAGCCCGCTACGACCACGACGATCGTAACGCCTCCTACACATCCTGCCTATACGACTCCTGCTACGACAACGCCTAGTGCTGACGCTACTCCAGCTGACAACGACTCTAACAGCCTCGTACGTCTTAACTCTGTAGGTCTACTCATCGGTACGAACCTTGTTAAGCCTCAGGATGCAAACCTCATCAGCACTTTTGCCGTAGGCGCTCGTGCTTACATGCCTATCAGCAACACCAACCTTGACTTCATCCCTGAGCTCTTCGTAGGCTTTGGCAAGAAGACCACCATCGGTGTATCTGGTAATGTAGCTTACAACTTCAACTTTAAGGAGCTAGGCGACTTCGTACCCTACCTAGGTGCTGGTATCGGTTGGTTTACAGACACCAAGCTCGGTGCTAACTTCCTCCTAGGTACAGCTTACAAGCTACCACAGCTCAACAGTGCCGTCTTCCTAGACTACGGCTTCCGTCACTCACTACGCAATCATAGCATATCTCTCGGATATCGCTTCTACTTCTAATCATTTATCACTACAACAGTATGACTAAGAAATCAATAATAGTCGGGCTGTGCGTGATCCTTCTGTCTGCTGCTGTCTCCACTTCTGTGGAGGCACAGCAAGACAAGCGTCAGGCACCTCGCCAGAAGCGCGACCGCACAGAGCGTGTCGACAAGGGCGAGCGTGACAGACGTGAGAAAGTGGTGGTTATGACCAAGCAGGAGCTAGCCACGCTCGTCAATGCTATCGTCACAGCTGCCGAAGAGAATGACGCTACCGAGGAAGTGAGAAAGCCAGCTTGTCCACATGCACAGCAACGTGACATAACCATCACGGATGACAAGGATAGAGACCTCCTCTACCTACTACTGCAGTATCACAACCTGAATGCGATGAAGGCTTCCGTCCCCACCTTCGCACAGCCCGCCATGCAGGCTGGACAGCCTATCAGCTGGGGAGGACAGCTCTACTATCCTGCTGGGAGCAGCAACCTAGTTGTCACTCAGGGTGCTCAAGGGGCTCCAGTCGCTAACGATGCTGACAAGATCAAAGCACTCGAAGATGAGCTGGCTCGCCTCAAGGAGGCTCAGCAAAATCCGCAGCGTAACGATGATCAGATAGCTCAGCAGCTGGCAGCACTACGTCAGCAGATTGATGAGCTAGAGAAGGCTCCCGCACAGGCTCCTGTGTACAACTACGACAACCGTCGGGTGATCCACCAGGATCGCTCACGTAACAACGTACAGCTCAGTCGTAGCGTCTTCTTTAAGGTCAATTCGGACGTTCTCAACGCAGAGGGTCTCGAGGCCGTACGTAACGTCGCTGACTTTGTCATCGGCGATCCACGCGCACTCGTCCTCGTATACGGCTATGCTAGTATCGATGGTCCTGTAGCCTTCAACAATAGACTCGCTGCCAAGCGTGCTGCTAGTGTCATCAAGGCACTCCAAGCAGCAGGCGTACCCGCAGCAGCTATCAAGCGCTACGATAACGGTGTTGATACGACTCCCAGCAAGCGAACTGACGCTCGTCGTGTAGACATGGACGTCATCTACTAGTAATACAACTCCGGTCTGCCTATAGCTAGTCCATAGCAATAGCAGTCTAACCATACCGAAGGAGACTTACACCAAAGAGTGTGTAGGTCTCCTTTTGTATTAAGTTCATTTCCGCCAAAGGGCACAGTGCGACAAGTGATTTGTTTTTTCTACCTTTGTACCACTCAGACAGAGAGATTCTCTAGATCCCCTAAGACCAACCATATGTTCATCAAAACACTACCATTAAGCGCTTTACTCCTAGCTCTGATGCTCTCGCTCATAGCTTGTCACAAGGAGCCAGGCGAAAAGCCGAAGCCATCCACGGAGCCTACTCAGACGACGCTATCCGTCACACCCGATAGGCTCTCATTACGGATAGGGAAGCATGCACAGCTGAGCGTCTCGGCGACACCCGCCGATGCGACACTGCGATACACCTACAAGTCGACAAATGAGACCGTCGCCACCGTCAGCAACCAAGGCTTAGTAACCGCCGTGGCTGAAGGGCACTGTACTATAACTATAGCTGCTGGCGAAGCGCGTGTCACCGTTCCTGTCCAAGTCTTGCCCGCCGTCCAGATTGATGCCAAGAGATATATAGGAGCTGATGACACCGACAGACGATTTGTCCCAATCTACATACCAATCCTTGCGGAGATAGAGCAACGCAAGGATGAGATACAGGAGGCAAACGAAGCTAAAGATTGGCTCTTGGAAGGTGATCGTAAGGTACCTAGGAGCCCTTCCTACGCACTCTCCTTTATCGCCCCGAGTCAAGGAGACAATTATACCGACATACGCTACATCAAGCGCATCGCTTACAGATACACACCTGGTCGTACGGATCGATCTTTCCTGCTACTCTTCACCGCCTATCTATCCAATGAAGACATTCTCATCAAAGCGTACCAAAAAGGCAAAGACAGCGAAGCTTACAATCTACTCAAGAGTATCGCTCAGGGGTACGGCTTTACCGAAGACTTTAGGATGACAAAGGATGACAAGAAAGGGCCACTCTTCAATGCTTACTGTAGAGGCCGATACCCCGAAGGTGACTTGTGGCTTTGCATCCAGTCTGTGCCTGCTTCCGATGGAGCTGGCTTCGGTCTGAGACTACAGATTGCCACCTCTACAGCACCGAAGAGGTAAGCGGCCAATCAAGATACCTTTATATATAATAGTAAGAGGAGGTAAGCGAAGTGTGCTTGCCTTCTCTTCTTTTGTGTGAGCTCAAGACACCAATGCGTGACATTTTGTCCAATGGCACATCACTTGCTTGAGATAGTCAGAATCAAACCTTAAAAACATGAACATAGATAAGTACACCATTAAATCCCAACGGGTGATCCAAACGATGATCGCCCAAGCGCGCCAGCAGGGGCATCAGGCTCTAGAGCCGATCTGTCTCCTGGATGCGTTGCTACGTGAGGGACGTGATGTCGTTGAGTATGTCGCTACCAAGGCGGGTGCCTACATGCACCAGATCGAGCAGGCCGTAGCGCAGCAACTAGAGCGTCTGCCTCACGTTTCTGGAGGAGAGCCTTACCTCTCCAACCAGACGAACCAAGTGCTCACCCAGTCGGAGCAGATAGCTAGCGATATGGGTGACCAATACATCGCTGTAGAGCATATTCTCCTAGCTCTTCTCAAGGTATCCAGTGAAGCTCGTCAGCTACTCCTAGATGCAGGCTTGAACTACGCCGACGCTGAGAGCGCAATCCGTGAGCTGCGCAAGGGGCGCAAGGTAGACTCCGCCACGAGCGATCAGCAGTACAACGCCCTTGGCAAGTATGCGATCAACCTTTGCGAGCGAGCTCGTGAGGGCAAGCTAGACCCTGTCATAGGTCGTGACGAAGAGATACGTCGTGTCCTACAGATCCTCTCTCGCCGTACGAAGAATAATCCTATCCTCGTCGGTGAGCCAGGTGTCGGTAAGACCGCTATCGCCGAGGGATTAGCGCATCGTGTCATACGTGGCGACGTGCCAGAGAACCTCAAGGACAAGCTCATCTACTCACTTGATATGGGTGCTCTCATCGCAGGTGCGAAGTATCAGGGAGAGTTTGAGGAGCGTCTCAAGTCAGTCGTCAACGAGGTGACCGCCTCCAACGGTGAGGTGATCCTCTTCATCGATGAGATCCACACGCTCGTTGGTGCGGGCGCTTCGCAAGGCGCTATGGATGCGGCAAACATCCTCAAGCCCGCCCTCGCTCGTGGTGAGCTACGGGCCATCGGTGCCACCACCCTTGATGAGTACCGCAAGTACTTTGAGAAGGACAAGGCGCTCGAGCGTCGCTTCCAGATGGTAATGGTCGACGAACCAGATGAGATGAGCAGTATCTCTATCCTAAGAGGTCTGAAGGAGCGCTACGAGAACCACCACAAGGTGCGTATCCAGGACGATGCTATCCTAGCAGCCGTACAGTTGAGCGAGCGATACATCACCGACCGCTTCCTTCCCGACAAGGCGATCGACCTTGTGGACGAGGCTGCCGCACGACTACGCATCCAGATTGACTCAATGCCCGAGGAGCTAGATGAGTTGGAGCGTCGTATCAAGCAGCTAGAGATAGAGCGTGAAGCGATCAAGCGCGAGCACGACGAGCCTAAGCTGGCTGCACTCTCTAAGCAGATAGCTGACCTCGAGGAAGAGCGCAATGCGCTGGCTGCTCAGTGGCACGGCGAGAAAGATCTAGTCAATGAAGCGCAGCAACTGAAAGTCGAGCGTGAGCAAGCCACTATTGAGGCGGACAAAGCGGAGCGACTAGGCGACTACGGTCGTGTTGCTGAGCTACGCTACGGACGGCTCAAAGAGATAGACGATCAGATAGCCCAGATCAATCAGAAGCTTGCCGAGCAGCGTGCCTCTGGTACCGCACTGATCACCGAAGAGGTGACAGCCGAAGACATCGCTGACATCGTAGCTCGCTGGACTGGCATACCTGTCAGTCGTATGCTCATGAGCGAGCGCGACAAGCTCCTCAACCTAGAGGACGAGCTACACAAGCGTGTCGTTGGTCAGGATGAGGCGATCACTGCCATTGCAGATGCGGTGCGTCGTAGTCGTGCTGGCTTACAGGATCCCAATAGGCCGATCGGTTCCTTTATCTTCCTCGGCACGACAGGTGTCGGTAAGACAGAAGTGGCTCGAGCCTTGGCTGAGTGCCTCTTTGACGATGAGCACATGATGACCCGTATCGATATGAGCGAGTATCAGGAGAAGTTTAGCGCCACTCGTCTGATCGGTGCACCTCCTGGCTATGTCGGCTACGATGAGGGTGGTCAGCTCACCGAGGCGATCAGGCGTAAGCCTTACTCGGTCGTGCTCTTTGATGAGATTGAGAAGGCACACCCTGACGTCTTCAACCTACTCCTCCAAGTACTGGACGATGGTAGGCTGACCGACAATAAGGGTCATGTGGTCAACTTCAAGAACACGATCATCATCATGACCAGCAACCTCGGCTCCGACCTGATCCGTCACAACTTCGAGCACATCGACGAGCAGAACCGTGAAGAGGTCATTGAGCGGACCGAAGAGGAGGTCAAGACGCTACTCAAGCAGACGATCCGTCCTGAGTTTGTCAACCGTATCGATGAAACCATCGTCTTCACACCGCTGACGAAGGCTCAGATCGCTCAGATCGTACGGCTACAGCTTGACAAGGTGGCTCGTACACTACAGGAAAATGGCGTGACGCTCCACTACAGCGACGCCGCCATCGATCTACTCTCCGAGCGGGGCTACGATCCCGAGTTTGGCGCACGTCCTGTCAAGCGTGTCATACAGCGTCTCGTCCTCAACGAGCTCTCGAAGGCACTCCTAGCAGGCACCGTAGAGCGCACGAAGCCTATCACGCTAGACGTAGGCACCGACGGACAGCTCACCTTCGTAGACTAACTAGACTAAAGGGACTAGACAGCTTCCTAAGACTTTACTGATACTTCCAGTCGGAGGTACAGCACAAAGAGATTAAGAGCACAACTCACGACACTGTGGGGTGTGCTCTTTTTTTGTACATTTGTGGAGGGATACGATGTACCCTCCTGCTATTAACCGTGCGCCCTAGAGATGCCCATCACACCAACTACTACCCCCACGGAGCAATTGGATAGGCTCCTGAGGCAGTTTCCTGCGCTCTCACCAACTGCCACACAGCAGTTGACCGCTCTCTATCCGCTATACCGAGAGTGGAACGCACGCATCAACGTCATCTCCCGACGAGACATTGACAATCTCTATCTGCACCACGTGATGCACTCGCTGGCGCTCGCCTGGCTCCTACCCGACGAGCCAACGAGTTTCACCATCGCCGACGTGGGCTGTGGCGGAGGCTTCCCCAGCATCCCGCTAGCTATCCTATTTCCTCAGTACCAGTTCCTGCTGATCGACAGCATCGCCAAGAAGCTCCACGTCGCTCAGTCCATCGCTGACGAGATAGGTCTGACCAATGTCTCTACGCATCACACGCGCGTCGAGAGTTGCGACCTGTGCTGCGACTACGTCGTGTCTCGTGCGGCGATGCCTCTAGAGCTCCTCCATAAGTACACACAGCATATGCTCCACGGCTCCACGGCTCCACGCACTGGCATCTACTGTCTCAAGGGTGGTGACCTCAGCGAGGAGATAGCGCAGGCGGGCGTGACCGCGCAACTCACAGCGATTTCTACACTGGCGGACTACCCTGACTACTATCAGGACAAATGGATCGTCTATGTCGCTAAGCAGGGCAAACGAACCAACTAACAGAAAAAGACCCATGAACTGCGAAGTATCTACATTCGTATGTAACATCATACAGGAAAACACTTACCTCCTCTCGACCAACGACGGCCACGCAGCCATCATCGACTGCGGATGCGCCACCGTGAGCGAGCAGAAGCGCCTCGCACAGCGCATTGAGCAGTGGGGACTAAGTGTAGATCTGCTCCTCTTCACGCACCTACACTTTGACCATCTCTGGGGCTTACCCTGGGCACTCCAAGCTTTCCCCGAGGCAAAGGCTTATGCGCACCCTGTCGAGCTAGCACAGGCTGTCTCTCCCGAAGCGCAGATGCGTGCTTGGGGCTTTGAGGTACCAGAGGAAGCCTTCGACCTGTCTCAGATACGCCCTCTACCGAGCGATCAACCGCTACGACTGGGCGAGATAGCTATCTACAACCTCTTCGTACCAGGACACACAGCAGGACACGTCGCCTACTACCTACCGAGCGAGCATATCGTCTTCACGGGCGACGTACTCTTCAGAGGCGACATCGGTCGTAGCGACCTACCAGGAGGCGACTACCAGACGCTTCTGCACAGCATCAAGACTCAACTGCGTCCCCTACCAGACGACACGATCGTTTACCCTGGGCATGGACCGCACACTACCATACACAACGAAAAAATCAATAACCCTTATATCAACTAAACTAGATGGATACAAGAAACTTTGCCTATCGTCACATAGGCATCTCCGAGGCTGACCTGCCCGAGATGCTCAGGGTCGTCGGCGTAGACAGCGTTGATGCGCTGATGCACAAGGTCTACCCCGAGGGGATCTTCCTCGAGAAGCCACTTGACCTACCTGAGCCTATGACCGAGCGTGAGCTCAGCGAGCATCTCTTCGAGCTAGGGTCTCGCAACCGTATCTTCACCTCATACATCGGTATGGGCTGGTACGATACCGTAACCCCACAGCCTATCATCCGCAATGTCCTAGAGAATCCCGTTTGGTACACCAGCTACACACCTTACCAGGCTGAGGTATCGCAGGGTCGTCTTGAGGCGCTCTTTAACTTCCAGACGGTCATCACCGACCTGACGGGACTACCTCTGACGAACTGCTCGCTACTTGACGAAGCTACCGCAGGTGCCGAGGCTGCCCTCATGCTCTACAACGAGCGTTCGAGAGAGCAAAAGAAGGCTGGTGCCAACCAGCTCTTCATAGACAAGCGTGTCTTCGCCTCTACGCAGGCGGTCATCCAGACACGTGTGCCCCAGCAGGGCATGGAGATCGTCGTAGGCGACTACGAGACCTTTGACTTTACGGACAAAGTCTTCGGAGCTATCATCCAGTACCCAGACGAAAAGGGAAGCATCCACTGCTACCACGACTTTATGGAACGTGCCAAAGCTACTGGTACACGTGTTGCCGTAGCGGCCGACCTGATGAGTCTCGTACTACTCACGCCTCCAGGCGAGTGGGGCGCAGACATCGTCTTCGGATCGGCTCAGCGCTTCGGTATCCCGATGTACTTCGGCGGACCTAGCGCGGGCTATCTTGCCTCGACGATGGACTTCAAGCGCACCATCCCTGGACGTATCATCGGCATTTCCAAAGATACCTACGGTCATTCCGCTTACCGCCTAGCTCTCCAGACGCGCGAGCAACACATCAAGCGTGAGCGTGCCACCAGCAACATCTGTACGGCACAAGCTCTGCTGGCTACGATGAGTAGCTTCTACGCTGTCTACCACGGTCCCGAGGGACTACGTGACATCGCTCACCGTATCCACGCTTATGCGGGCTATCTAGCCGAGCAACTCGTAGCGATGGGCTACAAGCAGCTCAACGATAACTTCTTCGATACCCTATACATCGAGCTTCCCGAAGGGCTTTCGGCTGAGAAGCTCCGTGAGATCGCCCTCGACTGTCAGGTTAACCTGCGCTACTACGAGGATGGTCGTCACATCGGTATCAGCATCGACGAGACCACGCTCGAGAGCGACCTCTCAGTCCTCCTCTACATCTTCTCGCAGCTTCAGGGCAAAGAGGGAGACATCGAGGGCGTTGAGGTAGACGACACGAAGGTTTACTTTGATAAGAAGTTCGCTCGTCAGAGTGACTTCCTACAGTATGAGACCTTCCAGAAGTATCACTCCGAGACCGAGCTGATGCGCTACATCAAGCGACTAGACCGCAAGGACATCTCGCTCGCTCAGTCAATGATTTCGCTAGGCTCCTGTACCATGAAGCTCAATGCGGCTTCGGAGGTGGCTCAGCTAAGCAATCCACAGTTTGCCTATATCCACCCCTACGCTCCCGACGACCAAGTCGAAGGCTACCTAGAGATGATACGCAACCTATCCGCTCTCCTCTGCGAGATCACTGGTATGAAGGGTGCTTCGCTCCAGCCCAACTCAGGTGCTGCGGGTGAGTACACTGGTCTGCGTGTCATCCGTAGCTATCTACAGGCTACGGGTCAGGGCGCTCGTGACCTCATCATCCTACCCGCTTCTGCACACGGTACCAACCCCGCGAGTGCTGTACAGGCAGGCTTTGACACGATCACCATTCGCACGGCCGACAATGGGGACATTGATATGGATCACTTTATGGAGCTCACCGAGCAGTACAAGGATCGTATCGCAGCCATCATGATCACTTATCCAAGTACGCACGGTATCTTCGAGAGCAACATCCGCACCATCATCGACCGCATCCACGAGATCGGCGGACAGGTCTACATGGACGGTGCCAACCTCAATGCACAGGTCGGCTGGACCAATCCAGGCTATATGGGAGCTGACGTCTGCCACCTGAACCTGCACAAGAGCTTCGCCATCCCCCACGGTGGTGGTGGACCTGGTGTCGGTCCGATCTGCGTAGCAGAGCACTTAGTACCCCATCTACCTAAGCATGTGGAGCGCTGGTCTGACGGTACGAACCAAGTCTCAGCAGCCCCCTACGGTAGTGCTGGTGTGATTGTGATTACCTACGCTTACATTCGCTTACTAGGCTACGAAGGTCTACGTCAAGCGACCGCTATGGCGATCCTCAATGCCAACTATCTGAAGGCACGCTTCCAAGACAACTACGGTGTCGTCTACACGGGCGACCGTGGCTTCGTCGGACACGAGATGATCCTCGACTGTCGTGGTGTCAAGGCTCAGGCAGGCGTCGACGAGGGCGACATCTCTAAGCGTCTGATGGACTTCGGCTATCACGCTCCGACGGTCTCTTTCCCCGTTCACGGTACGCTCATGATCGAGCCGACCGAGAGCGAGAGCAAGGCTGAGCTCGATCGCTTTGTCGCTGTGATGAATCAGATCTACCAAGAGGCACAGGATATCGCCTCAGGCAAGGCAGACGCTGAGGACAATGTGATCAAAAACGCTCCTCACCCCCAGTACGAGGTCTGTGCCGACGAGTGGCATCACGCTTACACCCGCAAGCAAGCCGCCTTCGCACTACCCTATCTCGAGGATAACAAGTTTTGGGTCAATGTCTCTCGCATAGACAACGGATTTGGTGACCGTAACCTAATCCCAGCTTTCTGCGCCTGCACCCCAGAGATCATTGATGAACTAACTAAATAAACGATATTATGGCAAGCTTCAAAAAAGAATTCAAAGAGTTTGTCCTCCGGGGCAACGTCATGGACATGGCTGTCGGTATCATCATCGGAGGAGCCTTTGGCAAGATTGTCTCCTCACTCGTTGATGACATCTTGATGCCTATCATTGGGCTCTTTACGGGAGGTATCAACTTCACCGAGCTAGCCTATGAGATCAAGCCCGCTGAGTTCAATGAGTTTGGCGAGGAGATCGTCTCAGCGACTACGCTCAACTATGGACTCTTCATACAGAACGTTGTTGACTTCCTCATCATCGCACTAGTCATCTTCATCATGATCCGTGCGATCAACAGTCTGAGGAGAAAGCACGAGGAGCCCGCAGCACCAGCTCCCGAGCCCTCTGACGAGGTCAAGCTACTGACGGAGATCCGCAACCTGCTCGACAAGAAGCAGTAAGTCGATCTACCTCTAGTCTACATAACTAAAGCACCGCCCGCAAAGGTCACTCCTACGCAGGCGGTGCTTTTTCTTGCGTCTTAGGCATCGACTGCAGAGTTGACAGATGATATAGGATGAGTTCACCTACGCTACTATCAAGGAAATCGAGCAATTCCTCGGTGGAGATCACCAAATCTCCACGGAGGAATCAAAAAATTCTTCGGAACTTCGAAATCTTTCTTCCGAAGTTTCATTTCATTCTTCCGAACTTTTATTTCCCGGTTCCGTGGAGAATTTTCGCTTCCTCGCTGGAGATTTTCGATTTCCTCGTAAGAAATTGCAATCAGCGGAGATGTAGGAGTTGCTATCAAGTGAGTCTATAGCGCTCTAGAGCTAGGAAACACCCCTATATTCCTTGGAGGTCATCGTATGTCGTCCCTAGAGGAGAGGATTATCATGCGTCAGCTAGGGCACATGTACGGTCAAATCGTTTTTTTCCTTACCTTTGGAGCTAGATTACTTGTTTGGTGCTTTTTTGGTGGTCTCTAGCTACTATACTGGGACTATAGACCGAGCTCCTGACACTTAGACTGAATCTATGAATCGCACTTTACTACATATCCTTCAGACGCCCCTCCTGATCTGCATCTTATGCACTCTAGGACTGACCTCTTGCAATGATGCTTACTCTACCCTCGGAGGGAGTCTACGCCCCGAGCGAGACCTCGTGACGGCGCGTGGCGACTCACTCATCTTTCGTGCCGAGACGATACCTCTAGACTCTATATATAGTCGTAGTGCTATCTCACTGCTGGGGCAGATATCTGACCCAGTCTTTGGAGACTTTGAGGCTTCCTATATCAACCGCTTGCAGTGTGCTCCAGGCTTCACGTTCTCTCGTAAGCCGGTCAACGATCGCATTGACTCGGTCAACATCATACTCTCTTACTACAGTGGTGTCGGTGATACGACCACTTGGGGCAAAGCTCAGGTCTATGAGATTACCAAGCCACTACCCAAGAGTCGCTACTCGGTAGATGACTTGACACCTTATACGCAGGGGGCTAAGCTACTCGGCGAACTGACTTACCGCCCCTCCGACACGACAAGAGTCAAAGGGCTTACGATACGTGTGCCGAATGAGCTGGGAGAGCGCTTTCTCAAAGCCTCTCGTGAGCATCCCGAGTGGTTTGCCTCGCAAGAAGCCTTTGAGTCCAATCTACTCCGTGGCCTCTACGTCACCACAACAACGGGCACGGGACATGTCATCTCTGTCTACTCGACGGCTCTCCGCATCTTCTACACCTATGAGACTAAGCAAAAGTCGTCCAAAGGTGTGGACTCGACAGTCTACAAGCCTACGTGGGAGATCTTTACAAACAACAAGAGCCTCTACGCTCTAAACAGCCTCAAGCACAGCTACCTGGAGAAGCTCCTCAAAAAGCCCTCTCCTGACGGCAAGACTTACATTAAATCTCCTGCAGGTGTCGTGACCAAGCTCTCCTGTAGCAAGGAGGAGCTCAGCCGACTGCTCCACGAGTACGAGAAGATGAGCAAGGATAAAAAGGACTTTGGCTGGGTAATCAACGAGGGCAAGCTACAGATAGCCGTAGATGTCCCCAATGTAGATACCCACTTCAACCCACCCCCTCAGCTACTCCTCATACCGAAGGATAGTGTGGCGCACTTCTTTGCGAGGAGTATCAACGATCCCTTGGTCGCCTCGACGGCCTTTGTCTCTGGACGATACAGCGTCTTGGAGCGCAACTATACGTTTAGCAATATAAGTCACCTCATTGAGGCGCATATGCGGGGCAATATGGTGACCGATGCGGATGGCACCCATCGCGTCACAAAAGACTTAGAGCTACTCCTGATCCCCGTAGCCACGGAACTAGCATCGACGCCCAGTTCAGCTGGACAGACAGTTGCTATAACCAACCTGCTCTACCCTTCAGCCGTACAGCTCAAGTGGGGTGCTAAGGAATTCAAGCTGGGCGTCATCGGGACTGGGTTTTACAATCGGCGATAAGCCTCAGAAGAGACACATTAGCGACTAAAGGTATGACTAAAGAAAAGGAACAGATCAAGCTCAAACTGATCGTGATGAACTTCCTCCAGTTCTTCATCTGGGGGGCATGGCTCATCTCTATGGGACGCTACATGGGCAATGTAATGCAGTACGACGGACAGGAGGTCGGCGGGCTCTTTGCTACGGCAGGCTTTGCAGCGATCATCACGCCCGCACTGACTGGTATCATCGCTGACCGATGGATCGGCGCTGAGCGTCTGCTCTCGATCTGCCACTTACTGACGGGTGCCTGCCTGATCGCTGTCGGCTTCCTACCCGTAGGGACACCCTTTGCGACCACCTGGCTAGTCATCTTTGGGGTCAACCTCTTCTTCATGCCGACCCTATCGCTCTCCAATACGGTCGCTTATCATGCACTCGGCACGGTACAGGCTGACATCGTCAAGGACTTTCCACCGATACGTGTCTGGGGTACCATCGGCTTCATCGTAGCGATGTGGCTGGTCAACCTATTTAAGTGGATGGACAGCCCGATGCAGTTCAATCTAGGCGCCTTTGCCGCCATCGCCCTAGCGATCTATGCCTGGACACTACCAGCAGTACCGCACGGAGTCAAGAAGGCTCAAGAGGGACGTCGCTCGCTCCTATCCATCCTAGGGCTGGACGCTCTGGTGCTCTTTAAGAATAGGCAGATGGCGGTTTTCTTTACCTTCTGCATACTCCTCGGCGCAGCGCTACAGGTGACCAATGCTTACGGCAATATGTACCTCGACCACTTCAAGGGGGTCGCTGAGTATGCCGATAGCTTTGCGGTCAAGTATCCTAACATCTTACTGTCGCTCTCCCAGATCTCGGAGACGCTCTTTATTCTAGCGATCCCATTCTTCTTAAAGCGCTTTGGTATCAAGGGTGTGATGACGATGAGCTTCGCTGCGAGGTTCCTACGCTTCGGACTCTTTGGCATAGGCGACCCTGGGATGCCAGGCATCATCGCACTCGTTCTATCCATGGTAGTCTACGGGATGGCGTTTGACTTCTTCAACATCTCTGGCTCCATGTTTGTCGATCAGTCCGTCTCGCCCTCAATGCGAGCCAGTGCTCAGGGGCTCTTCCTCTTGATGACCAACGGGCTCGGTGTCGTCATCGGTTCGCTAGGTGCGGGCTGGGTTGTAGAGCACTTTACCATAGCTAAGGTGACCGACTGGACGACTGTCTGGTACATCTTCGCTGGCTATGCGCTCGTGACGGGAGTCCTCTTCTTGCTACTCTTTCATCCCAAGCAGCTCTCGAAGGCTCAGTCCGCATAGGTGTGCGGGGAGGAGCTAAGCACCATCCGAGTCCGCTAAGCTATGGCTAAACCGATCAGCAATGCGCTCAGTGTCATGGGCGAGTACACACTCCTCATGGCGCAGGTCTTCAGACGGCCGAAGAAGTGGGGCATCTTCTTCAAGCAGCTGATCCGTGAGATCGCTAAGTATGGCCTTGACTCCATATGGATCGTGGTGATCATCAGCTTTTTCATTGGCACGGTCATCACGATCCAGCTGTCGATCAATATGAACTCGCCACTCATCCCGCACTTTACCATAGGGTATGCCAGTCGCGAGATCATGTTTCTCGAGTTCTCCTCCTCTATCATGTGTCTCATCCTCGCAGGTAAGGTCGGCTCCAGCATCGCCTCAGAGCTAGCCACCATGCGTGTGACGGAGCAGATCGACGCTATGGAGATTATGGGGGTCAACTCGGCCAACTTCCTCATCCTCCCCAAGATCCTCGGGCTCATGCTATTCATCCCCGTACTGAGCGTCATCAGCATGTCTACAGGGCTAGTGGGCGGATACTTGGCGACTTACTTCATTCCCACGATCACGCCGTCAGACTTTGAGATGGGACTGCAGACTTTCTTTGTCACTCGCAACATCTTTTACTCCATCATCAAGTCGCTCGTCTACGCCTTCATCATCTCATCGGGCGCTAGCTACTTCGGCTATACGGTCAAGGGAGGAGCCCTCGGCGTAGGACGCGCCAGCACCAATGCGGTAGTCTCAAGCTGCGTACTCATCCTCCTCGCCGATGTCGTACTCACCAGTCTATTGTTTATGTAGGTATGACAGAGAGCAAAGGAACTAAGATCATAGAGGTCAGGGAGCTCTGCAAAGAGTTTGACGGAAAGGAGGTGCTAAACCAGATCAACGCCACCTTTAAGCCAGGAAGCATCAGTTGCATCATCGGACGCAGTGGCGCTGGCAAGACCGTCATGCTCAAGTGCCTCATAGGTCTCATACAGCCCACCTCGGGCGAGATCCTCTTCGACGGGCACAGCATGACGCTCTTGTCTAAGGAGCAACTCAAACAACTAAGGCAAGTGACCGGTGTGCTCTTTCAGGGGTCGGCACTCTTCGATAGTATGACCGTTCTAGAGAATGTCCTCTTCCCGCTCCAGCTCTTCTCCAAGCTTTCGCCACGAGAGCGCAAAGCTCATGCGATGGCACTCCTCGATCGAGTCGGACTAGAGGGTGCTCAGCGCAAGTTTCCCTCCGAGATCAGTGGCGGTATGATGAAGCGCGTCGCCATAGCTCGAGCCGTAGCGCTCAACCCGCACTACCTCTTCTGCGATGAGCCAAACTCTGGACTAGACCCCACCACCTCGGCTTCGATAGACAAGCTCCTCAAAGAGCTCACCGAGGAGTACCAGATCACGACAGTCATCAACACGCATGACATGAACTCCATCAAGACTGTCGCTGATCACATCCTATATCTAGACAAAGGGCAGGTCGCGTGGCAAGGTTCGCGCGAGGAACTCAAAGGCGATATTCCCGCTTCTCTCAAAAACTTTCTTTACCTTTGATACGTCCCTTCCTTTTTTTCTCTCATTGACCAATAAGATGACACACGCTAAGCGATATATAGGTTACCTCTTCCTCCTCACCCTCCTCCTCTCGTGGGGTTGCAAAGACCACAGTAGCGACTACTCCGCCCAAGGCATCTTTGAGGCAGACGAGATCGTCGTCTCAGCGACCACCTCTGGCGAGTTGCTTCGTCTAGATGTCTCTGAGGGAGACCAGCTAGAGGAGGGACAGGTCGTAGGCTTGATCGATACCACCTTCCTGGCGCTACAGAAAGACCTCGTCGACACGCAGCAGGCGACAGTCAATGCAGCGGGACATACCAATGCAGCGACACAGGTAGCGCCTCTAGAGGCTCAACTCAAAGCGCTCCGCAAAGAGCGTGACCGCTACGCCCCACTCGTGGCTCGTGGCATCATGGCTCAGCGCACGCTAGACGAGATCGATGCCAAGATCTCCGCTGTCCAGGGGCAAATAGCTGCCGCACGAGCTACCATCGGACAGCAAAACCGCTCCGCCACAGGGAGCGGAAATGCGCTCTCTGTACAAGAGAGTCAAGTCGACCAGATGATCTCTCGAAGCTTCATCAAGGCGCCTATCTCGGGGACGGTGCTCACCGTTTACCTGCATCAGGGTGAGCTCGCAGGACAAGGCATGCCGCTCTTTCGTCTAGCCAATCTCCAGCAAATGTACCTACGGGCTTACGTCACAGCAGAGCAACTCCAAAAGGTGACCCTCGGTCAGCAAGTCTCCGTCTATAGCGACATGGGCGAGGAGGAGCCGCAAGCTTACACAGGAGAAGTGGTATGGATCTCCGACCGCGCTGAGTTTACCCCCAAGAACATCCAGACACCCGATGCCCGCGCCTCGCTCATCTACGCGATCAAGGTGCGCGTCCCCAACGACGGCAAGCTACGCATCGGACAGTATGGACGTGTAGCGCTAGACCACTAGACCTATGTCTGTAGAGGAGGCGACCCAACCAGCAGTATCTTGCCAGGGCGTATGCAAGAGCTTTGGCAAGACCGTTGCGCTCCAGGGCATCGACCTCAGCGTCCGTGAGGGCGAGCTGCTCGGACTCATCGGGCCCGATGGAGCCGGCAAGACAACCCTCATACGCATCATCGCCACGCTCCTCAACCCCGACGCTGGTGCAGTCACCGTCCTAGGTCACGACGTCAAGCGCGACTACCGCCCGCTGCGCCATCAGATCGGCTATATGCCAGGTCGCTTCTCCCTCTACCAAGATCTCACCGTGCGGGAGAATCTAGAGTTCTTCGCCACCGTCTACAAGACGACCGTCGAGGAGAATTACCACCTCATTGAGGACATCTACAAGATGCTCCTTCCCTTCGAAAAGCGCCCCGCTGGCAAGCTCTCAGGTGGTATGAAGCAAAAGCTAGCGCTCTCCTGCGCACTCATACACAAGCCTCGTCTACTCCTTCTCGACGAACCGACCACAGGCGTAGACCCCGTCTCACGACGTGAGTTCTGGCAGATGCTCTCCAAGCTACGCGAGCAGGGCGAGATCACGATGATCGTCAGCACACCCTACATGGACGAGGCAGTGCTATGCGACCAAGTTGCCCTGATGAAAGATGGGCAGATCCTCTCCATAGACACCCCCGACGGGCTCGTCTCGCAGATGGATCGTGCCCTCTGGTCCGCCACCGCAGAGGATATGGGCGACCTACTCCTCAAGTTGCGCAGCCTCCAGGGCGTGCTCAGCAGCTTTGCCTTTGGCGAGGCGCACCACTTCACCTTTGACGAGCAGGTGATCACCCCCGAGGAGATCCACATGCGACTCCTAGAGCAGGGCGTGCGGGGGCTAGACATTCGCAAGATCCCCCCCTCCATCGAGGACTACTTCCTCATCATCTCCCAAGAGTCCTAGCCCATGCCCTCCACCGAGTATAGTATATTGGCCAATAAACTCACCAAGCGCTTCGGAGACTTCACCGCTGTCGATGAGATTACCTTTGATGTCTTGCCTGGCGAAATCTTCGGCTTCCTCGGAGCCAATGGTGCTGGCAAAAGCACCGCCATACGTATGCTCACCGGACTCCTCAAGCCCTCCTCAGGCTATGCCGAGGTCGCAGGCTATGATGTGCGCAAAGAGACCGAGCTGATCAAGCGCAACATCGGCTATATGAGCCAAAAGTTCTCACTCTACGACTACCTATCTGTCGAGGAGAATATCTTCCTCTACGGGCGCATCTACGGTCTCTCGCGACGCATCATACAGAGTCGTATGGAGCGACTCCTTGAGGAGCTCAACTTCTACGATCAGCGCAAGCTTCGCGTGGGCAGCCTTCCCCTCGGGTGGAAGCAGAAGTTAGCCTTCTCCGTTGCCATCTTTCACCGCCCCAAGATAGTCTTCCTCGATGAGCCTACGGGAGGCGTAGACCCTGTGGCACGGCGACGCTTCTGGGAGCTTATCTACAACGCAGCCGCCGAGGGCATCACCGTCTTCGTCACCACACACTATATGGACGAGTCGGAGTACTGCGACCGCATCTCCATCATGGTAGACGGTCAAATCAAAGCTCTAGACACCCCACGAGCCTTAAAGCGACAATTTGACTGTGACTCGATGGACGAGGTCTTCTACCAGCTAGCCCGCGGTGCTAAGCGCTCTGAGTAGCTTTGCTAGTTTCTTCTTTGCGACAAATTGTCGCACTTCCAGCCGTTGGCTTACCCTTTGCTAGATAGTTAGTGCAGGTCACCCTGAGAGATCAGAGGCCCTGCACAGAGTGAGTATACAAACACCTATTAAAATCAATACAACTATGACACTATCAAGAAGAGACAACAACTGGAGGCCCGCACTATGGAGCGACCTATTTGACAGCAACTGGATGGTAAGACCCAATGCTACCGCACCCGCTATCAACGTACTAGAGACTCCCGAGGAATTTCGCGTAGAGATCGCAGCTCCAGGCATGAAGCGCGAAGACTTCAACATCGAGATCAACGAGGAGCACGACCTAGTCATCACGATGGAGCGCCACAACGAGGAGGAGCAGCACGACAACGAGCAGAGTCGCTACCTACGTCGCGAGTTCTCCTACAGCAAGTTCGAGCAGACCCTCATCCTGCCAGACAATGTCGACGAGGAGCGCATCCAGGCTCGCATGGCCGACGGTGTCCTCACCCTATCGATTCCCAAGATCAGCGAAGAGGATCAGCAGAAGGCTCGTCGCACCATCGCTATCGAGTAATAGCGCCACACCGCTAGACCAGAGCCTCCCGCTCTAGTCTCACCATAAAAGTCTAACACACGCCTAGTAGCCCCGCTTGGTCTCAGTACCGAGTGGGGCTACTTGCGTTTGGGTCGTCCCGATGCCCCAGCCAAGCGACTCACCGCTCACCTCTAGAAACTTTTGCAACAGTCTCCTCTAGAAACCAATTCTTCGGTAGCAATTTTCCAAAAGCTCCCGAGGAAATCCCAAATTCCTCCGAAGTTTGAAATAAAAGTTCGGAAGAATGAAATGAAACTTCGGAAGAAAGATTTCAAAGTTCCGAAGAATTTTCTCATTCCTCCGTGGAGGATAAGGAATAGCTCCCTGAGAACTCCAGAATTCCGCCCGAGGAACCATTTTGAAACTCGTATCCGCCACACCAGCAGCACGATACGAGTAACCCTTTGTAGGGACGCTCGGTCGAGCGTCCGTCTTCGTTAAAACCACAACGCTGTAACCCTTGACACAACGGACGCCCTCCCGCTAGACACTTCCGTACGTCCCTACAGCGGGCTACACGTCTTTACGCTCTACAAACCGCATTGCGCCTTGCTTTGCAGCGATTCTGCGGGATTCAAGTTATCAACAGTTAAGCGTCTATGTCTAGATTATTCTGTAGCTTTGACGCGTTATTTATGACCGATATGTATCATGGGTAGAATCATCTCTCTTGCTAATCAGAAGGGTGGAGTCGGCAAAACGACCACTACGATCAACCTCGCAGCCTCCTTGGCTGTACTCGAGAAGAAGGTACTCGTAGTCGATGCCGATCCACAGGCTAACGCTTCGTCGGGACTGGGTGTCAACTCCACGACCCTCAGCGAGACTATCTACGAGTGCCTCATCGGTGGTCTACCGCTCGACAAGGTGGTACGCCCCACACACGTAGACAATCTCTTCATACTTCCCTCACACATTGACCTGGTCGGAGCGGAGATAGAGATGCTCCAGCTTAAGGAGCGGGAGACCGTCATGAGAGAGATGCTCCGCCCTGTCGTGGATCAGTATGACTACATCCTCATCGACTGCTCGCCCTCGCTCGGCATTATCACGGTCAATGCTTTGGTCGCTAGCCATGCGGTGATCATTCCCGTGCAGTGCGAGTACTTTGCACTGGAGGGGATCTCTAAGCTCCTCAACACGATACGTATCATCAAGAGTCGCCTCAACCCAGCGCTGGAGATCGAGGGCTTTCTCCTTACCATGTACGACAGCCGTCTGCGACTGGCTAATCAAGTGTACGAGGAGGTCAAGGAGCATTTCGGGCAGCTTGTCTTCGACACGGTCATACAGCGCAATGTTAAGTTGAGCGAGGCGCCTAGTCACGGCTTGCCCGCACTCCTTTACGATGCGGACAGCAAGGGGGCGATCAACCACCTCCAGCTGGCCGAGGAACTGATTCGTCGCACGGCTCAGCGCGCTGCGCTATAACTACACCCTACCCCTACGTTCATCATGACAAACAAGAAGAAAGAGAACAAAGTAATCGGCAGAGGACTAGACGCTCTACTCGGCGATGTGAGCAACTCCTCCAGCATTAGCGAGATAGCCATCGACAAGATCGAGCCTAATCCTGACCAACCTCGTACACACTTTGACCCAGAGAGTCTCGAGGAGCTGGCCGCCTCCATACGTGCCCTCGGCATTGTGCAGCCTATCACGGTGCGGGAGCTGACTGACGGACGGCATCTCATCATATCGGGAGAGCGTCGCTGGAGAGCCTCTAAGCTAGCCAACCTAACCTCCATTCCGGCATACATCGTCAAGGCAAACGATGAGCAGGTGGTCGAGATGGCGCTGATCGAAAACATACAGCGCGAAGACCTCAACGCCATTGAGATAGCACTCACCTACAAGCGTCTCCTAGAGCACTCCGAGGGGACGCAAGAGGAGCTTGCCAAGAAGGTGGGCAAGACTCGCTCCTCTATTAGCAATTACCTACGTCTCCTCCGTCTGCCCGCAGAGGTGCAGCTGGGACTGACGGAGAAGAAGATCGACATGGGTCACGCTCGTGCCATACTGAGCTTGACCGATCCAGCACAGCAGCTAAAGCTTTACCAGACCACCCTCACGGAGCATCTGAGCGTGCGACAGGTAGAGGCTTTGGCCAATGAGATGCGAGAGCCGACCGAAGAGACTCCAAAAGCGAGCAAGAAAAGGCAGACGCTCTCCAAGCTCGCTTCCAGTGGCAATGACTACGCTCCTCTAGCTAAGCAGCTGAGTAGCTTCTTCGGGACGAAGGTCTCTCTGCGTTGTAAAGAGAGTGGCAAGGGAACCATCACAATTCCCTTTAGCTCTGAGGAGCAGCTCATTGAGATCTGCTCGATCCTAGAGGGCGGAGCTAACCATTAGTCAACTATTTAAAAAGATGTCCCGCACCGCCCTGACCCGCTCCCTACTCATCCTCGTGATGAGCTGCGCTATAGCTTGCTACAGCGGGATGGCTCTCCATGCGACTACGCCGATAGTGCCACAAGACACGACGGCGCTGGTGACCGACACGTTGGGCACGAGCACAGCCGACACGCTGGGTACGAAGGAGCCGAGCAAACTCGTCGCTACTCCACAGAAGGCTACTTCAGACTTGACCGCTAAGGGCAAGACTGAGAGCAAAGCTTTGCAAAGTACGACAGCGACGAAGGGAGACAAGCGCCCTGAAGGAGTGCCTTTTTTCAAGAAGATGACCAGGTGGTTCACGCGCTATCCCAACTCCAACGTGGCGCTCCTCTGCTCCATCATCCCAGGTGGCGGACAGCTCTACAATCAGCGCTACTGGAAGATACCGATCGCGCTCTCGGCCATGACGGCGGGGCTCTATGCGGTCACGTGGAATCAGCGACTCTACAACGAGTACCACACGGCCTACGCTGACTTGCTAAGCGAAAATCCGCTCGACCACACCTCTTGGCAAGCTTTTATCCCGTCTGGAGCTGATCCTAGTCAGTATGTCTCCGACGGCAATCTGCGCTCGCGTCTGGAGCGTGGCTCTAAGCAATACAAGGAGAGTAGAGACCTGAGCATCGTCCTCACGGTGGCGCTCTATCTCCTCTCAGCGCTGGACGCTTATGTAGATGCGGAGCTATACTACTTTAATGTATCCCCACAGCTCACAGTAGATATGGGCGAGGGACTACGAGACAAGCCTGCAGGACCTCGACCTCAAAGTGTGATGGTCGGTGCCTCGGTGCGCTTTTAGACAAGACCTCTGTATGAAGATCCCCTTTCTAAGACACACTGGTGTCAGAATCACGACCTATATAATGCTCTTCTGTTGCCTGCCAGCACTGCTCGTAGCGACACCTCTGTACACCGCTCAAGACAGTGTAGACACGGAGGGTGCCGTCGAGCTGGACGCTGTCACGGCTCGCAAAGAGCTACAGGAGTACCTGCCGAAGAGTCTAGACACGGACCTCGGTCTGCTCATGGAGACCTGGCGTACGGGCTATGCGACACAGAAGCGCTTTGAGGTACCGTGTGGCTCCTACAAGGCTGAGAACATTCGCTCCCTAAGCGACTCCGTGCTGATATCCCGACTGCAGGCGCTGCCCACCGTCATCCCGATCCCCTACAACGCTATGGTCAAGGAGGGCATTGCTACTTACATCACGGATCGTCCTCGACTGATACGTGTCATCCTAGCCCTCGGGGACTACTACTTCCCCATTATGGAGGAGATCTTCGACCGTAATGGACTACCCGTCGAGCTTATCTATCTGACCGTCGTTGAGTCGGCGCTCAATCCCTTTGCCGTTTCACCTGCAGGGGCCTCTGGACTTTGGCAACTTATGCTCCCCACGGGACGTAGTTTGGGACTGACGGTCAATAGCCTTATTGACGAACGCTTTGACGTGTACAAGAGCAGTGAAGCTGCTGCGCTCTATCTCAAGCAGCTCTACGGGCTCTTTGACAATTGGCTCCTAGCTATCGCTGCGTACAACTGTGGCCCGGGCAATGTCACCAAAGCAATCCGGCGCTCTGGCGGGAAGACCACCTTTTGGGATGTCTATCCCTATCTGCCTCGTGAGACGCGCAACTACATTCCCCTCTTTATCGGAGCCTACTACGCTTGCTACTATCACAACGAGCACAACATCTGCCCCCAAGCTCAGTCGATGCCTCTGGCGACTGACACACTAGCCGTGCAGATACCGCTTACCTTTGCCCAGATTTCACAGAGCACTGGCATACCCACCGAACAGATCCGCACGCTCAACCCGCAATACAAGCGAGGCGTCATACCCGCTGCTGGACCAGTCCCCTACACCATACGACTTCCTCTGAAGAGTATCTCACGTCTAGACGAGGCGCTCATCACACTGCGTCGCGATCACAAAGAGGCGCTCTCCAAGCAGATCGCCGAGGCGCAGGAAGAGGTCAAACAAGAGATCAAACAAGCCCCCGCCCCCACGCAAAAGAGCAAAGCCTCTCGGGGTGGGCACAAAACATATAAGGTGCGACGTGGGGACACCATATCCAAGATTGCTAAGCGACACGGCGTCTCCGCCTCTGCCATCAAGCGAGCCAACGGCCTCAAGGGTCGCAATCCACGACTCCGCCCAGGTCAGCGCCTAAGGATACCCTAATAAGTCTAAAGTCTAACCTCTAACTTCTAAAGTCTAATATGTCCGCCATCCAAGACCTCTACGCTCCCGAGTACAGCCACTGCTGGGGTTGTGGCGCTGCTCACCCTTACGGGCTACATCTCAAGAGCTACCTCAGCGAAGACCACGCTTACTGTTACTGTCATCACACGCCCAATGCTGTCTACACAGGCGGAGTCCCCGACAACCTATACGGAGGCTTCATCGCCATGCTCTTTGACTGCCACGGCACAGCCGCAGCTGCCGCTCTTTACTTAGTAGCACATGCGGAGGAGCTGACGGCAGACAACCTCCAGCGCTTCATCACCGCACACCTAGAGGTGGACTACCTCGCCCCGACACCGATGGGCATCGAGCTAGAGATCCGCGCATACCCCGTAGAGGTGACCGATCGCAAGGTCATCATGTCACTTGAGCTACACTGTGGCGAGCGCATCACCGCTCGTGGCAAGATGGTCGCCGTCAAGCACCGTCGCCCCGCCCCCACGGCGTAACTCCTCTCAAGCGAAGCAAGGCGAACAGGGCAAGTCTGTAGCACCGTGTAGCAACAAGCAAATCCTGTCCCCTTGTTCATCATCGTGCGTGGCTTCTAGAGTTAGTCGAAGAACCCGTCTACTCAGCACTCCAATTGCAAAGATTGAGTAACTTTGCAATCAAGCTATCATCCATTCGTCTTCCTTCTAGCAATCTATGCCCAGCACGACACTGCACTTAAAGCGACAGCCTGCACCATCGCCTCATGAGCGACAAACCTTCACGCCTCGACGCTCTCCGCTTGCCGTGGAGATACTCTACCTCATCATCGGAGCTGTGTGCCAAGCAGCCGCTTACGCTTGCTTTATCGCTCCTGCCAATATTGTCCCAGGTGGGTGCTATGGCCTCAGTATCACGATTAACCACCTGACGCAAGGAACCTTTGAGGCCTTTCCCCAGGGGCTACCCATTGGTGCTGTGGCGCTCTGCTTCAACATTCCCTTCTTTCTCTTAGCAGCTCGCTCCCTCGGTTTGCGCAGTGGGGGCAAGACGATCGCTACCTTCCTACTTATATCCATTTGCACCGACCTAATCACCTCGATGACACGAGATGTGATTATCGTGAGCAACGACAAGTTTCTCTCCTCCGTCTATGGCGGGGCTATCCTCGGGCTGGGCGTGCTACTTACCTTCAAGGCGGGCAGCACCAGTGCAGGAACCGATGTCATCGCTCGGGTACTCTCCAAAGGCAACAACCTCAAGACCAGCCATATGATTATAGCAGTTGACTCGGCTATCGTACTCTTTGGACTAGTCGCCTTTAATGACGTTAGCGTACCTCTCTACTCCTGGATCACCATCTTCGTCTATGGCAAGGTCGTCGACTTCCTACAGCCTGAGAATCCCAACAAAGCGATCTTCATCGTCTCCGAGCATACCGCTGAGCTACGCACGCTCATCATCGAGCAACTGAATCTGCGGGGCACCTTCCTCCACGGTAGCGGTATCTACGCAGGTGCCGAACGGGACATCATCTTTATGATTGTGGAGCGCAAACATGTCAATAAGCTCAAGAAAGCGGTACTCCTCGCTGACCCCAAAGCCTTTATCGCAACGACCAATGCGACTAACGATACTGCGCCTCAGATCCTCTAAGCTATGAAACCATTTGCCACCCTTTTACTCCTCTGCGCTCTTTGCGTTACCTCACTCACAGCTCAGACTACGGCTGAAGCTCTTCCCGCTGGGCGACGGGTGCTCGTGGAGACTTCGCAGGGAGACTTCACGCTCCTACTCTATGACGATACACCTCTACACCAAGCGGCCTTCCTAGAGCATGTACGTCGGGGAGACTACGAGGGAGTCTTGATGCACCGTGTCATAGCGCAATTTATGATCCAGGGAGGTAACCTCTCGACCCGTGGAGCGACCCGCGAGACGGATGTATCCATTGACACCCTCTCGACCACCATTCCTGCGGAGATCCTACCGCACCATATCCATAAGCGGGGCGCCCTAGCGGCAGCGCGTTTACCGGATGAAGAGAATCCGAAGAAGGACTCTTCGGGCAGTCAGTTTTACATTGTCACGGGCACCTACTACACCGACTTTGACCTGGACGACATAGCAGCTCAGCGTGGGTGGGACTACACGCCAGAGCAGCGTCAGGCGTACAAGACTCAGGGCGGTGCCCCATGGTTGGACAGGCAGTACACGGTCTTTGGCGAAGTCACCGATGGTATGCGCACGATTACCAAGATTGAAGACCTACCGACCGACAGCACGAACCGTCCCAAGCGAGATGTGATCATCAAGCGTATGACGCTCCTGCCCTAACATCTCCGACACCATGCAGACTCCTGTCCCGTCAGAGCTAAAAGCTAAGCTAGCGCAAGCATACCCCGAGCATGCCTCTCGCATTGTCGAGGCTCTAGAGACGCCCCCCTCAGTCTCTCTGCGTCTTAACCCGGCTCGCACCTTATCGGCACACCCTTTTGCAGAGCTGGAGGATGGGACTATACCGTGGCTGCCGACGGAGCTGGAGGGTTACTGGCTCAGCGAGCGTCCCACCTTTGCGCTAGATCCTCTATGGCACGCTGGAGCTTACTATGTGCAGGACGCTAGTGCGATGACGCTTGCCACGATTTGGGAGCAGCTCGGCTGGCACGAGACGCCTAAGCTAGCTCTTGACCTTTGCGCAGCGCCTGGAGGTAAGAGTACGCTCCTGCGCGATCTGCTCCCCGCAGAAACGCTCCTCGTGAGCAATGAGATACTACCCAAGCGATGCAAAATCCTTGTGGAGAATATGGTCAAGTGGTGCGGTGCCGACCAAATGATCATCACGCAAGAGGAGCCACAGCGTCTGACGCCTTGGCTACAAGGCTTCTGTGACCTCATATTAGTTGATGCGCCTTGTAGTGGCGAGGGGCTGATGCGCCGTGACGAGGAGGCGAGGCGTATGTGGTCGCCTCAGCTCGTCGCCGACTGCGTGACCCGCCAGCGATCTATCCTACAGGAGGCGATGCGTATGCTGGCTCCTGAGGGCGTGCTCCTCTACGCCACCTGCACGCTCAACCAAGAGGAAAACGATCAGATGGTTCAATGGCTACTTGACAACTACCCATGCGAACTCATCGACCTCTCCCACTGTGCCGAGCGCATCGCTGGAGCTTGCGCCACTTCGTATGGTTTGCACCTCTGGCCAGGCATCGTACGTGGTGAGGGGCAATACCTCGCTGCGCTACGTCTCACCGATATCGTAGAAACCCCGAGCGAAACGCACAAAGCCAAAGGTTTGACACGAACCAGCCGACAGACCTTCGACTCGCTCTCTTGGCTCAGCAAAGCAACATCCGCAGACTACTACACCATCGGCGAGCGCATCTACCAGCTCACGCCCGAGGCGACACAGCATCTTGCCGAGGCTTACAAGCATCGTCTCGCCATTGCCACTCCAGGACTTGAGATAGCCTCCATGCGCCATCAGGCGAAGGGCTACGAACCTTCTTTTGCCCTGCTACATCACCCACTATATGCCACGGCAGGCCTGCCCGCTCTAGAGCTTCCTCTGCAAGAAGCACTGCGCTACCTGCGAGGCGAGGCGCTCACGACGGAGACACCGACAGAGCGAGGCGTCACAGTCATCACCTATCGGGGCATCCCCTTAGGCTTAGCACACAGCACGGGCGCACGGCTCAACAACTTATACCCTAAGCCCTACCGCCTACGTATCTAATCAACATCTAAACCAGATATATCTTATGGACAAGAAAAAGAAAGTACTCATCTCCTTTGACACCGTACGCCCCGGCTTCGAGGAGCTTGTCGAGTGGGCCGACATGACCCGCCGCCCTGAGGGCGAGAGCTTCACACGTGAGGAGATGATGGAGATAGGCGCACAGTACGATGCGCTCGCCACGCAGTTTACCTTCCCTGTGGATCGTGAGCTGATTGATGCTTTCCCCAATATCAAGCTAATCGCCAACTATGGCGTCGGCTACAACAACATCGATGTCGCCTACGCACACAGCAAAGGGATCACCGTGACCAATACGCCTCGTGCCGTGATCCAGCCTACCGCAGAGCTAACGATGGGACTACTCCTCAGCTGCAGTCGCAAGATCGCTATGTGGGATCGTCACATGCGTCGCACCAAGAGCAGTAGCAAGTCGCTCTCCGACAGCTCTGGCATGGCGACCAATCTTTGTGGCAAGACTATCGGCATCATTGGCTACGGCAACATTGGCCGAGCCGTGGGACATATGGCGCAAGCCTTTGGTATGACCGTCCTCTACAACAAGCGTCACCAGCTCGACGCTGCCACGGAGCAGGAGCTAGGAGTCACCTATGCGGACTTGGACAAGATCTTTACGGAGTGTGATGTCGTATCCCTCCACACCCCATACAATGAAGACTCGCACCACCTCGTCTCGGCTAGTCGTCTAGCTCAGATGAAGCGCTCGGCTATCTTGATTAATGCAGCGCGCGGAGCGGTCGTTGACGAGGCAGCTCTCGTGCACGCCCTCCAGACTGGCGAGATCGCCGCTGCGGGGCTAGATGTCTTCGAGCATAGTGACAACCCGCTCCCCGAGCTGTACGAGATGGAGCAGGTGACCATGACACCGCATGTAGGCACGCAGACCTACGAGGCGCGAGTCGCTATGGCGCAGGAGCTGTGCAACTGCATCATCGGCTACTTCGAGGGCGACCGACCCATCAGTATCGTTAAGTAAAGTAAGAGCTTACTCCTGGCTCTCGTCGAGCTGCTGGAGGAGCTGTGAGACCTCCTTGTCGATAGCGGTGAGTCGTGTGGAGCAAAACTGTATCAAGCCCGTCGCCTCCTCGATGAGCTTGGTCAGTTCGTCCACCTCTATGTCTCCCGCCTCGAGGAGTCGCACGATCTCTTGAATACGTGTGATCGCCTCTTGGTAGGTCTGCTGTGGCTCCTCGGCGAGGCTCTTGCTAGCGTCTGTCATGGGGGTATGTGTTTTATTATTAGTATCTTTGTCTCGTGTAGTGCCACATCTTGGCACCTCATTGCTATGCAAAAGTAACTATATAAATCATACAAACGAACTAAGACTATGCGTAAACAAGCAATTATGCTATTAGCCATCGCCACGATGCTACTCGCTTGCAACAAGCAGAAGCAGGCTGACCTGGCTGACAATCCATTCGTTCATCCTAGTGAAACTTACATGAATGCACCCGACTTTACCAAGATCAAGGCAGAGCACTTTGCGCCCGCCTTTGACGAGGGTATGCGTCAGCACAACGAGGAGATAGCAGCCATCGTGGACAATGCTGAGGCACCCACCTTTACCAATACCATCGAGGCACTCGAGCGTGCTGGACAGGTACTCCAGCGCACCTCTGCCGTCTTCTTCGCACTGACCAGTGCCGATACCAACGATGAGCTACGCGCCATCGAGGCTGAGTACGTACCCAAGCTCACAGCCCACAGTGATGAGATCATGCTCAATGACAAGCTCTTCGCTCGCATCAAGACTGTCTACGAGACTGGCCTAGAGGGACTACAGCCAGATCAGGTACGCCTCACCAAGCAGTACTACGACAACTATGTCAAGGCTGGTGCTAACCTATCCGCTGAGGACAAGGAGAAGCTCAAGAAGCTCAACGGCGAGGAGGCCGAGCTCACCGCTAAGTTTGGTAATATGCTGACCGATGCCACGAACGTGCCCGTCTTCTTCACCGACAAGAGCCAGCTCGACGGTCTCTCCGAGAGCGAGCTACAAGAGGCTGCCGACCTCGCCAAGGAGGAGGGCAAAAAGGGACAGTGGGCTATCCGCCTAGTCAACACGACCCAGCAGCCCGTCATGGCTAAGCTCAACAATCGTGACAGTCGCAAGGCTATCCTTGAGGCTTCTATCAATCGTTGCAACAATGGCGACAAGTACGACACGCAGTCCATCATCAAGCGTCTCGCTACGCTCCGTGCTGAGAAGGCTCAGCTACTTGGCTTCAAGACCTTTGCCGACTGGACACTACAAGACGCTCTTGCTAAGAATGGCGAGACAGCTCGCAACTTCCTTGAGCGTCTAGCTAAGCTCTACCAGCCTAAGGCTGCGGAGGATGCTAAGATGCTAGAGGAGTTTGCTCGCAAGAGCGAGGGTCCTGACTTCAAGCTCGAGGCTTACGACTGGGCTTACTACGCTGAGAAGATGCGTAAGGAGCAGTACGACATCGATGAGACGCAGCTCAGTGAGTACTTCGTACTAGATAGCGTCTTGCACAATGGTGTCTTCTATGCTGCCAATAAGCTCTACGGTCTCACCTTCGAGCAGCGCACCGATGTCTCTGTCTATCATCCCGACGTAACGGTCTATGATGTGAAGAATGACAAGGGCGAGGTGATCGCACTCTTCTACTTCGACCCCTATGCACGTCCCTCCAAGAGCGGTGGTGCCTGGATGAGCAACTTCGTCGAGCAGTCTACACTCCTAGGCAATAAGCCTGTCATCTATAACGTCTGCAACAATAAGAAGCCCGCTGCTGGTCAGCCCTGTCTGATGACCTGGGACGAGGTGACGACGCTCTTCCACGAGTTCGGTCATGCGCTACACGGTATGCTCTCTACGCAGACCTATCCTTCGATCTCTGGGACCAACGTATCAAGAGACTTTGTTGAGTTCCCCTCACAGTTCAACGAGCACTGGGCATCCGAGCCAACTGTCTTTGCCAACTATGCGAAGCACTACAAGACTGGCGAGGCTATGCCTACCGAGCTACGTGACAAGATGATTGCTGCGGGCAACTTCAACCAGGCTTACTCTATCGGCGAAAACATCGCATCCTCACTCATCGACCAGTGCTGGCACGCCCTCGCAGTAGGCGACAAGGTTGATGACGTTCAGGCCTTTGAGCAGGAGGCACTTACAAAGTATGGTATGCTCAATGCGCAGATTCCACCACGCTACCGCTCACCATACTTCCGCCACATCTGGAGCAACGGTTACTCTGCTGGTTACTACTCCTACCTCTGGAGCGAGGCTGTAGACAACGAGGTCTACGCTTGGATCGAGGCTCACGGTGGTATGACCCGTGAGAACGGACAGCGTCTAGCCGACATCCTCCTCTCTCGTGGTAACAGCGAGGATCTGATGGTGCTCTTCGAGCAATTCACTGGTCACAAGGAGGTCGACATCGAGCCACTCCTACGCTTCCGCGGTCTCCGCTAATCACACAGCGTAGCTAGCTGATCAAAAGACAGTTAGCACCTGATCCATACAAACAACGCAAGAGCCTGTCACAATGTCTCGTGGCAGGCTCTTCTTTTGTGCGACCTTCTCTGGTCTCTCCCTCCGACACCCCACCCCTAGGCAGAAAAATCCGAATAGCCCGCTGGAAAAGAAAAATTCGTCACGGAGGGCCGAAATAAAAGTTCGGAAGAATGAAATGAAACTTCGGAAGAAAGAAATCAAAGTTCCGAAGAATTTTTTCGTTCTTCGGTGGAGGATTTCTGTTTTCTACCGAGGCATTTTCCATTTCCTCAACACTACCCCTTGAAGAGCTCATTTTTGACAATTTGTCACTTCAGGGGTTTGCAGTATCTCAGTCAGAGGACAAGCAGTTTTTTACTACCTTTGTGGTGCTATGACATGAGGTGTCTGTGTACGCCTCACCCTACGCATCACCACTCACCGAGACCACCACGCTATGCACGCTAGCCTTATCATCATACCTACCTACAACGAGAGCGAGAATGTCGCCGAGATGATTCGCGCTGTCCTGGCTCTGCCCGAAGCCTTCGACCTGCTGATCCTAGATGACAATTCGCCAGACGGAACTGCAGAGATCGTCCGTACGCTACAGCAGGAGACGGACTACACGGACCGTCTGCACCTGATCGTGCGTCCAGGCAAAATGGGACTAGGCACCGCCTATCTCACAGGCTTCGAGTGGGCTCTAGAGCATGGATACAACTATATCTTTGAGATGGATTGCGACTTTAGCCATCCTCTCTCAGCGCTTCCTCATCTCCTACGTGCAGTCTCTGAGGAGGGCTACGATGTGGCGGTAGGCTCTCGCTACGTGCGGGGCGGCGGGGTCAAGGATTGGCCTCTGAACCGTATCCTCATGAGCTATCTCGCATCGGTCTACGTGCGCCTAGTCACCTGGCTACCCGTACGAGACACGACAGCTGGCTTCGTCTGCTACAGGCGTGAGGTGCTGGAGGCGATGAGACTGGACGAGGTGCACTTCAAGGGCTACGCCTTTCAGATTGAGATGAAGTACACGGCTCACTGTCTGGGCTTCAAGATCAAGGAGGTGCCCATCACTTTTGTCAATCGTAAGCTCGGGAGCTCGAAGATGAATGGGTCAATCTTTGGCGAAGCCTTCACGGGTGTCCTCAAGCTACGCTACTGGCGACTCTTCAAGGGCTTCCCCAAGCGTCGTAATCCTGAGAAATAATATGAAACAGATCATACTCGGAGCTACCCTAATCAATGAAGGTCGACAGGTCGTCGGCTCCGTATGCCTCTCCGACGAGCGCATCGAGTCTATATATATAGGTGTCGACCAAGCGTCTGAACTCCCAGACGAACTACTCCAAGGAGCGGAGATCGTGGATGCACATGGGCTCTGGCTACTACCTGGTTGCATCGATGATCAGGTACACTTTAGAGAGCCTGGACTGACTCACAAGGGCGACATAGCGCACGAGAGCCGTGCTGCCGTGGCTGGCGGTGTCACCTCCTACATGGATATGCCAAATGTAAAGCCTCCGACGGTCACCCTCGAGGCGCTCCTCGACAAGCGTCAGCGTGCTCAGGAGACAAGCTGGGCAAACTATGCCTTCTACTTCGGCGGAACCAATGACAATGCGCCCGAAGCGTGTGCTATCGACCCAGCCCTGATCCCAGGGTACAAGCTCTTTCTAGGAGCCTCCACGGGGAATATGCTGGTGGACAGCGAGGAGGCACTCGACTACTTCTTCGCCCATGCCCCCAAGCTCATCGCCACGCATTGCGAGAGCGAGGAGATCATCACACGCAATAAAGAGCTTTACCGCCAGCGGTACGATGGGCATCCCCCCATTGAGGCGCACCCGCTGATACGCTCTCGCGAGGCGTGCTACGCGTCTTCGCACAGCGCCATAGAGCGTGCCAAGCGTCTCGGTGCTAGACTACACGTGCTACACCTATCGACAGCGGAGGAGATGGAGCTCTTTTCGGCAGCTCCCCTTTCGCCAGAGAAGCGCATCACCGCTGAGGTGTGCGTCCATCACTTATGGTTTACCGATGAGGACTATAGTCGCCTAGGCAACCGCATCAAGTGGAATCCCGCAGTCAAGACGGCTCGTGACCGTGAGGCTCTACGCCAAGCGCTCGTCGAGGGTCGTATCGATGTAATAGCTACCGACCATGCACCTCACACATTAGCCGACAAGGAGGGCGACGCTCTCACGGCAGCTTCGGGAGGTCCGCTCGTACAGCACAGTCTACTGATGATGCTAGAGCTGGCTCACGAGGGGCTTTGGTCTCCAGAACTGGTGGTTGAGAAGATGGCGCACGCTCCCGCCCAGCTCTTTGGGGTCCGTGAGCGAGGCTACATCCGCACTGGCTACTACGCCGACCTAGTCCTCGTAGATCCGCATCAGGAAACCACGGTGACTAAGGAGAGTCTCTACAGCAAGTGTGGCTGGTCACCACTGGAGGGCTACACCTTCTCGCATCGCATCGTAGCTACTTGGGTCAATGGACAGATCGCTTACCGTGACGGGCAATTGACCAGCCGCCCTCCTGTCCATGCGCTCACCTTCGCCTGAGCGATCTCTCGCCGAGGGACGAAATCGTAGCTGGGAGGTCCAGCACATTCGCTACGTTAGCGATTATTATTATATTTGCAGTCGGGTGATAGTCTCTAGAGAGGTTGTCCCCGTTTGGAGGGCGTAGTCCCTTCTTCCTTTGAATAGATACACAAATCAAAAAACAGTATAGCGTATGAATCTGTCACACATTGAGCATCTTGGGATAGCAGTCAAGAGCATAGAGGAGGCGCTCCCCTTCTTTGAGGGAGTCCTCGGACTAACCTGCTACAACATTGAGGAGGTCGCCGACCAGAAGGTGCGTACCGCATTCCTCAAGATAGGCGAGGTCAAGCTAGAGCTCCTAGAGCCTACGAGCGATGAGAGCCCTATTGCGAAGTTTATTGAGAAGCGTGGCGAGGGTATCCACCACCTAGCACTATCATCTGACGATGTGGCACCAGCTCTCGAGGAGCTCAAGGGCAAGGGCATACGCCTCATTGATGAGAAGCCTCGCAAAGGTGCTGAGGGTCTCAACATTGCCTTCGTTCACCCCAAGAGTGCACACGGCATACTCCTAGAGATCTGCGACTGCAAGGATGTCGCTAAGTAATTTCGTCCAATCAAACAAACGCTACATAGAATAATGAGTGTACAACAAGAGAAGATAAAGCAACTCCTTGCCAAGCGTGAGGAGGCTCGTCTCGGAGGAGGCGAGGAGCGCATTGAGAAGCAACACGCTAAGGGCAAGTACACAGCTCGTGAGCGTATCGCTATGCTCCTCGATGAGGGTTCCTTTGAGGAGATAGACATGTTCGTCCAGCACCGCTGCACGAACTTTGGCATGGAGAAGAAGAAGTTCCTCGGGGACGGTGTCGTCGTAGGTAGTGGTACCATTGACGGACGCCTCGTCTACGTCTTCGCTCAGGACTTTACCGTCATCGGTGGCGCACTCGGTGAGATGCTCGCGGCTAAGATCTGCAAGGTCATGGACCTAGCCATGACTATGGGCGCTCCCTGTATTGGTCTCAACGACTCGGGTGGTGCTCGTATCCAAGAGGCGGTCAACGCGCTCTGTGGTTACGGCGAGATCTTCGAGCGCAACATCCTTGCTTCAGGCGTCATTCCTCAGATCTCTGGTATCTTCGGGCCTTGCGCTGGTGGCGCTGTCTACTCTCCTGCATTGACCGACTTCAACATTATGGTGCGCAACTCCAGCTACATGTTCCTCACTGGTCCTAAGGTGGTCAAGACGGTCACTGGCGAGGACGTCACACAGGAGGAGCTAGGCGGTGCCGATGTACACGCTTCTAAGAGTGGCGTGGCACACTTCGCTGTAGACAACGACGAGGCTGGCCTTCAGCTCATCCGTCAGTTGCTCTCCTTCCTGCCACAAAACAACATGGAGGAGCCACCCTTCGTCGCTTGCGACGATCCCGCTGACCGCTGCGAGGAGCTTCTCAACGAAATCATCCCTGACTCGCCCAACCGTGCTTACGATATGTACGAAGTGATCGGAGCTATCGTGGATCACGGCGAGTTCCTCGAGGTACATCGTGACTACGCCCGCAACATCATCGTCGGCTTCGCACGCTTCAACGGACAGAGCGTCGGTATCGTCGCCAACCAGCCCAAGGTAATGGCTGGTAGTCTCGACTGCAACTCTTCTCGCAAGGCAGCACGCTTCGTACGCTTCTGCGACTCATTCAACATCCCCATCGTCACACTCGTCGACGTGCCAGGCTTCCTCCCAGGTACTGGTCAGGAGTACAACGCCGTCATCACACACGGAGCTAAGCTCCTCTACGCTTACGGCGAGGCTACCGTACCTAAGATCACGGTCGTCCTACGCAAGGCGTACGGTGGTGCCTACATCGTGATGGGTTCCAAGCACCTTCGCGCAGATATCAACTACGCTTGGCCCTCTGCCGAGATTGCCGTCATGGGTCCGTCAGGAGCCGTCGAGGTGGTCTTTGCCAAGGAGGTCAAGGCAAGCGACGATCCCGCCAAGACAGCTCTGGAGAAAGAGCAGGAGTATCGTGATGCTTTTGCCAATCCATACAATGCTGCTTCCTACGGTTACATCGATGACGTCATCGAGCCGAGGAACACCCGCTTCCGCATCATCCGTGCGCTACAACAGCTACGCACGAAGCGCCAGACGCTCCCCGCTAAGAAGCATGACAACGTACCTCTCTAACCCCTTCTACCGATGGCTACCAAGAAGATAGAAAAGGGTAAGAAGGCACCCGCCAAGAGAGCTAAGAAGGCAGCGCCAGCACCCTCTCCCGAGGAGGTTGCTATAGCGCTCGCCTTAGCGCAGGCGCTAGGCACCCCTCACGATGAGGAGTCCTACCAGCTCACGATACGGCACAAGGAGTTTGACCCTTGGTCCCACAAGCTACAGAACATGCGTGTCACACCACAGAAGCAGTATTATATCTAATCCTAAACGGCAGTACCTTAGCAGGCTAGCTCGCTAGACTACTAAGCACCCATATCAAATCCCTTATGAAAGAATATAAGTATAAGATCGATGGCAAAGAGTACGCCGTCAAGATAGACAAGATCGAGGGTGACCAAGCTCAACTAGAGGTCAACGGCACCCCATACAGCGTCGAGATCATACAGGAGAAGAAGAAGGAGACCCCGAAGGTCACCAAGCCTGCTCCTACATCTGCACCCGCTGCTACTGCAGCACCCGCACCCGCTGCAGTGCCAGCCTCCACAGGCAAGGGCAAAGCAGTCAAGGCTCCCCTACCTGGCGTCATCATATCGGTAGATGTACAGGTCGGTCAGCAGGTCAAGCGCGGTCAGCAAGTGGCTGTACTCGAAGCTATGAAGATGGAGAACGGCATCAACGCAGAGTGTGACGGCACCATCACCGAGATCAAAGTCAAGGCTGGAGACTCCATCCTAGAGGGTACAGACATCCTCATCATCGGATAGGAGATACCTATAGCACGCACATAGCTCCTAGACAGTGACTAGGAGTACTCTATACAAGGCGTAGGGGGAACTGATGCGAGATCTCGCATCGGGGTGCCTCCTCGCCTTTTTTTTTCGCATACACTACACAGCAGTCTTGACAGACCAGCTAGACCATCTGCAGACAGCTCCTTACAAACAATCATCTAAACCCTATTCAATCATGACAAACTTACAACGTATCCTAGCAGCACTCACCGCGATCGTCTGCGTGACCCTTGCGATGAATAGTTGCAAGCCCAAATCAGAGCCGACTACGACTACTGAAGTTCTGCAGGTCAAAGACTTCCCCTATCTCAAGAAAGAGTCCAAGATGAGCACCTACTCCTTTGGAGAGATAGAAGCTTACGAGAAGCAGCTCGGACTACGCAAGCTGACCAAGAAGACGGATACCAGTCTCATTTATGAGGCTATCAACCCCAAGAAAGTCAACCTCACCTATGTCTGCTACAAGATTATCCCTAGGGATGAGAGTAAGTCGGGGGCTTTCGCACGAGCCGACCGCTTCACAATGGATATGTGTGAGCAGCCTGAGCTACGCTCTTACTTCGAGCTCAACGGCTTCACCTACGAGGGCTCTGATCAAAACGCTTCGGAGAAGTTTGTCAACAAGGACCTCGCCGTACGCCTTACGCTCTCTAGCACGACACCTGGAGTCGGTCTCACCTTTACAGATGCTCCCGACCTCTATCACAAGAAGACGACCCCTGGGGATCCGAACTTCCAAGCGCTCTACCTACCACTGCTAGACGTCTTCGGTCAGAAGATTAGCCAAGACAGCCCCATCATCGATCGTGAGCAAAAGACCCACCCCGACTGCGAGATTGAGTTTGTGAAAGCAAACGTTGATAAGGGCTATAAGCATGATGCCATTGTGGTCAACATGCCTTTCATCACAAAGCTCAAGCCCGCTGACCGCAGCAAACCTCGAGTTAGGAGCTACTCCTACGAGTCAAAAAGTGGCTCGACCATCGAGCTGATTTCTTACCTCTTCACACAAGAGTGGATGAAAGCCAATATACCAGGGACGGATCCCCTCATTAAGGACTTCATGACGAAGAATGGCTTCACCTACCAAGGAATGGAAAAGGTAAGTATATACGATATAGAAGCAGACTTATATCAGTACTACAATGACCAGCTGAAGGTCTACTTTGAGTACAGCCTAGTCGGTGGAGCATTTCCTACGGCAATGGGTGTATACACCAAGACACCTACAGTAGAGTTCTAGTACTACAGAGGGCTTTCATACACAGAGCCAGCTCCTCGACCCATGCGCGTCGGAGAGCTGGCTCGCTCTTTTAATCCAGCCAAAGGAGCCATCCTTTTGAGAAAGATCAAGTAGGTAGTTCTGAAGGAATGAGCTATCTATCAGTACCACTTGGGTGAAACCAGAGTTTCATACGGAAG
>NZ_ACLR01000213.1 GCF_000174775.1 Porphyromonas uenonis 60-3
CGTGACTATATTCCACCCCTACTACGAGGTAGTCGGCGTGGAAGAAATAGTGCGTATAGTCCACCCGAGCCGTCCAATTGCCCCACTGGACAAATGGCGTCTCGTTGGTTAGCGGTACCCCACCCGATAGGATTAACCCATCTTGGTGAGGTATGGCACGTTGCGCCTTACTTACACTTGGCAGAGCCAACAGTAACAGGCACAACAAAGCTACGGGAAGGCTAGCCAGCCTCCCATAGCGTATCGGATTATTGATTGTCATAGTCATAAGGCAGGGGACTAAAAGCGTAGTTCGAGGTCATCAATAGCTCTAGCCCTTACGAGGTCTTTGTTGTCCACCGTAAAAGTTAGTGTGCGTCCGCCATTAAGCTCGTGTAGGGATATTTCGAGGATTTTGCCCTCTGGAAGTGAGAACGATTCGAGAGCGTAGATCGTACGCAACTCGCTCTTTGGCGCAACAACAGCAAGGTCGTTGTAAGCTCGCAGTGGCTGGAGTATAGTCTCCTGTATAGCCGTCTGTGTGGTGACCGCCTTATCTACAACCTTGAAGGTCACGTAGTCAATCTGATAACGCATATTTGTTGTGTTGCGTATAGACGTGTGGAAGTAGAGCAATCCGTTGTGTGCATAGATAGCTTTGAGACCAAACTGCATACCAAACTGCTTGGCCGATATATGCTTGACAAGACGCTTATCCTGCTTGTGTATCGTAGACATCAGTAGCCGTACGAGCGTTGGGGTCTCATTGCCTAGCTCCTTGAAGTATATATCTGCCTTGTTTGAAGGTAGATTACCTTCACCAGAGTGGAGGAAATCCACCATCTCTAGCGACAGCTTCTCAGGCTCCTTGG
>NZ_ACLR01000212.1 GCF_000174775.1 Porphyromonas uenonis 60-3
CGACCATCTGCTCTAGGTCGGCATTAGTCAGTCGATCCTCTGGTAGGTAAGCTCCTACGGCAGTGATCATCGCATTGTATTGGGTCGAAATCATGTACTAGATACTACTCTGAAATGGTATTCAGTCGCTAAGGTAGTAAAAATCGGACAACCTAACATACACTCGGACCGAAATATGTCCGCAAGGATTGTAATTAAACACTATTTTACAGAGGTGGGTGGAGTCAACTTGCCTCTGTTTTTTTGTAATCTCTTGAATTTGCTGACTTTCTCAGGAGGAAATTGGGAATCTCCACGGAGCAAACGAAAATTCTTCGGAACTTCGAAATCTTTCTTCCGAAGTTTCATTTCATTCTTCCGTAACTTTTATTTCCCGGCTCCGTGGAGTAATTTTCGTTTGCTCCGTGGAGATTCCCAATTTCCTCGGTAGAAAGCGGTCATTCCATGTAATTTCTAGAGGAAAGGAGTAGAATGCGTCCTCACTGTAAGTGCTGGTCATTTGTCATAAAATAACTAACTTTGGGACGAGCAAGAGACAAGCT
>NZ_ACLR01000211.1 GCF_000174775.1 Porphyromonas uenonis 60-3
GCGCACCTTGCTGAAAGCGCAAAACATGGACAACGTCCGTACGCAGAAGTACGACTACCCCGAGTCCGTAAGCTATATGGATCTCGTAGGCTACTACGAGCAGCTGGGTGACTACGTGCTCAACGTCGTCCAGGCCGCTACCAAGGGATAGGAGAGACGTCTATTCGCAGACCCCTCTGCCTAGCTTCTAATACAAATAGCGATACCTACTGACGCAAACCGTCAGGACGCAGCATCCGTGCGTTCTGACGGTTTGTGTATGTGCAAAGGACTACTCGTGAGACTTGCTGTGTGTACATCCCCCTAAAAAACGCCTGAGACATTGGTTCCAACAGGTTGAAACTAAAGTTCCAACCCCCTCTGGAACAAAAGTTTCACCTAGGTGAAACTCCAGTTTCACCCGTATGAAACTCTAGTTTCTTCTGTATGAAACTCTAGTTTCTTCTGTATGAAACTCTAGTTTCTTCTGTATGAAACTCTAGTTTCTTCCGTATGAAACTCTAGTTTCACCTATATGAAACTAATAAGAGCTCTGTAGAAGGGGACAAGAAGGGGCGAGCAACGACCTAAGGGGGGCGCTACTTGTCAATATATTGAACTAGCTTATGGCGAGATTTGCGGGCTCTAGACCTGCTGAAGGCGCTGGTCGTGACGATGCACGAGGTAGAGGAGCCAGCCTCCGTAGACTACGTGGTAGAGTGCGATGACGAGGTAGTAGGTGGAGACGGTCTCGGCGAAGGGAGTGCGCAAGACGTAGATGAGGAGCACTAGGAGGGCAACCTGTAGGAGGAGGTTGAGCAGTTGGACACGTAGATGTGCTCTTTGTCGCTCGATGATGTCGGGGATGACGTTGATGATGGAGGTGAAGAAGAGGACGAGCAGGTAGACCAGCATGGCGCGTATGATCG
>NZ_ACLR01000210.1 GCF_000174775.1 Porphyromonas uenonis 60-3
AGCTTGGCGCTACGCTCTAAGCGCCACGCTTGCTAGCCACTCCACTCCGATGGAACTCCCTCTCAGTCACTTCGAAGAGTATATCGACGAATCCAATCAGCTGAGACACTCCTACGGTCGGAGGAAAGCGCTGATGGAAGAGCTGGACAAGATTTAGAATAGAGCGCACAGCACATCGAGAGGGCTCAATCGCAAAAGACGAAGCGATTGAGTCCTCTCGCGTTTTCCTCACGAGGAAATCGGGTATCTCCACGGAGAAGCGAACAAATTCTTCCGAACTTTGATTTCGTTCTTCCGAACTTTCATTTCATTCTTCCGAACTTTCATTTCTCGGCTCCGTGGGAAACGTTCGTTTTCTCGCTAGCTATGTGGCAATTTCTCCGTGAAGATCGGTAACTATAGGCTCCGTGACTTGGTTTCATCGGGAGAAACTGGAGTTTCTTACCGAAGAAACTAGTGTTTCATGCCGAAGAAACTAGTGTTTCATGCCGAAGAAACTAGAGTTTCATGCCTAGGAAAACAGAAATCCCTCCCTAGGAACCGAGAAGTTCCTACGTTGGAACTGAAAAGTTCCAAGGGAGGAACCGTTTTGGGCGCTTTTACAAAAGCTTTCGTCTCCACACGGAAGGTGGCCATGCGTACGCACTTGCGGAGCCTTCCTCGAGAGTCACAAATGAAAAGCGCCACCCCTGAGCGAACTCAAGAGTGGCGCATGT
>NZ_ACLR01000209.1 GCF_000174775.1 Porphyromonas uenonis 60-3
TGCGGCTGACTTCTAGCTGCTGACAAAGGTAGGTTATGGAGAGCTTTTGATCTCTCACTTTGGCCTGTTCAAGCTGTCTCACGGCTACAAATCGGTCTTTTTTTTTAGATCAATGTGGTAGCGATTCAAGACCACTTCGAGTAGTGTTTTGTTGACCAAGGCCTTGCTCTCAGCCTGGAAGAGGGCTGCTTTGAGGCGAGCGTTTTCACGCTTGAGTTCTGCGTACTCTGGATCTACGTCTTTGTTCTTGTTTGTCTTGCTCATAGTGCTTTGGTTGGGTAACTCTACACCAAAGGTACGCAACCAATTTCGAATGGTGCGTGTGGTGATGCCGTAGCGCTGGCTGGTGGTGGCGATGCTCTCGCCTGTGGCTAGGAGGTCATCGATGACTCTCCACTTGAAATCTAGGGGATATCCCTTTCGTCCTCGGTTACTTTTTTCTTGTTTCATTGTTGTTGGGGTTGGCTTCCCGACTGTGTACTATTTCAGGAGAGGACATGTGGCAACCTTTGTGTGTGAGG
>NZ_ACLR01000208.1 GCF_000174775.1 Porphyromonas uenonis 60-3
TCTAGGATAGAGATCCCCGTACCAAACGAGTGCGGCGAGACCTATCGATACACTATTTGGGTAGGAGCTACCCCCCAGCACTATACTATGAGTGACCTAGCACCAGCCTCGGGCAATAAGCACCCCGACTGCCGACTGGCACTCCGGCTCAACGAGCAAGATAGACACGAGGGTCTACTGCCTGAGCCTCTATACTTTGCTACAGACACCATTGAGTGTCCTATGCCTCCTGGAGGTAGCACGATTAGAGTCCCCGTTGCGCCAAACCTGACGCGCTACAGCAACGACTTTGATATATCCCTTACTGAGCTACCCAGCAAGGTCATCTATCCGCTCCATATAGAGATCGAGGACAATAACGCTGCCTACAACTTTATGGGTCAGCTGACCAATCCCACCAAGCATGTCATCTATCAGGCGCCACTACCCAACGAGGGTACGACGCGCAGCACCCGTCTCAGCACGCTACGACTAGATGATCCTAAGACCCTTCCTCAGCTGAGCCTCGTGCGCTCCGATACGGGTGCTAAGATCTTTACCTACGATCTCAAGAAGCTGCTCGCTAAGAAGCCAGACTACCGCCCCGAGTGCCAGTTTGAGTACGACGTTAAGATACGTCTCAAGACGCTTCCCGACAACACGCACTACGCTGTCGATATCTTTGTCGATGGCTGGAGGGTACACTCCTACGAGATAGAACTTTAAGCATTTCCCCCTAATCAACGCTGTCACATCACTATGAATAGACTACGACATACCAACATATATACGCTCCTCCTCATTTTGGGGGCGCTCCTCACCAGCACCAGTTGCGTGCGGGACTACAATAGTCTTGAGGAGGATGAGACTGGTTATGTATCAATTCAGTTTGACTTACTTCATGCCCTGCACGCCAACGGTCTCAGAGGGAACTCGACGGAGGAGCTAGATAACAAGCTCCAGGAGCTGCGTATGATCGTCTTCCCTGAGGGTGAGAATGCCTCGGTTATCAATCTCCTAGCGACCAACCAGCAACGAGAGAACAAGCGCATTATCTTCAAGCTTAGCAAGCTACAGAAGTATGACTTCTACTTCATCGCCAATGAGTCTGCTTCAGGACAGAAGGGCTCTGACCTGGCATTCCTTGACAATCAGGAGGTGATACTGCGGAGTCAGCTCGAAGAGATGAAGACGGTAAAAGCTTCCAACATTGTCTCCGAAGAGGAGATGACTGGTGTCGGGGCTTCGATTATGATGACGGCACTGTATAAAGGGGTGCTCATCTCGGAGTCTCTGCAAGGAGCGGGCACTCAGAGCTCTCCCTATATTATTGATCTGACTAAGTTCAATGAAGTTCAACGCCCCAATCTTACCGCCACAAATAGAGCTCCGGCCGAGCTGATGCGCTCCCTAGCCAAAGTGGAGCTAACACTTAAGGGGATCGTAGCTATCCGTACTAAGCCAGGCTCCACAGCCAGCAACCCTCAGTACAACTACTCTTGGGTACTCCCGTACGGCTACAAAGATGGTTCGAAGCTCCTTATCGAGATCCTCAATATGCCGAAGAGCTACACGCTCTTCCCGAGCAATCGGCTGACTGACATAGCGACGGTGGGTACACTGCCTCCTTATCAGTTTAGCTTCAGTAAAGACCCCAATCCAGCATATATCGTTCCACCTACTATGACAGGCCCCTCTATCGGAGGCATCTATATGGGCGACTACAAGATCACGCTCTATCTACCCGAGTATCTAGCCTCTTCACAACTCGCAGAGGCGCAGAGACCCGCCATCAAGATCACCTATCAGGTGGCAGGCTCCGACGATAAGCTGAGCAAGATCTACCCCATTCAAAACGGCACACCTGCTTCTACCGACTACGAGACGGTGCTGGCTGGGTTGACTGATCGACCCGACTGGTGCGTCTACCGCAATCGCTTCTACCAGATTCAGGTCAATATAATGGGCAGGCAGTTCTAAGTCGCCCATATCTCTAACACCTATGTTTGCTTGTATTATGATTATGAATACCCTTTCACCACATATCACGCTTAGTGCCGTAGCTAGACGCTTTAGTCTAGTCTGGCTGATGCTCCTCTTGGGTACGCTCTCCATCTTTGCGCAGAGTGCCTCCGACTTTTCCGTTACGGTGGTCTCGACTCCGTCTACCTGCGTACAAAATGGTCAGGTCGAGATAAAGGTAAGCAAAGTCCCTGGGGCTCCTACCAACTATACTTACAAAGCTTACTACGATCTCCTCAATTCTAAGGGGACCTCGGTTACGACACCTCAGGGCTATGTTGCAAACAATGTTGTCGCGAACCTCTACCCAGGCACCTATACGGCTCTCGTACGGATCGAGGTCCAGGAGACAGGCCTTAAGATAGATTTGCCGCCTAAAACGATTACTATCACCTCCACTTACAAGAATCCAACCGTCAAGGTTCGTGAGGTGCGTAAGTCTCTCAACAACTATCGCCCCAAGGGTAGTAGTGCGCCCGTTCCTACAGGCATCCTCTCCGTCACGGTGCTGGATGGCAATGGCCCCTATACGCTCACGATCGAAGTGGCGCCGACAGCTTATAAAGGGAAGAAGGAGTTCTCCTTGGAGAAGGGTAAGGAGCTCTTCCTCTACGAGGTGCCCGCAGGCCAGTATCGTCTCAAGGTCTCTGACGCTTGTGGAGTCGCTCCTGTTCAGACGCTTGAGATGACGAACGTTCGTAGAGACATCCCAAACGCCAACATAAGTCATTATAATATGCCATTCAAGAAATGGCTCACTATGACATCCGATATGCGTATGCGTCAGTGCGGATGGTTGAGACTTAACTATGTGAGTACGAAGAGTGATACGAATGAGCCTGACTTAAGGCCTTATTTTGATCATAAAGACACCTTGGCACGTTACTATGAGTATGCTTGGCAGACTTGGTCTGATTGGAATGCTAGTAAGCCGAGAGTGTATCATGAGTTTCAAAAGACAGCACCTTTTGGTTCAACTAATTATGGCTCTGACAAAGAAGGTATTTACTATAAGCTTCCCGATGGAGTGACCTATAAGATGATGGGACAACAATCTAGTTTATATCATCCTCTAGCATTCATTCGTGTCAAGGGCTCTTCAGAGGAACTACCTAGAGGATATTCTGCAACTAATTATGACTGGAATTCGCTTGACGTTGATTATGAGAGAAACAATTCAGACCCTTGTAGTCCTACTTATGTACTTCAAGTAAGACCTCGTAATGATCATGATGTACTCTTATGTCTTCCCATCACCGTTCGTGTAGTCTCTAAGACAGATCCTAATGATACGCAGGAGATCACACTGACCAAAGATGTTTCTTACTATACCGATTTTCCTAAACCGCTAAAGTATAGCGAGAACTACACACTGACTACGATCGCTGGCAATGGACAGAAGAAAGCCGAAACAATAGAGGCCATAACATGGTCATATGGCTTTGACATCTCTAATACTAGTAACGATTATTGTACGGGAATAAAGAAGTATTTACCCTACATAAAGAGAATTTCTACTCCTCCTATTACTGCTACTACTTCGTTTGCTGGATATAAAATACGATTCGTGTCAGCACCAGCAGATTTTACGCCAGAAGAGGGAGCCCTAGCCGTGGGGGAGGAGTACACAATACCTGAAAACATGAATGGTGCGTCTATTTATCCATTCTCGCCCAAAGCGAAGATAAATAGTATAATCTATTGCTATATATCTGTAGGTGAGTACCGCTTTGAGCTTACCGATCCTTGTGGTGCTAAGCATAATCTTAAACTGACTATAAGCTCAAATAAAGCACCACGCTATGCTGGAGATATAAGTCGCTTTGCACCACGCACTGTCAAAGTGGAGTGTGGTCGTGTACGTATCTATCCATTTGCAGGTGGATCGGAGGGCATACTTACTCGCGATGGGGTTTCTGTGCAGCCTTACTTTAGGATCACAAACCTCCCAAAAGGGGTCTCATACAATGATCTTAGATCCAATATTTCAGATGATTATCCTGAGTGGCGTGACGACAAGATGTTTACCTCTTCCTACAAAGATATAGCTGATCCGAAGTCGATTTATATAGACTTCCCTGCTACGGATGGAAGGGTAGATATCAAATTGCACTATGATGAGAAATCTTATAACTCATTGCCCTGTCTACCAACAACACAGCTGTCGCTAGAAAATCCTCCTCTGACGTATGATCGAGACTCCTATATCGGTTATAGCTGTCCGTTTGGCACTTCGGGCTTGTTGCATATCGTCCCAGTAAACTGCGTAGGAAATGCGACCATCGAGATCTACGATACTGAGACCGGAGAGCTGAAGTATACGTTTAACAACGTGGATAAGACTGCGGGAATCACCCAAGAGCTCAAGGGTACTGCCGAGAATCCTGTCCCATCAAGTTACCGCGTTAAGATTACCGATCAGCAGTGTGACAACACCTCAGAAGAGGTTATCGCCATATACTCTCTGGCATCGCCATCAGCCATACGCTCTAAAGAGCAGCAGCGTAAGTTCTGCGTTGGCGATCGGATACAGTTAGAGGTCATCAACTTCGGCGATAAAGTTTACACGTGGACCTTGCCTAATGGTGAGCAGAGGACTGGCCGTAAGCTCGTCATAGATCAGGCTGAGCTAGAGCATACTGGTACGTATACAGTCTCGGTGTCTGCGGTCAAGTGTGATGGGGCTGAGACTAAAATCACTCTTACCACCGAGATCTCTGTCTCTCCTCGCGAGCTGTGGTGGAGACAAGAGGCTGAGGATCAGAACTGGAACAATCCTAACAACTGGTCTCAAGCTGATGGCAAGCTCATTCAGGCTGTCCCTACCTCCTGTACAGACGTTCATATCCCAGCACAGGTAGACAAGGGTTACCCAGACCTGTCAGCACAGGGTACTGATAGAGATGTCTTTGGTGATCCAGTATGTGGTAATATCTACTTCCACTATGGAGCGCAGCTAGGTAGTCCCCAGCTACTTACTTATGAGCGAGCTTTCGTCGATTACAACTTTGGTAAGATGAGTAATGGAGGCACTGTCGTAGCGCATCAACAAACCGGTCATACGACTGCCGATAGCAAGCTCCTAGATCGTGATCGCTGGTACATGGTAGCTACCCCGCTAAATAATATGGTCTCAGGAGACTTCTCTCTAGCAGGCTACCCGAAGACCTATCAGCGTTACTTTGTCGCATCACAGAGTCCTAATAGTGCTACGGATGTAGCTTTTACACGTCCCTTCGATACTATGACGCAGACCTTTGCGCCCACAGCATATTACCATGGATTCGCACTCAAGGTGGCTGGCTGGGAGTCTGGACGTAAGGGCTATGACGATCATAAGTATCTGAATCAGATCAATGGTATCATACGCGTCCCCTTCTTCGCAGACGCTAGTCATGCTGCCGCTTATCCGCTGCACAGCTACGATGCGACTGCGGGGGTTAGCACCTTCCGATATTACAATGAGGAGACGCTTGCTCCACTAGCCTATACAGAGCGGGCCAATCGAGGCAAAGGAGTCTATCCTTACCGCTTCGTATATGAGCGCTACAATGCGGCGAAGCCTACATCTAGCCAGATCGCCACGATTACGGATGGTGGCGTGACGCTGCAGGGATATGCGTTGCCAATCAGTGGCGTTGCTGCTGGATCTTACTTTATGGTAGGTAATCCCTTTATGACGCCAATAGACTTTGACAAGCTTTGGAAGTTCAATAAGGATGTCATCTATCCTTACTACTACGTATTTGAGGATAATCAGTGGCAGGTCTATAGCCTCGAGGCTTCTATCGCTTCAACCCGCGGTAAGGCGATAGCTCCACTGCAGGCCGTCCTACTACGCAGCAAGTCTGGTAGCTCATCACAGCTACGCTTCCCCACTTCAGGAGACAAGTCCGTACTACTCGCTTCGTGGAGTCTTGGTGGTGGAGATCTAGTCTCAGTGCAGAGTGCAGAGATGCCTCACAAGAGTACCACGCTGCCTATACACTTACAGATGGGACATGGTGGCGATGCGCCACTAGCCTCAGCCTATGTCATGTGGGATGCCGAGGGCGACAATGTCCCAGCACTAGGCAATAATGAGTATAGTGAGTCTCCTCTTGTGTACGTTGTCGACGCAGACTGCGGTGAGGGTGAGATGGTTCTCTACCCCAAGAGAGAGACCGGGCGACTAGATGTCGGTGTACGCGCTAGTTACGCATCTGAGATGGTGCTAGACTTCAGTGACATGGATAGGAGTCTCTACGAGTATATGACACTGACCGACCGCAAGAGTGGTCGCGAGCAAGACCTCTTGCGTCAGCCTCAGTACCGCTTCGTGCACGAGCTGGGCGTCGCCGATCCTCGCTTCACCTTGCAGCTCAAGCGCTATGGCGTACCCACGGTTGTAGAGGAGCCTGCTCATGCAGTTGTCACGCCAGAGATCTCTATCCACGCGGTCGAGGAGAGCTGTATAGTCCAGGCCAATCAGCCTATCGCGCTCATCGAGGTGTACGATCTCTCAGGGCAGCAAGTCTACCGCTATGCCTCAAAGGCCAATGCGCAGACCCTCGAGCATGCGATCTCACTACGTGAGTTGCCGCGCTCTATGGTGGTTAAGGTCTATCTAGAGAATGGATTTATGGATATCCGTAAAGTCCAGTTCTAGCCGACTGAGACCTCAGTAGGTGCCAGCCTCAATCGATTTCATTACGCTCCAATAGCAGTTATAGAGCTAGAAAAGTCTATGGATCTACAGACCATCGTCGTGCTCCTCATACTGCTTGTCGCGCTACTCTACATCGTCCGTAGCGTGTGGCGACTGATACGCCGACCGCGAGAAGCCTCAGGCTGTGCCGGTTGCTCTGCCTGCGATCACAAGCCGAGAGCGAAGTCGAGAGACTAGCAGAGAGTGCTACAAATAGTGCTGTCAAGGTGGAAGGTGTAGGATTATAGTCGTAACTTTGACCTCGCGATGTAATCAGACAGCCTAGCAGGTCAACTACTAGACTGAGCACTAGTAGTATAAGCAGTGACTAAGCAACGAAGAAAGATAGGTTTGCGGGGTAGCTCTCCTGCGCTGACGATCGTACTCCTCTTTGGGGTAATCAGCATGCTGGGAGATCTCGTGCATGAGTCCGCTCGCAGTGTCAACGGGCAGTACCTCAGCTTGGTAGGGCTCTCGGCGACACAGGTGGGGCTAGTCTTCGGGCTGGGTGAATTCCTAGGATATGCGCTGCGCCTGCTCTCAGGTGCCTGGCTGGACAAGAGCAAGCGCTACTGGCTCTTCCTCTTTGTGGGCTATGGGGTGCATCTGGTGATTCCGTTGATGGGCTTGACCACCTCGTGGGGGTGGCTCTACTCCTTTATCCTCCTCGAGCGAATAGGCAAAGCTTTACGCAGCCCAGCTAAAGACACGATCCTCTCAGCCGTCGCAGAGAATCAGATCGGTCTGGGGTACGCCTTCGGCATTCAGGAGGCCCTGGATCAGTTGGGCGCATTCTTGGGACCTCTCATCTTTACGGCACTCTTCTACTTCGTGGGGAGTAGCGGCCTAGAGGTCTTTCAGTTAGGCTACCAGCTACTAGTCATCCCCTTTATCATCTTGATGGTGGTCCTCGTCTTGGTGCATCGTAAGTTCGTACGAGAGGCACTCACCCCGCAGGTAGACACCTCCCAGAAGCCTCCTCGCCTACAACCGATCTTCTGGATCTACTCGGCATTTACCTTTTTCGTTGCCTTCGGACTGATCAACTTCAGCTTGATAGGCTATCATCTTAAGACGCAGCAGATCGTCTCTGATGGGATGGTGCCGATCCTCTACGCTGTCGCTATGGCGGTGGATGCCCTCGTCGCGATCTTCATCGGAAAGGGGTACGATCGCCTGAAGCGCCAGCTGGGACACAAGACGGGTGGCGTGCTGATCCTGCTCATTGTTCCAGTCTTGACAGCCTTTGTGCCACTGCTGACCCTGTCTCACTCTGTGGGGATGCTTTGGGCTGGCATGGCACTGATGGGGGTCGTGCTGGGCGCGCACGAGACGGTCATGAGGTCTGCCATTGCCGACATCACACCATTCGGCAAGCGTGGCATAGGGTTCGGCATCTTTAACACGATCTACGGTCTGTCGTTACTCTTCGGCTCCTTCCTCATGGGGTGGCTCTACGACCTAGAGCAACAGCCGATCATCATCGCTATGACGATCGGCTCTGAGGGTGTAGCGATCGCTCTATACGTCGTCCTCTACAAGCGGATCCGGAGGGAGCGCCTCAGCAACTAGTCACGTCTCCCCCGTTGGGCGGAATTTGTCTACGCAGCGATGATTGGAGAAAACAAGGAAAAAGCGTACTTTAGCCATCAGAAGGCGAGCTAATGCGCTTTCTCCTATTATAGTATGCAACAGACTCCCCCTACACCCTACCAAGGCAACGACCGAGTTCTCTTCGGATTTATCTTTGGCTTGCTCTCCTTCTGGCTCTTTGCCATGACGCTCCTCAATATCCATGTGGATATGAATAAGGAGCTGGGACTCTCCATCTCGACGCTCAGCTTTGCCGTGTCGGTCACCTCGCTGGTGAGTGGACTCTTTATCGTGGTCTTCGGAGGCTTGGCGGATCGCTTCGGACGTGTCAAGCTCATTCGCTGGGGCTTCTACGCAGCCATCCTGGGAGCTCTACTTATATATAGACACACACGACTATGAAATCTAAGATAAGCGAAGCCATCTGCCGAGATATGGAGCAGTGGTTCGAGAGCTTTCACCAAGCTCCTGAGACAGCTATGCAAGAGTACGACACCTCCCGCATCATCGCCGAGAGGCTACGCGACTTTGGCTATGAAGTGACGGAGGGTATCGGCAAGCTCGGTATCGTGGCTACGATGCAGCGTGGCGAGGGGACGCGCTCTCTGGGGATCCGCGCGGAGTTTGACGCACTAGCCATACAGGAGGAAAACGACCTACCCTACCGCAGTCGCATCCCGGGGCACGCACACCTCTGCGGACACGATGGACATACGACGATGCTCCTCGGCGCTGCCAAGCAATTGGTCGAGAGCGGTCACTTCAATGGCAAGCTCACGCTCATCTTCCAGCCTGGCGAAGAGACCATGCAGGGTGGCGCAGCGATGGTCGCCGATGGGCTCTTCGAGCGCTTTCCCGTAGACGCTGTCTATGCGATGCACAATCTGCCCAGTCTACCCCTCGGCACGCTACATTTCTGCTCTGGCGAGATGATGTCTGCCGTGGATAACTGGGAGATCAAGCTCATGGGACGCGGCTCTCATGGCTCTATGCCTGAGCTTAGCATCGACCCCGTCGTCGCAGGAGCTTCGCTCGTCTTAGCTCTGCAAAGCATCGTCTCACGCAATGTCTCCCCCTGGCATCACAGCGTAGTGACTATCGGTGCCTTCCTCGCTGGGGATACGGGAAATACGATCCCCGACAGTGCTACCCTCAGGCTCTCTATTCGCAATATGGAGCCTAAGACACGCGTCCAGGTACTGGAGCGGATCCGCACCATCACGCAGCACCAAGCCGAGAGCTATGGCTGTGCCTATGAGATTACTGAGGGGCAGCCTGGAGCTGTCCTAATCAATAGCGAGGAGGAGACACGCTATGCTGCCGAGGTGGCTCGCAAGACCTTTGGCGAGAAGCAAGTTGTCTACCCCAGCGCACGCTATATGAGTAGCGAGGACTTTGCCTTCATGCTACAGAAGCAGCGGGGCTGCTACCTAATGATAGGTAATGGCGAAACCCCGATGGTGCACAACCCTAAGTTTATCTTCAACAAGCAACTGCTCCCGATCGGAGCTTCCTACTGGGTCGCCTTAGCCGAGGACTATCTCCGCTAGTGGAGTGCAAGGCTCTACGTGCTAATTTCGTACCTTTGCGCTTATTATGACCGAGAGAGTAGAGCAAGAAAGCAAGCGGGTCTACATCGAGACCTACGGCTGTCAGATGAATGTAGCTGACAGCGAGATCATAGCTGCACAGATGCAACTGGCGGGCTACCAGCTCACCGATCAGATCGATGAGGCGGACGCTGTCCTCATCAATACCTGCTCGGTGCGGGACAATGCGGAGCTACGTATCGTGCGTCGTCTGGACAATCTCAACGGTCAGCGCAGACGCTCGGGTCATCCGCAGATCGTTGGTGTACTCGGCTGCATGGCAGAGCGTGTGCAGGAGACCCTCATACAGAATCATGGAGTGGATCTGGTGGCAGGTCCAGACGCTTATACGGACCTTCCTCACCTGATAGCGGCAGCCGAGGCGGGCGAGCCTGCTATTAGCATTGAGCTCTCCAAGAGTGAGACCTACAGCGATGTGATCCCCATACGACTACCAGGGTTGCACATCAGTGGCTTCGTATCGATCATGCGTGGATGCGACAACTTCTGCACCTACTGCATCGTCCCCTACACACGAGGTCGTGAGCGTAGCCGTGACCCCGAGAGCATCATTCGTGAGGTGCAGCGCATGGCGCAGGAGGGCTACCGTGAGGTGACCCTCTTAGGGCAAAATGTCAACTCCTACTGCTGGCATACTGAGACAGGCGCTAGCTACACTTTCGCCGATCTGCTACGAAGCGTCGCTGAGGCGGTGCCGACGATGCGCATTCGCTTTACCTCGCCACACCCCAAAGATATGAAGGACGAGACGCTCGAGGTGATGAGCCGTTACCATAATATCTGTAGTCATATCCACTTCCCTCTGCAGAGTGGTAGCAATCGTATCCTAGAGCGCATGCGTCGTCGCTATACGCGTGAGTGGTACCTAGAGCGTGTGGAGCGCATCCGTGACTATATGCCAGACTGCGGGCTGAGTACCGACGTCTTTTGCGGCTTCTCGGGCGAGACGGAGGAGGACTTTCAGGAGACGCTCGAGGTGATGAGGCTGGCACGGCTGGACAGCGCCTTCATGTTTAAGTACTCTGAGCGTCCTGGCACCTACGCCTCGCATCATCTCGTCGACGATGTGCCTGAGGAGGTCAAGGTAGAGCGCCTGAATCGTATGATAGCTCTGCAAAACGAGCTGAGCCTCGAGAGCAACGAGCGTGACGTGGGCAAGAGCTTTGAGGTACTCATTGAGGGTTACAGCAAGCGCTCACACGATGACTTCTTCGGTCGCACCCAACAAAACAAAGTAATCGTCTTCCCCAAGGGCAATAATCAGATCGGCAAGCTGGTCACTGTACGTGTAGAGCGTGTCACCTCGGCAACGATGATCGGTAGCGAGGTGAAATCCCAGGAATAGCCCTAGAGTCCTATCACAATAAGCAGGTATCAGCGAGCTATATCGTCACCTACATCTGCTCCTTACGAAGAAAAAAACAGCATTCCAATACCTAGAAGTAGGTATTCTCAGAAGTTTGTTGTATCTTTGCACTACCAAAGCATGAGAGATACCCCATTTCGTATCCCAAAGCTGTGGTAACATCATAGATAATCTTAATACTCAACTTAAAACCAATAGAATTATGGCACACGTAATCACTGACAGCTGTGTAGCTTGTGGCACTTGCATCGATGAGTGCCCCGTAGGCGCAATCTCTGAGGGCGATATCTACTCTATCGACGCTGATACTTGCATCGATTGTGGCGCATGCGCTGCAGCTTGCCCATCAGGCGCTATCGAGGGTTAAGACACACACGGAGGTGTCGCCCCTAGGGCTTCGCTACCTCCACACCCTCTAGCGTGTAGCCATCGCACACGGTCGCTACACACTTAACTACAGAAAAAAGGCGTCCCCCAGCTAGTGTCTATGTACACTAGGTGGGGGACGCTCCGTTTGATGTGTTGGCGCATATTAGTATCTTTGCATAAGATAAGAAGAGTAGGCATCTGATGGTAGTCAGCTATATGAATTAGCAGCGACCCTTGCAGAGGAGCCACCCTTCATATATAGACACACGACATCATGAACGCTAGCGACTACCCTATCCTATCGCATATTGATACGCCTCAGCAGTTACGTCAGCTCTCTCTCTCGCAGCTTCCTCAGCTGTGTCAGGAGCTTCGTCGCTATGAGCTGGAGGTGCTCTCGCACGTACCAGGTCACCTAGGATCTAGTCTAGGTGCGGTGGAGCTCACGGTAGCGCTCCATTACGTCTGTCGCACCCCTTACGATCGTATCGTCTGGGACGTGGGGCATCAAGCTTATGGGCACAAGATCTTGACAGGAAGGCGCGATCGCTTTGAGTCTCTACGACAGTGGGGCGGGCTCTCGGGCTTTCCGCTCCCTAGCGAAAGCGAGTACGACACTTTCCCCGCAGGGCACGCCTCGAACTCGATCTCGGCTGCGCTGGGCATGGCGATTGCTGCCAAGCTCAAGCAAGAGGAGCGTCACGTCGTGGCGGTCATTGGCGATGGATCGATGACGGGCGGACTCGCCTTCGAGGGACTAAACAATGTGAGCTCCTACCCCAACGATCTGCTCATCGTGGTCAACGACAACAACATGTCCATCGATGCTAATGTGGGTGGACTAAACAAATACCTCGTCGATCTCAACACCAGTCACGCATACAATACGATCCGCTACGACCTCTACCGTGGTCTGCGACAGATGAATCTGATAAATGATCGTCGCAAGAAAAACATTCAGCGGATCAACAATAGTGTCAAGTCGCTCCTGACGCAAAATCACTCCTCCTTCTTCGACGGCTTGGGGATTCGTTACTTTGGTCCAGTAGATGGTCATGACATAGAGCATCTCGTGGAGACGCTCCGACGCATTCTCCCAATGCGAGGTCCGAAGATACTACACCTCAGGACGATCAAAGGTAAGGGCTACAAGCCCGCCGAGGAGAATGCGACCGTATGGCATGCGCCTGGTTGCTTTGATGTGAAGACGGGAGAGCGTATCAAGAGCAAGCGAGGAGCACATCCACCGAAGTTTCAAGAGGTCTTCGGAGAGACCGTCACTGAGCTGGCGGCTGAGGACAAGCGCATCGTAGGGATCACACCCGCCATGCCGTCAGGCAGTTCGCTGAATGTGATGATGCGAGCCTTCCCCGAGCGAAGCTACGATGTGGGGATTGCGGAGGCGCACGCAGTGACCTTTAGCGCAGGGATGGCGCGTGAGGGGATGATTCCGTTTTGCGTTATTTACTCCTCCTTCTTACAGCGCGCTTATGACCAGATCATCCATGATGTCGCTCTACCAAGCTACCACGTAGTTCTCTGCATCGACCGTGCTGGCTTAGTCGGTCAGGATGGAGCGACGCATCAGGGAGCCTTTGACCTAGCTTACCTCTGCACGGTCCCAAATATGACGGTTGCGGCTCCGATGAATGAGCACTACCTGCGCCACCTGATGCGCACGGCTTACGAGGGACAGGAGGGTCCGATGGCAATCCGCTACCCACGTGGCGAGGGTTCGCTGGTGGACTGGCGCTGTACCGCGGAGCTCCTTCCGATAGGCAAGGGACGTGTGCTACATGAGGGCGGACGCATCGCATTGCTCTCCATAGGCACCATCGGTGTGACCGCCGAGGAGGTGCGAGAGCGGTTACTCGCTGAGGGTATCGAGGTGGCACACTACGACCTGATCTTTGCTAAGCCCCTAGACGAAGAGCTGATCACGACGGCTCTAGAGCGTTACGACAGCATTGCCACGCTGGAGGAGGGGACGATCATCGGAGCCGTGGGCGAGCGGATTGCAGCCCTAGCTCAGCGTCAGGGCTTCCGTGGGAAACTCATACAGTTTGGCCTGCCCGACGCTTTTATCGAGCAAGGCACCGTCGCTGAGCAACAACGCTACTGTGGCATTGATGCAGACACAATATATAATAGAATCAAAGCTGAGCTATGCGAATAGTTATTGCTGGAGCGGGCGAAGTGGGCACTCACTTAGCCTATAGGTTGTCGGGAGAGGAGCAGCAGTCCACGACACTCATCGACTCAGACAAGGAGTTGCTACGTCGTGTACAGCGCAAGTTTGACGCTTACACGATCGTAGGTGATCCGACAAAGCTGGAGGACCTGCAGCTAACGGAGGTGCACGACTGCGATCTCTTCGTCAGCGTGATGCCAGGTGAGGCGGAGAATCTACTGGCCTGCATGCTCGCTGCGCAGCTTGGAGCCAAGCGAACCATCGCTCGTATCAACAACCACCGCTATCTGGCGGATCATTACCGCCGCTTCTTCGGGAGCTTAGGCGTGGACCAGCTCATCTACCCTGAGGAGCTGGCCGCTGAGGAGATTGCTAACAGCTTTAAGCACCCCTGGGCGAGAGTCTATGTGGAGCTGCTCAACGGGGCTTTCGTCCTCGTGGGTGTCAAGGTGCGCCAAGGGAGCATCCTCGTGGGGCGTCCGCTGAGCTGGACCAAGGAATTGGGTGACAAAGCCTTTCACGTGGTCTCTATCAAGCGTGGCGAAGAGACACTCATACCTGATGGTCAGACGATCATAGAGCACGGCGACGTAGTCTTCTTCACCTGTCTCAACAAAGACATCGACCTCGTCCGTCAGTACTGCGACAAGGACCAGCGACCTGTCAAGCGTGTGGTCATCCTCGGCGGAAGTCTCATTGCGCTTCGCACCGTTTCAAAGGCTCCGAGCAATATTGACTTTCACCTTATCGAGCGAGACCTAGAGCGTATCAAGGAGATCGAGGACGAGATACCCTCCAATGTCAAGCTCTACGACGGCGATGGTCGTGATCTCAACCTCATATCCGAGATCGGACTGGACGAGGAGAGCATCTTCGTCGCTCTGACGGAGAACTCGGAGACGAACATCCTCGCCTGCCTCGCAGCCAAGCGTTTTCAAGTGGCGAAGACGATTGCGAAAGAGGAGAACATTGACTACATTCCCCTAGCCGAGAAACTGGACATCGGCACGATCATCAATAAAAAGGTGATTGCTGCGGGCAACATCTTCCATGCGCTCCTCGGCTCCGACACGAAGTCTATCAAGTCGCTCACCATCGCTCACACGGATGTGGCGGAGCTACAGGCTAAGAGTGGCTCGACCATCACTGAGCGCCCTGTCAAGGAGCTAGACATACCGCAGGGCATCACCCTCGGCGGTCTAGTACGCAACGGAGTGCCGATGCTGATCGACGGTAATATGGAGATCCAGCCCTACGACAGCGTCGTGGTCTTCTGTACCAATACGCCTATGGAACAACTCTCTAAGCTCTTTGACTAAAGCGCCACATCTAGCGAAGCCCTTTTTCTGATCCACCCAAAATCTATCTGACGAAAGCAAGCGCATGAGACGTATCAACCTACCCTTCGTGGGGAGCATCGTGGGAGCCATGTGCCTCATCGAGTGTCTCTTTTTGCTCATCTGCATTGTGGTCTCTCTCATCATGCAGGATCACGCTGTGGCTCCTCTCCTGATTACGCTAGGCTGTGCTCTGCTAGTCGGGCTCGGCTGCCTCTGGTTCGGACGACTCAAGTATAGCGACAAGCTCGGTCGTCGTGAGGCTATGCTAGCCGTGGCGGTCACTTGGCTGGTCGTGGCACTGATTGGGATGCTACCCTTCCTCGTGGGAGGGTACCTACCCCGCTTTAGCAATGCGCTCTTTGAGTCGGTCTCAGGCTTTACCACTACGGGCGCCTCGACCTTTACCTCCGTGGAGCACCTCCCCAAGGGGATCCTCTTCTGGCGCTCCATCATACAGTGGCAGGGAGGCATCGGCATCGTCGTCTTCTCCCTCGCACTGAGCCCCGTGCTGGGAAAAGACATTGGTCTCCTCTACCAAGCCGAGGTGACGGGCGTGGATCACGACCGCTTTATGCCACGTATCAAGGAAGTCGCCATACGTCTCTCGGCTGTCTATACCCTACTGACGCTAGTGCTGATCGTCTTGCTACGACTCACTCCGATACCTTGGTTTGATGCCTCTTGCGTTGCCATGACCTGCATTTCGACGGGAGGATTCTCCATCTATGATCAACCCTTTGAGGCGATCAATAGTCCTTACTTCGAGACGATCCTGATGCTCTTTATGGTGATCGGCAGTCTAAACATGACGCTCATCTACTTTGCCTTCAAGGGGCAGATCAAGCAACTTTTCCGAGACGAGCAGACCCGCTGGTTCCTCGGCATCATCTTCGTCACAGCCTCTCTCGTGACCCTGCACCTTGTCCTCAACAGCATACAGCCTCACCTGGGGAAAGCACTGCGTGACTCCTTCTTTCAGATCGTCTCACTCATCTCTACCACGGGATATCTCTATGCGGACTACACTAGCTGGGGACCCTTCTTCATGCTGTGCGGCATCTTCGTCATGCTCATCTGTGGCTGCGCGGGATCCACGGCGGGAGGTCTCAAGGTGATTCGCTTCGTTATCATGTCCAAGACACTCCCCAAGGAGATCGCTCACCGCGTCTCTCCGAGCCTCGTGGCTCCGCTGCGAATCAACGGCAAGAGCGTCCCCGACGAAGCGGTCTACAAGGTGATGGGCTTCTTCTTTGGTTACATCGCGCTCATCTTCCTAGGCACCTTCTGTCTCACCTTCACTGGTAATGACTTCATCTCTGCCAGCACAGCCTCCGTATCGGCCATCGGCAATGTGGGCCCCGCCTTCGGAGACTACGTCTTCAACTTCTCGAGTGCCTCTCCCTTTGACCTCATCGTGCTGAGCTTCCTCATGCTGGCTGGGCGTCTCGAGCTCTTCACCGTGCTGAGTCTCTTCGCTCCCGCCTTCTGGCGTCGCTAGACTCTATCTAACGAGGCGCTAGACGGTAGAGTACGAAGGAGATACCGAGGTAAACCAAGTTCGGCAACCACGCAGCGACCACTGGTGCCATTGCTCCCGTCACTGCAAAGGAAGCGGTGACCGTCATGAAGAGGATATAGATAAAGCTGAGCGAAAGCCCCACAGCAAGAGCCAGCCCCATGCCACCCTTGCGCTTACGAGCCGAGAGCGAGACACCCATGAGCGTTAAGATAAACGAGGCGGGGATCATCGCTATGCGTTTGTGCAGCTCGATAGCGTAGAGCTGTGTAGCTGCACCTCTCATGCGTTGCTGCTGGATCGAGTGGTATAGCTCAGGTGTGGTGAGCATCTCGACATCACCCTCCGTGACAAGGAAGTCCCTTGGCGTAATCGGGATGATCGTATCAAGCTGATTCCCTCTAAAGAGCGTGTCTTGTCGCTCGCCGAAGTATGTGATCGTGTAGTCCTGTAGTTGCCAGTTGTAGAGCGTGTCGTAGATAATACTGTTCGCCATCACACGACTCTTGAGATCCTTGCCCTCAAAGCGATCCATTGAGAAGGTGTACCCGACCTTGCTCTCATCATTGTAATAGGACATAAACATAAAGGTCTCTGGCGCCACCTGCATCTGGATCGCATTGGCGTAGGTGATGCGCTTGTCCTTGATATACCTATTCTGGAAGTCAATTCTGACACGATTGCCTGGCGGTATGACGAAGCTACTCAAGAGGAAGGTCAATATCGCAATCACAGCAGCACCCAGCATGTACGGCTTGAGGAGCCTACGAAAGCTCATGCCACAGCTCAGGATGGCGATGATCTCACTATTCTCTGCTAAGCGAGAGGTGACGTAGATGACCGCTATGAAGACAAAGAGCGGACTAAAGAGATTCGCATAGTAAGGGACGAAGTTAGCGTAGTAGTCCCATATGATAGCTCGTAGCGGGACGTCAGGCTGTAGGAGCCTGTCCAGCTTTTCGGTCACGTCAAAGGCTATCGCCACTGCCAGGATCAGGACAATGGAAAAGAAGTAGGTAGCCAGAAACTGGATAAAGATGTACCTATCTACCGTGGAGATTAGCTTGCGACGCATCTGTCTCTCGAAATGTTAAGCTTTACATCACAGCTTGCGCCCTCGGGAGGAGACCCTGCCGAGGGCTTGTGCTTAGGAATGGATCTGCTAGCCGATTACTTAGCATAGCTCACAGCACGTGTCTCACGGATGACCGTGATCTTGACCTGTCCTGGGTAAGTCATCTCAGTCTGTATCTTGTGAGCTATATCTGCCGAGAGCGTCTCCGTAGCCTGATCGTCTATCTCGTCTGCACCGACGATGACACGTAGCTCACGGCCCGCTTGGATCGCATAGGTCTTGACCACACCTGGGTAAGAGAGCGCCAGCTGCTCGAGGTCCTTGAGACGCTTGATGTACGCCTCGACGATCTCATGACGAGCCCCTGGTCTAGCACCACTTATGGAGTCACATATCTGGACGATAGGCGCTATGAGCGACTCCATCTCTATCTCTTCATGGTGAGCACCGACAGCGTTGCAGATGTCGGGCTTCTCCTTGTACTTCTCGCAGAGCTTCATACCCAGTATAGCGTGTGGTAGCTCGGGCTCCTCGTCAGACACCTTGCCGATGTCGTGTAGGAGACCTGCACGACGCGCCTTCTTAGCATTGAGTCCCAGCTCAGATGCCATCGTAGCACAGAGATTGGCCGTCTCACGAGCATGTTGCAAGAGGTTCTGCCCATACGAGGAGCGATACTTCATCTTGCCCACCAGACGCACCAGCTCAGGGTGCATACCGTGTATGCCGAGGTCAATGATCGTCCGCTTGCCCGTCTCGATGATCTCCTCCTCGATCTGCTTGCTGACACGATCTACCACCTCCTCAATGCGAGCCGGGTGGATACGTCCGTCCTGTACCAACTGATGTAGCGCTAGGCGAGCTATCTCACGACGCACAGGGTCAAAGGCTGAGAGCACGATAGCCTCTGGCGTATCGTCTACGATGATCTCCACGCCCGTGGCTGCCTCTAGAGCACGAATGTTACGTCCCTCACGGCCGATGATGCGTCCCTTGACCTCGTCATTGTCTATGTGAAAGACTGAAACAGAGTTCTCCACAGCCGTCTCAGTAGCGATACGCTGTATCGTCGCCACGATCAGTCGCCGGGCCTCTTGCGAAGCATTCATCTTAGCCTCCTCGATCACCTCAGCCGTGTAAGCCGCCGCCTGATCACGAGCCTCTAGACGCAAGGACTCGATGAGCTGCTCCTTCGCTTGTGCAGCCGACAGACCGCCTATCTCCTCCAGCTTAGCTTGCTGTGTGCGGATCGCTTGGGTTAGCTCCTCTTGCTTCTGAGCGACCAGTTGCTCCTGCTGGGTCATCTGCTTGCGCTCACGCTCGAGCTCTGTCGAGGCATCCTCAAGTTGCTTAGTACGTGCTGTAAGCGTCTGCTCGAGTTGCTGTAAGGTAGTCTCTCGGCTCTGCACCTGTGCCGTACGATCGGCCAAGCGCTCCTCCAGCTCACTCTTGAGCTGCAGTGCGTACTCCTTAGCCTCAATCACCTTTTGTTGCTTCAGTATCTCGGCATCCTGCTTAGCTTTCTCCAGGATCTCCTCCGACTCTCGTAGTTCCTTCTTTTTTGTCTTATGAGCCTCGAAGACAACCCGCTCTGCGCGCTCCTCAGCCTCCTTGACAATGCGCTCCGCTCGTTGCTTGTAGAGTCGCATCACAGCGAGCCATACGACCCCTCCGCCTACGACCAGAGCTAACAATATGAATAGAATCAGTAGGTATGTGCTAATCTGCATAAATCGTTCTGCCTAAAGTGTGTATATCTAATCTGTCACAATGTCTCTGACATGATCGGTAGAGATACAGCGTCGCCCTACTGAGAGGTGTCCCAGTGGTCAAACGATCGATCTTAGCTATTTATCCCAGTCCTTCTGAGGAAAAAGGTGGGGGCCCAATACCCCGCACACGCCTCGTCTACAGCTTTCGCTCTAGTAGATTGTTTACCTCAGAGAGACGATTCAGGAGCTCAGTCTTGTCCTGGCTCTCCTTGAGCACCTCACACTGTACGGCAATATCTACAGCCGCCATAAGCCAGTGAAGCTGTTCATCGCTCTCTGCTGGCTGTGGGTAAGCTGTACGATACTTCTTGACGAGAGCCGATATCGTATGCTGTGCACGACGATAGTAAGGCTCCTCGCTACGCGGCACATCAATGGGGATAGCGATACCGTCGACAAGTAGCGTGATACTCTGCATCTCGTCCCGACGATCCTCCAGGGTTTTGTCGCCCTCTTGCTCCATCCGTGCCATTAGTGAGGCTGAGTTGTATCTATACTATGCTGTAGCTCTAGGAGAGCTATGCTTTGGTCCATTCGTTTGATCATCTGGGTCATTCGCTCCTTAGCGATACCCATATCTGCACCACTGACGATTAGGGCGCGCGCCATCAGGAGTTGTCGGTTGCGACTCTTCAGCTCCTCCAGTTCGTCACACAGTTCACCGAGCCGTCCCTTGAGATCTGCTATCTCTAGACGTTGCGTCTCCACCTCTTGTCGTAGCGAGTCACGCTGCTCGAGGAGTCGCATAGCGTTCTGGTAGAGTGCGTCCACCTGTAGTTGCTCGTCGTGCGTCATTTCGTCAACATGTACACTGCAAAGATACTGAAAAAATGGCTCATCTCCCAAAATGTGTCAACCCCTAGACTCCGCAAATCCCACGAGCAGCGATTTTGACGGGTAACGATTCGTAGGGACGCACGATCTGTGCGTCCGTTGTAGTACAACAAGACGTGTAGCCCCGTGTAGGGACGCACGGTCGTGCGTCCGTTCCCGTTAAAACCCTGACGCTGTTACTTTGTATATGTCTAGTACATCGACAGTGCAAAGGTAATACAAGCGCCCATCGCTCCAGCCCCCTAGTGCTCCCAGCATCGGTCTGAGAACCACAAGCGTCTCAACAGCCCCTAGAGAAGAGCGACACGACAGCTAATTAGAGAGACGAGTAACGGTTGTAGGGACGCTCGGTCGAGCGTCCGTTGTGTCAAAGGTTACGGTGTCCGTTGTATTAACGACAGTGGGTTACACGTCCCGTTTTAATGGGAACGGACGCACAGATCGTGCGTCCCTACAACCGTTACTCGTCGGCTGGTTCGGGGACGGACGCGCTCCCACTAGACACTGACCGTGCGTCCCTACAACCGTTACTCGTCCCTTCTAACTTCTAACCTCTAATCTCTCCCCTCTAATCTCTAATCAAAAAAGGGGCGAACCGTCGTTCGCCCCTTTTTTGATTCTATCGTTTTACCACCACTCGGTAAGTCTCGCCCGCTACGCAGACCAGGTAAACCCCGTCCGCATAGGGTGTCAGGTCAATCTGCAGCACGCCTCGGCTATCCGCACGACCCGCATAGAGCCTGTCGCCAGTCATGCTGTGGAGCGTCACCTCGCTGGCAGGAGCTACACCCTCCACGATGACATAGTCAGTCGCTGGGTTCGGGTAGAGCTGCACCTGCTGCGTGACGGTCGTCTCCACGCCTGTGTGATCCACAAACGTCGCCTTAACCTCCGTCACATCTGTAACCACAAAGCTCTTTGTAGCGAGGATATCCTTCCCGTTGGCCGTCAGAGCTGTCAGCTCACACTGCGCATTCTTACCCGTAGCCTTCACCGTTAGAGTCGTACCATAAGACACCGCCTCCAGATTAACTGGCTCAACGATTGTGATATCTCCATGCTCGTTGCTCGTCAGCGTCACTGCAAACGTCTTCTTCGTGAAGGTCGCCTTGACGGTCAGGTTGCCCTCGACAACGACCTTCTTCGTAGCGAGGATATCCGTTCCGTTGGCCGTGAGAGCTGTTAGTTCGTAACCCTCGGCTGGCGTAGCAACAATCGTCAACTCTGTGCCGTAAGCGACAGAGTTGAGGTTGCTGGCACCTGTCGCAGTGATTGTACCCTCGCCCTCCTTCGTTAGAGAGACTGCGAAGT
>NZ_ACLR01000207.1 GCF_000174775.1 Porphyromonas uenonis 60-3
TCGGTCATGCTGATCGTTTTTACCGACAATTTCAAGGGTTGGAGTGCCAAGAAAATGGCTAGCTACTGCGGTATAGCGCCCTTCTACGAGAGCTCTGGGAGCTCAGTCTTTCACAAATCCAACACAGGAGGCTACAGTAACCGACGGCTAAAAGGAATCTTGACCCAAGCAGCCCGAAGTGCCATAACTCATAACCCAACATTTAAACAGTACTACCAACGCATGAAAGCCCAAGGCAAGCCCTACGGGGTCATCCTCAACAACGTCAACAATAAGCTCCTCCACATCCTCTTCTCGCTGGTTGCGCACGACTGCGACTTCGAGCTAGACCACGAGGCGAAGAGAGCTCTACGAGCCTAGTCCAAGGAAGGAAAATCTCCGCTCCGGGAGCGCCCCCGCGGCAAGGGGTGGGAGCCCCCACCCCGACGAGCGGGTTCCCGAAGAGAAGTCGACCGAGCATCCAAGACGAAAAAACTTCGCTTTTTACTTGCATTTGAACTTAGAAAGCAACCGTTACACGTCTCGCCTTGACACAACGGACGCACGACCGTGCGTCCCTACAACCGTTACACGTCTCGCCTTGACACAACGGACGCACGACCGTGCGTCCCTACAACCGTTACACGTCTCGCTGTACTACAACGGACGCACGACCGTGCGTCCCTACGACCGTTACTCGTCTCGCTTTGACGGAGACGGACGCACGACCGTGCGTCCCTACAACCGTTACTCGTCTCGCTTTGACACAACGGACGCCCTCTCGCTAGAGACTCCTGTGCATTCCTACGGTTTCCATCGCAACGCGCTCTATCTATGTACGATATCGCTCGTGCTCCCATGTACCCCGCAAACCTCTTAAAGGAGGAAATCAGCGGATTGCGAAAAAAGTTGCCCCAAGTGCTTGCAGTATTCAGAAAAAGTTGTACCTTTGCATCACAGTTCAGGAAGGAAGCCCCTATGGCACTCCAGAATGAAGCTTGACTTC
>NZ_ACLR01000206.1 GCF_000174775.1 Porphyromonas uenonis 60-3
CTTGGTCAACAAAACACTACTCGAAGTGGTCTTGAATCGCTACCACATTGATCTAAAAAAAAAGACCGATTTGTAGCCGTGAGACAGCTTGAACAGGCCAAAGTGAGAGATCAAAAGCTCTCCATAACCTACCTTTGTCAGCAGCTAGAAGTCAGCCGCAAAGGCTACTACAAGCACACCTTCACCGAGCAAGACGAAGATGTCAAAGTAGCCTCCGTCCTACACTATTGCCAGTATGTGCGCAGTTGGCTCCCCAGGGCAGGCGTAGACACCCTCCAGGAGTGTACCAACAAGTACTTCAAAGGAACCTTTCAAGTAGGTCGAGACTGGCTTTACAAAGTGTTAGGAGCCAACGACATGCTGCTGAGAAGTCGCAAGCGCAAGCGTCCACCCCAGACGACCAAAGGAGTAGTCAATCACGGCTTCCAAGACCACCTGAACACCACCCCTAAGTACATCGCCACCGACCATTGCCGGCTCACCGTCTCAGACATAACCTACGTCAAGTGTTTAGGGGGCTTCGCATATCTCTCCCTGACGATGGATGCTTA
>NZ_ACLR01000205.1 GCF_000174775.1 Porphyromonas uenonis 60-3
AAGCTCGTGTAGGGATATTTCGAGGATTTTGCCCTCTGGAAGTGAGAACGATTCGAGAGCGTAGATCGTACGCAACTCGCTCTTTGGCGCAACAACAGCAAGGTCGTTGTAAGCTCGCAGTGGCTGGAGTATAGTCTCCTGTATAGCCGTCTGTGTGGTGACCGCCTTATCTACAACCTTGAAGGTCACGTAGTCAATCTGATAACGCATATTTGTTGTGTTGCGTATAGACGTGTGGAAGTAGAGCAATCCGTTGTGTGCATAGATAGCTTTGAGACCAAACTGCATACCAAACTGCTTGGCCGATATATGCTTGACAAGACGCTTATCCTGCTTGTGTATCGTAGACATCAGTAGCCGTACGAGCGTTGGGGTCTCATTGCCTAGCTCCTTGAAGTATATATCTGCCTTGTTTGAAGGTAGATTACCTTCACCAGAGTGGAGGAAATCCACCATCTCTAGCGACAGCTTCTCAGGCTCCTTGGCATACTTTACATTGAAAGCGTAAAAAGAGCCATCGGTGCAGATTACAGACAT
>NZ_ACLR01000204.1 GCF_000174775.1 Porphyromonas uenonis 60-3
CACCCCTTAGGTCTTTATCTATAGCGAGTTTGGCAGGAGCATCGTACAGTACTTCGATACGATACTTGTCTCCCTCCTTACCAGTAGCGTCTTGGTAAGTGCGAGTGGACGGATTTGTCTCTCCGACCTTCTCATCATTGCGATAGATCACGTAGCCCTTGACCTCGGGAAGGGACGGGCAGTGGTCCACGTGTGAAGGTCTCACGGATGGTATCTCCGCTGAGCGTGGGGCTATCTGATATGACCAGCTCGATAGCCATGTAGCCTTTGTCTGTGAAGGGGGTAGATTGATACCCTATGAAGTTTGGTAACATCACATAGTATGCCTCCAAGCCTCCATCGATGCCCATGTACTTATCCTTTGAATTGGTGTCTACGAAGACAGCGTGAGGAGCTCCTGTCCGAACTCTAAATCCTACCTCAAGGTTCTCATTAGACTGTATCTTAAAGGGCTTCTTGAGAGGTATTGAGATCCACTTCTGATCTTCTTTTGTCGGGCTTACGAACT
>NZ_ACLR01000203.1 GCF_000174775.1 Porphyromonas uenonis 60-3
CTGAAACTCAGCATAGTTGTCGGCAAGGTCAGCTAGCTCCGTAGGACATACGAAGGTGAAGTCGCCAGGATAGAAGAAGAGTACGCTCCAGCGCCCCTTGAGATCCTCGTTAGAGACCTCGTGGAAGCCCTTGGACTTGGTATATGCGGGTACTTTGAACTCTGGTAAGTTGCTATTGATAATAGGTTGCATAGTCATTTGCATTTAAGTTTTGGATAAAGATTTATTGCCGTTGGTCGGACATCCCCACCAACAGCTACAAAGATAGGGGTAAGCACCCAAAATAAAAAGCAAACAGCATACCTAGAACAAGGTATTCTCCCCCTAATGCGAGTAGTTTCTCCCATATGAAACTAGAGTTTCTCCCATATGAAACTAGAGTTTCCTCCGTATGAAACTAGAGTTTCCTCCGTATGAAACTAGAGTTTCTCCTAGGTGAAACTAGATTTTCATCCGCATGAAAATGAATTGCCTCCCGTATGGACATAGACTGCGCCCGTACGGAGAGGAAAGCCCTACTCCCGTAGAGCCTCCTAAATGGCTATTTAAGGTTTGCTAAATGAGAGCCCCTCGTTGGCAGAGTCGGTGAGGCGAGACTCGCTATTGATCGGCTGACGGCTAGAGCTCTTGAGGCGCTTATTGCCTAGCGTACAGCTAATGCTGAGCGTGACCTTCGGACTGTGCCAGTTCTGGACGAAGGCTATCGGCTGGGAGAGCCCCATGATCTCGCCCCGTGCCACATTGCTATTTAGCAGATCGTAGCACGAGAGGGAGAGCTTCCAAGAGGCGATGCGCTTGCTAATAGATAGGTTGATCCACCACTGGCTCTGAGTCTTGTAGACTCCGACAAATAGCGGACTGTAGTAGGTAATCTGAGCGTCAAGGTACCACTGAGCGGGGAGGTTGAGCGACTGCTTGTGCTGGAGATAGTATGCGTGAAAGGTGCGGTCGCACTCGTTCCCGTCTATAGTCCCCCTGTCACGCTGCAGGTGCCAAGCTAGATAAGTAGTGGCGATCCACTGCAAGCCGTTGTCTCGGTAGATGATAGGTATGGGTGCTCCCGCTACGATACGCAGGTAGCGACTATAATCTAGATTCCCTTTGGTAATGGCATAAGCCCCTTGATATGGTGTCAAATACTCGACGATGGGGCGCTGCTCGTTGGAGAGGTTTACCTCTAGCATCGCAGCCCTTCGGTAGCTGTAGTTGAGCGCAAGGTTGTGGCGTATACTACTTTGCAGACGATCATTGCCGACACGATAGAGAAATCCCGCATAGGAGGCATACGGCATCAGATCTCTTAGCGCAGGACGCTGGTAGTAAGTTTGCAAGGAGAGTGCTAGACGATGGTTGCGCGCTATATCGTAGGCCACATTGAGGTAGGGTTGCCAGCGCACCGCTTGGTCAGATAGTAGGCGAGTCCCTTGAGCTTGGCTCGTACGGTGGTCGTAGTTGAGCTGTACTCCACCGTAGCTGTCGAGCGCTCCTTTGTGGTAGCGCAGCGTGAGGTAAGCAGAGCCGTTACTCTCATAGTACTGCTCATTGACTTGGATGGGAGCTGTGGGGGCTTGTGTCGCAAACCAGATGTTGTTTTGCGTTACCCCGAGTAGTCCCAGTAGTGAAGGGGTAAAGCGGTAGGTATAGTTCGTTGATAGGCGAAGGTAGTGATACCGATCCTGAAGCTCGCTGTCACTGTGGGAGTAGGAGCGTTGATTGCCACTAGCGGTGTAGTCGGCATAGCTTTTCCAAGCCCAGCGATCTGCAGAGAGGGTGTGATAAAGATTGACAGCCCCGACCATACGCTTCATATCGGTGTGGGCCCCCCGACTATAGTCTATATGCTCACTCGAGAGAGAGCCGTGAAGCCGTACGTCAAAGAGCTGTTGCGGAGAGATCTGCCACTCAAAGCCCGCCTGCATAGCTTGTCCACGATGAGGCGATGTGCTCGTTGTGTCAGCGCCCAGCGTAGTCGTGAGGGACTCTAGACGACGATTGTCAAAGACTTGGTACGCTATATAGCTTCGCTTGTTATCTTTATTATAGTTGAGCCTGAGCCGACCGCCCTCCGAGATCTTCCTCCGATAGCTCGCATCGGCAGAGATGAAAGCATTGAGACCCTCTCGAGGGTTCCCCTTTGTGATAATGTTGAGGACGGCACCGCTCTGCACGCCATACTCGGGTCCTGGATGGCGAATGAGCTCCACACGCCCGGCATCCTCCACGCTCAGAGAGCTGAGGTAAGCTTGAACCTCCTCAGGAGAAAGCCGTAGTATCCGACCATTGACAGCTACCGTGAGTGTGTAGAAGCCATAGACAGAGAGCCCTCCACGCTCCTCCACCTGTACCCCGGGGATTAGCTTGAGTCCGTCCAAGAGATTCCCGCCGATGGCTGCAGGATTAGCCAAAAGGTTATAGCGAGCCACACCGCCATCGTATGAGACAAATGGACGCTTGGCAACTACGACCACCTCTTCGAGTGCTTGTGCGGTGGGCGTAATGGCGATGCTCAGAGAGCTGGTAGAGCTCTTGCTCACCTCTACTTGATTTCGCTCAGGGATGTAACTGGAGCCGAGGTAAGATACTCTATACGAATAAGCACCGAGGGGGAGCTCTTGGTAAAAGCGCCCATGCTCGTCACAAACGGCGGGGAAGCAGTGCGTGGAGTCCTGACTACTGGTGAAGAGAACTACAGCATTGACCAGAGCCTCGCCCGTTGTCGTGGTCACCTCCCCAGTCACGGTGCCGATGCGCTCTTGTGCTAGCGATGCTACGGCTGAGGACACCACGAGGAGAAGTGAAAGTATGAGTCTCACGAACGTCGTCTTATGCTCCTTCGCAGGGAGGTGGCTTTCAGTCATTGCTTCTTGTTGTCTTGATAGAGATATGAGGGTGTTGGGGTGGAGCCCTTACAAAAAGAACCTCTCCCCAAAGACCCCTCCTTTACACACCTGCAAAGTTAGAAAGACTTTACGCTCTACACAATACCCGAAAGGGTACTTCTGATGTGTACCACAGTTCTAATCCGTAGATACTCTAAGAAAATGGTAGACTCTTTCGTAGTCGCTTTTATCATTCACTCTTTTAATATGATAAGTCCCTTTTAAGTGATTGCGTCTTGTTTTTTTAGATAGGGAAGAAGTATCTTTGCAAGGTAGGAGTAGTGGGATACTAGAAGACATGTTTTAGACGGTATAGATTATGAAGACTATATGGGCGGAAAAGGCTATAAAGCTATTAGAACATGCACGTGAACATATGCTCTGTCAGACATCATTTGACAAGAGTACTGCTTTTATCAACATTGACAATGCTGTTGAGGTCATGTTTAAGACTTATCTTTCTTTACCTGAATTAGTTATGGGCATGAAAAAACCTGCTTATAGCGAATTGAAAAGGTGTGGCAGTAATTTTAATCGTCTTGTTGAGCTAATGGCGATACATTATTCTGATAGATTCGTTGGTATAGACCCTACTCAAATTATACATTATCATAAGATTAGAAATAGGCTGTATCATGAACCTGGTAAATCTTCTGTATGTAATGACGATCTGAACAATTACTATGAGCTTGCCAAATTGCTCTTAGAGTATTTGTTTGGTGTTTGTCAGGATCATGACGAAGAGAACTTATTCTTACTGTATAGCAAACTAGAGGAGAATGTTGTGCAGATCTTTGGCAAGAGGTTAGCTCAAGTAACTGATGAGAGTTGGAGAAGGAAGATTGAAGAAAATGTTATCACGGAGAGCTTGTACGAATCAATGAAAAACATTTTATCAGCGTGGTATACCCTTGAAACTGCGAATAAGAAATTAGAAACAGACTCTTTACGAGCAGGATTAAAGAGTGAAATTAGATCAGCGAATAAAGTTCTTGATAAGATTATAGCAACTAACAAGATAGATGTTCTTAACCAGACAAACTTTTTCTACTATCCAAGTATATCTGAACTAACAGGGGTTGTTGAGATTAAAGAGTATTCACAATCTACACTCATTGGGGACAGTTTCAGCGAAGATGAGCTGAGTGTCAAAGTTCCCGTAATTGCACTTGAAAAACCAATAAACGTTTATCAAGACAGAGAATTCTTAGAGGAAGGTGTCTGTGATCATACAATGTATGGAATAGATTTAGTCCAATTTTACTTTACAAGGAATGCTGGTTTTAGCTCAAAGTCATATATAGGTCATAGGGTATGCTTGAGAGGAACATTGTTTGCTTGGCATACAGCGCATCACTATACTCCTATTTTGTTAGAGGCTAATAGCTGTACGCTGCTCAATAAAGATGGACACTAATTCAACAGAACCTTCGTGTTCATTGGAGGCTTTACGGGGGAGTGAGGGCGTGTGTCGCTTTTTTGCTCTTATAAGTTTTAGTAGTAACTTTGCTAACAATCAAAAACGAAGAGTTATGGGAAAGTGCAAGTACTGTGGCAAAAAGGCTGGCTTTCTATCGTCTATTCATAAGGAATGTGAGGAGCTACACACGCAAGGGCTGATCGAGTGCAAGGAGTTTGTTGAGACGACTTTGTTTAATCCCGCTGAAACCTCAACCAAAATTACAGATACCCTTGAGGTCTTCAGACAGAAGAACTTTCTAAGTGAAGACGAGATTAGGCAAATCATACAAGAAGAGGCGAAATACCATCGAGTCAACTCCACCGTTGAGCTTAATAGGCTAAGAGAACTATCTGCTGCAAATTACTTGACTCAGAAGATCTTGGACGAAAACCTTAACTCCTATTCAGAAGGCTTTATCAAGGAAAAGTGCAAGCAGTATTTTGATAGAAAAATAGAGTTGGAGGCAGTTGCTGATAGTCTTGCCACTTATCGCTATCGCAATAAAGACTTCAGAGACATCTTGCTTGACAGCTTGAATACAGCGTCTAGAAGATTTCTCGAAGATGGAGTCATTTCAGATGAGGAGCGTAGTCTATTTAACAACTTCGTCGGAGAGTTTGGAATCAATATTGGAGACCTCCCTTCCAAATATGCCGACTCCAACATTATAAAAGTCAAGCAATTGACTTTTCTTAAGGACTTGCAAAATGGTGAAAAGCCCAACTTTATTGTTGATGCAGCGCCAGTTATCTTGACAAAAGGCGAGTTTTTTGTTTGGGTATACAAAGGTGTAACTGCGTATGAGGAAAGAACAAAAAGTGAATGGGTCGGTCGCAGTGGAGGAGCTAGTATAAGAATTTGCAAAGGTGTATACTACCATGTGGGGCAGTCAAAAGGGCATAAAGTTAGTACGCAATATATGGCTGCGGTAGGGACAGGCTTTTTGATGCTCACGAACAAAAACATAATCTTCTACTCTCGCTCCAAGAGCATAAAAGTCGCGTATAAAAAGATTATTGCACTGCAACCCTATAGCGATGGCGTAGAGATCCAAAGAGAAACGAGCCAAAAACGGCTTGTCTTCTCAGGCTTTGATTCTTGGTTTATTATGAACTTGTTGTCAACACTAGAGCTCTAGGTTAAGCCTTATTTTGGGAAAGACCTTCTTAGTCCTAGATTCCGCAAATCTCACGAGTAATAACTTGTAGGAACGAACGATCGGTGCATCCGTTTCCGTTAAAGATTACAGGGGCAAGGTCGTTCAATAATGAACGCCCTTTCAGCCATCGTACGCTTCAATGCTATTGAAAAATATGTTTATTGAGCGGAGGCTGTCGGGTTGTCTGGACTGGTGGCGGGAGATGCGCGTAAGGTTGTGGTAATCTGCGGATAATGCTTGAGGGGGCTGAGGTGTGGGGAATATCTAGCGAGGAATATCCAAATAGCTCGGTGGAAAATGATTTTTCTCCACGGAGGGCCGAAATAAAAGTTCGGAAGAATGAAATGAAACTTCGGAAGAAGCAAATCAAAGTTCCGAAGAATTTTCTCGTTCCTCGGTGAAGAATGAGAAATAGCTCCGTGGGGATTTTGCAATTCCTCGGAGTAGCGTGGATATGCCTGTTTGATGCATAGCACTCCGTTTGTTAATTAATGGTTAACAGACGGGTGGGACGATTTGCTTCCACGGCTTTGGGAGCGGGTTGTGCGTCGTTTTGTGGTAAAGCGGAAGCACACAACAAAAGCCGTGTAGCTCGGATGGCTACACGGCTTTGCTATGTTGGGGAGCCTGCTGGCCTTACGCCAGAGGCTCGGTATAGTCAGACAGACTAGGTGAGGTCTACGGCATGTACCTCCTCAGGTGTGGTGGGCTCGGGCTTGGCATCAAGGATGTCAGCGAGAGGACCGTAGTCGTTTTCCCACTCGGTAGATGAGATACGTACGTAGGTGCTGTAGCGCTTGTAAGCGGAGCGGAGTGACTCGTTGGCTAGCTCCTCAGCAATATCTGGGTACATCTTGAAGAGTGAAGCGTAGCGTACCTCGCCCTTGAGGAAGTCCTTGAACTTTGTGAAGTCTGGCTCCTTGCTGTCGAGTACGAAGGGGTTCTTGCCCTCCTGCTCACGACGTGGATCGTGGTGCCAGAGGTGCCAGTAACCACACTCTACGGCGCGCTTCTGCTCATTCTGTGCACTGCCCATACCACCCTTGAGTCCGTGTGAGATACAGGGTGAGTAAGCGATCACGAGTGATGGACCCTCGTAAGCCTCAGCCTCGCGGAGTACCTTGAGCGTCTGAGCGGGGTTGGCACCCATAGCGATCTGAGCTACATAGACGTAGCCGTAGGTGGTCGCGATGAGACCTAGATCCTTCTTGCGGACACGCTTACCTGCTGCGGCAAACTTAGCGATAGCGCCTAGAGGTGTACTCTTAGAGGACTGTCCACCCGTATTGGAGTAGACCTCTGTGTCGAGTACGAGGACGTTGACGTTCTTGCCCGAAGCGAGTACGTGGTCGAGACCACCGAAGCCGATATCGTATGCCCAGCCGTCACCACCGATAATCCATTGTGAAGGCTTGACAAAGTGATGGCGCAGGTTGTAGACGTAGTGCATACGGCCCTGAGCCTCGGCATTGAGTAGGGGTAGGATCTTGTAGCTGAGCTGCTGTGAAGCATCACCATCGAAGCGCTGCTCAACCCACTCGTTGAGGAGCTGGCGTAGCTCGTCGCTGAGCTGCTCCTGACCATCCTCAAGAATCTCCTTGACGAGGTGAACGAGGCGGTTGCGGTTTGAGCTAGAGGCGATGTACATACCCATACCAAACTCAGCATTGTCCTCAAAGAGGGAGTTAGCCCATGCGGGGCCCTCGCCACGATCATTGGTTGTGTAGGGCGTAGAGGGCGCTGAAGCTGAGTAGATAGAGGAGCAACCCGTAGCATTTGCCACGACCTGACGAGTGCCGAAGAGTTGCGTCAGTAGCTTGACATAAGGTGTCTCACCACAACCAGAGCAAGCTCCAGAGTACTCAAAGAGAGGCTGTGCAAACTGTGAGTTCTTGACGTTGGACTGTACATCGACCATGTAAGACTTGTTGGTTACCTGATGACGCATATAGTCCCAGTCGCACTGCTTGTCGCGAACCTCATCAAGGTGAACCATCTTGAGCGCCTTACCCTGCTTGTTGCCTGGACAGGTGTTGACACAGTTGGAACAACCGAGACAGTCGAGGTAGTTGACCTGAATGCGGAACTTAAGACCAGCCTCCTTGAAGCCCTTGCCCGTAGCGTCAAGTAGCGCTACATTGGTACCCTGAGCCTCCTTCTCGTTGAGTAGGAATGGACGGATCGTAGCGTGAGGACAGACGAAAGCACACTGGTTGCACTGGATACAGTTGTCCTCGATCCATACAGGTACGAGGTCAGAGACACCACGCTTCTCGGAGTCGGCCGTACCAGAGTCCCAGGTACCATCCTCGCGACCTGCGAAAGCAGAGACGGGGAGTGAGTCACCACGCTGAGCGTTGATGACACGTACCACGTTGCGTACGAAGTCTGTGTCGCCTGCATGCTCGACTGCGGGCTCGTCGGGGAGGTTAGCCCACTCAGCCTTGACGGGAACCTGGATAACGTTGGCACCCTCGTCGACAGCTGCGAAGTTCTTATTGACAATCTCCTCACCCTTGCGAGAGTAAGACTTGACGATAAACTTCTTCATCTGCTCTACTGCGAGATCGTAAGGGATGACACCAGAGATCTTGAAGAAGGCGCTCTGCAGGATCGTGTTCGTGCGGTTGCCTAGACCAATGCGCTGAGCAATCTCGGTAGCGTTGATCATGTAGAAGGAGATCTCATTCTCAGCGAGGTAACGCTTGATGTGGTTAGGTAGGTGCTCCTCGATGCTGTCTAGATCCCAGACAGAGTTGAGGAGGAACGTGCCACCCTTGCGAAGACCTGCGAGGACGTCGTACATGCGTAGGTAAGCAGGTACGTGGCAAGCGACGAAGTTGGGGCGTACAACTAGATAGGTACTACGGATGGGCTGATCGCCGAAGCGTAGGTGAGAGGCGGTAAAGCCACCGCTCTTCTTAGAGTCGTAAGCGAAGTAAGCCTGGCAGTACTTATTGGTGTTTTCGCCAATGATCTTGACGGAGTTCTTGTTTGCACCGACCGTACCGTCAGCACCTAGTCCGAAGAACTTAGCTTCGTAAGCATCGCTCTCGAGCTCGACCTCTTTGCCTAGAGGAAGGGACTTGAAGGTGACGTCGTCGACGATACCAACGGTAAACTGATCCTTTGGCTCGTTCATCGCTAGATTGTCAAAGACGGCGATGATCTGAGCGGGTGTCGTGTCTTTGCTTGATAGACCGTAGCGACCGCCTACAACTAGCGGAGCATTGGGCTGTGTGTAGAGTGCGTTCTTGACATCGAGGTAGAGCGGATCACCAGCAGCTCCTGGCTCCTTCGTACGGTCGAGGACAGCGATACGCTTGACGCTCTTGGGCAGTGCACCGAGGAAGTGCTCTACGCTGAATGGACGATAGAGGTGTACAGCGACAAGTCCTACCTTCTTGCCCTGAGCGCGTAGGTAGTCGATGGACTCGCGGATAGCCTCTGTGGCAGAGCCCATAGCGATGACGACGTGCTCAGCCTCGGGATCTCCGTAGTAGTCGAAGAGGTGGTAGTGACGTCCCGTGATCTTAGCTAGCTGATCCATATAGTCCTGTGCGATAGCGGGGACTGCATCGTAGAAGGGGTTGGAAGCCTCACGAGCCTGGAAGAAGATATCACCGTTCTGAGCGGTACCACGTACTACAGGAGCATGGGCGCTGAGTGCACGCTCACGGAACTGGCGCAGAGCCTTTTGGTCAATGAGTGGCTCGAGGTCCTCGTTGGAGAGGTACTCGATCTTCTGGATCTCGTGTGAAGTGCGGAAGCCATCGAAGAAGTGGATGAAAGGTACGCGGCTCTTGATCGCGGTGAGGTGGGCAACAGCTGCAAGGTCCATCACCTCCTGCACGGAGCCCGTGCAGAGCTGTGCGAGACCCGTCATACGAGCGCTCATCACGTCCTGATGATCACCAAAGATAGAGAGAGCCTGCGAAGCGATCGTACGAGCAGCTACGTGGTAGACACCTGGGAGCAGCTCACCAGCCACCTTGTACATATTAGGTAGCATCAGGAGCAGACCCTGAGATGCGGTAAAGGTGACACCGAGAGCACCCGCCTGTAGTGCACCGTGCATAGCGCCAGCAGCACCAGCCTCACTCTGCATCTCCTGTACCTCGACGATCTCGCCGAAAATGTTCTTACGCTTAGCAGCTGCCCACTCATCGACATACTCCGCCATCGTGGAGGAGGGGGTGATGGGGTAGATAGCAGCTACTTCGCTAAACATGTAGGCGACATGTGCGGCCGCTTGGTTGCCGTCACAAGTCATTGTTTTCTTAGTTGGATTAGCCATTTCTATGTATTGATTTTTCCTTGTGTGTTGTTGTAGTTAGTCGCTTTAGTAGATAAAGCCGAAGAGCCATAGTGGGATCACGTTGTCATGACCTATGGGAATGCCTTGCACTGCGTAGTAGCGGTCCGATCGATAACGCCCGCCTAGCTCCTTGTCAATGCGAAACTCGTAGGTCTCATCTAGCACGAAGTGCACCTGTGCCCGTCCGCCCGTGTTGACCTGATGAGCATGATTGAGATGCGTCAAGAAAAAGGTGGCGTACAGCCCCGTGCTGGTCACAGGTTCGGGTACGAGTGCGTAGCCAATGTTGGTGTTTTGCAGATAGCACATAGCTGGCTTGCGTGTGGTCGTCTCTGCACCCACACGGTATAGCTGCGTGACGAGACCAGCGTCAGAGAGGATGTGCATATAGTTGGAGATGGTAGCACGCGAGGCGCTGATCATCTGCGAGAGCTGAGAGACATTGGGCGAGGTGGGTGCCGTGCGCCCCAGTTCGTAGAGTAGTCTACGTAGCTTGGGTAGCAGACGCTGGTCCAGATTGCGCAGGAAGCTCACATCAACCTCCAGCATCATGTTGATATTCTTCAGCAGATTCTCCGAGTAGTTGCGATCCTCGAGGAAGAAAGGGTAGTAGCCGTGGTGCGTATAGTCCGCTAAGTAGTTGAGCGGATTGACCATCCCCATGATCTCACGAGAGATGGTCTCGTGGTTCTTCAAGATCTCCTCTAGCGAAAGCTGCGGGAGGTCTAGTCCCGTCTTGAGCTGGATGAACTCACGGAGTGAGAAACCGTCCAGCCGGTAGACCGCTCCTGGTAGTTGCTCTTCAATGGGGAGCGCCGAGTCGTACTGCACGATCGAGGTCGTGTAGATGATCTGCAGGTCTGGCATCAAGTGCGTACAGGTCAGCAGATCCTCATGCCACGAGGGATACTTATATATTTGGTCTAGTAGCAGGTGCCGCCCGCCATGATCGTAGAAGCCCTTGGCAAAGTCTACAAGCGTCTCGCTGGTAAAGAGGAAGTTGTTCAGATTGACGTATAGACACTTCCTATTGAGCGACCCAAAAGTCCTCGCAGCATAGTCCAGTAGGAAGGTGGTCTTGCCCACGCCACGACAGCCATAGATACCGATCAGTGGGGCCGAGAAGTCAATCTCGCCAAAGAGGCTACGCTGTATCGGATTGCTCAGATTGCGCAGCAGGTAATCGTGTGTTCTATAGAGTGCTTCCACTACTTTGTCGTTGAAGTTTTTACTTGGTACCTATATCTTGGTAGTGCAAAGGTACACAAACTTCTGTAATTGACAAGTGCTCTTGGCAAAAATCTTTGTGTTTTGAGTGAACTGCCCCATTCGGATGACAAGTTGCCCACATCAAACTAGCAATGAGTAGGCACAGACTACCACTTGTTAGCGACATTCCAACCGCTTCACCTAGAGCTGCTTGGAGTTTCTTCCGTATGAAACTCTAGTTTCCTCGGTAGGAAACTCCAGTTTCTTCGGTAGGAAAATGGATTGTCATGGGCATGAAAATAGATTTTCTCCCTCATGAAAAACTCTTGCCAACCTGCTTGGCAAAGGTTTGCCACACGGGGAGACAATGTTTTTCGCCGAAGGGGCTTGCGGTTAACGCTATGGAGAGCGAGCGAGGCATTGGCACAAACGACAGCCCCCACGGGTCTCTGGTCGTAGAGAGCCGTGGGGGCTGTCGTGATTTAAGAGCTATTTAGGGGCTGGTTAGCGCTCTTTTAGCGATGGGTTAGGGATGGCTTAGCGATCTGTGAGCTGTCTGCTCCGCTTTACTCCTCGGGGATGTAAATGACCTCGCCATTCTCCAGCTCGTAGGCGATGCCGACGCGCTTGCCGCGGCGCTGACTGGAGGCGTCCTCGCTGTCGGTCGGTGTGTACCGCTCGATGGTGGAGCCTTTCTTGGAGATGATCTCCATATTGTCCTTACCGGGGTTCTTGATGATGGTAAAGTCCTCCTGCGTGAGCATCTCGGTCATGCTAAACTTTGTGACCAGTGCCACCATCAGCGCCACGGCAAAGACCATCGCTACGTCAAAGAGGTTGCTCACGAGCGACGATGGATCGGTATCGTCGTGGCGTAGGGTGCGTCGCTTACTTCTTCGTCTCATCTTCAGCTTGAGTTAGGAGTTCGTCGATGTAGTCGATGTAGATGAGCTCTTGGTGGTGATAGCGGTGGAGCCTTTGCAAGGTTAGATAGCCGATGGCGGAGACGAAGAGTCCCAGCACGGTAGTCGCAAAGGCGACCTGCATATTGTACGCCATAGTTGCCATATCGCCACTGCTAAGCCCGACGAGCGCTGGCCCCATTGGTATGAGGGTACCCATTAGTCCGAGGATTGGGCCGAACTTGGTCAAGACTTGCGGGTAGACGAGTCGCTTGTCAAGGCGTAGCTCATACTCTCCGATAAGTAGGCTACGCTCAGCAGCGGGAGCTGTGAGGAGCGAGCGCAGGAGCTCCTCAAAGAGGTCTAGCCGTGCTGTCTCTTGGCTTTCACCGCCCAGCTCTTGGCGTAGTCTGCCGAGTAGTGCGCTGGCGTCTTCACGCTGATGGGCGAAGTAGCGTCGCTGTAGTCGCTTGTAGCGCTGTGCCCGCTCAATGAGTCCGCCCAGCATGAGGAGGGCTAGGAGGAAGAGTAGGAGTAGTCCAATGATCACCGGTATGAGGAGACCATTGGAGAGGAGAAACATAGTGTCTGAAATGAATTTCATAGTAATCTGTTGTGTGTATAACTATCTTATTTGCGTGAGCCTTTTGCCTTGATGAGCATGGCTATATAGCCGACGAGCATGCCGCCAGCGAGGGTTGCGAGGAGGATGCCCAGCTCTCTAGGTGAGGAGCTGTCTAGCTGGACCTCTGGAGCTTGGGTGCGCTCTGGTATGAGGATGTAGGCTATGACGCTACCCACGGCTAGCACCCCAGCCAAGAGCATAGCGAGCAGACGGAGGAACTCCCGATCACGTATCAGGCGAGGTATCAGCTCGATGAGTAATAGGAGCACCACAGCAAAGGTTATGGTCACTGCCCAGTAATGGACCCCAGGTATGCTGTAGATGACGAAGCTCCTCAGGTAGCATAGCGCAGGTAGCATCAGTAGCGAGGGTAGCCATACGGCTATCTGGTGGCAAGCGGTCATGACCGCTACGACTAGTCCCTCTCGATGATAGATCGTACGCAGAGGTCGGTGCGCAGGGCGGTAGGTGACGACTGCCATGGTGAGCAGTAGCTCTAGCGAGACCATCATGGCGAGTGTGGAGAGCTGCTCTGCCTGACGTAGCATAGCGTCGAGGGCTAGCTTGCTCACCCGCAGGGTCGCCTGATGGGTCGCCACCAAGCCTACGATATAGAGTACCGCATGTGCTAGTCGCACCCTACGATCAGATCGTACGGCTGTGGTGGTGAGCGCCACTAGGAGTGCAAAGATGGAAACGATGAGTATCATCTCTTACTTCGTACGCTTCTTACGTCTGCTGTAAAGGAGAGAGAGTACCAGTATGAGGACGAGTACGACACCTCCTATGATGACTATCTCGGTCGTGGAGAAACTATCCTGATCCTCTGCAGAGGCAGAGCCTGAGGAGTGCTTCTTGTCCTGAGCCTTGTCCGAGTCCTTTGAGAGTACCTGCTGCTTTTGGCCAGACTGAGAGGTCACTTTGAGCGCTTTGTCTAGGGCGGCGGTGTACTCTTGCTGTTGCTCGGGTGTGAGTTGATCTTGGATCATCTTACGCAGCTTAGCATTGTCACAGACCATACCGCTACAGCCAGCACCTGCCTTTGCCAAGCTCTCGGCATGGAGCCGAGCGATGGTCTGCTTTTGCTCAGCAGTCGCCTGCCAGTAGCCCTTGCGAATGGTCTCCATCATGGAGGCGGTGAGGTCTTGCAGGGCTGCGGGGTTGTTGCGCTCGAAGAAGTCGACGGTGCCGAGCTGGTGCTTGTCCACGACATACATATCGTAGAGAGCATCCCAGAGCTCCTTGTCAATGGCGGAGGGCTTCATAACGTTCCACGCATAGGTATTGCGGATGGTTTCGTCAATAGCATCTGCCGCTCCAGCGCCCTCTTTGAGCTGCTCACGCACATAGGTGGGGTTAAGGATGGTGGTGCGAGCTTCGATGCCGATAGCTTGCTTGATCTCCTGCGTCTTGACACGACGACGGTTGCGCAGATCGGTGAAGTAGCCCTCGGGGTCCTTGCCTGTGACGTGACGCACGGAGAGGGTGAGCCCGCCCATAAACTCATAGACGTGATCCAAGCTTAGCGCACCCCACGTATTGCTCTGACGGGGCTGAACGACGGCATCGGTGTTTTGCAGTGCCGCCTCAAAGATACCCTTGGCAGTCTCGCCCCAGAGCTCTTCGTCTCCATAGATGGCGCCCATATTGTTCATATAGACCTCGGCAATCTCGCTCTCTTTCTCCCAGCGGTCACCGCTCTCGACGAACTCCTGAATGCCAGTACCGTAGGCACCGTTGAGACCGCCGAAGATGCGCTTGCCACTAAGCTTACGAGCCTGCTCGGGGGGTAAGCCATGCTCTAGGAGTACACGCTCCGCCTCGACACGTCCGAGGGCAATCTGGTTGGGCATCTTGCCATCCTTGGTCTCTGCGACGAGGTCTATAGCCTTTTGCAGGAGGAAGAGTCGGGAGGCTGCGATGTCTCGGAGCTGGCCCGAGGTCTGTATGACCACATCTACACGAGGTCTGCCGAGCTCCTTGATGGGGATGACGCGCACGTCGATCACTTTGCCACGGCGGTCACGCACGGGCTCGACACCGAGGAGCGCCATAATCTCAGCGATGGTGGTGCCCTCGCTCTCGATGAAGCTACTGCTCCAGAGCGTGAAGCTCACCTTGCGCGGTATCGAGTCGTTGTGACGAGAGCGGTAGTCGGCGATAAGTGCATCGGCTAGTTGCTGTCCGTCTTCCCACGCCTTTGCCGTGGGTGTCATCTCGGGATCAATGGCGTAGAGGTTGCGCCCTGTGGGTAGTACGGAGGGGCTGGCGATGAAGTCTCCGCCTGGCGAAGGTGCCGTATAGCCACCACGGAGCGCATTGGCGAGCGAAGCTAGCTCGAGCTGTGGCGAAGTGACCAGCATACGCTTGTAATATGGTATCTGCGCTACGGAGCGACGTAACAGGCTGACACCCTCGGCGAGGAGTACCAGCTTGGGGTCTTTCTTCGTCTCGGCACTGGCGGGCTTGCCGTGAGGAGGCATACCGCCACCCATTCCTTTAGGCATTCCCTTAGGCATACCTTTGGACATACCCTTTGGCATACCACCGCCCATCATACCTGCAGGCATACCGCCCATCATACCGGACTGTGCGCTCTCCTCTTGTTGCGCCTTGAGGAACTGATCGGCACGTGCTAGCTCGGCGCGACTAACGCCTAGAGACTGAAGGAGCGCATCAACCTCTCCCGAGGCAATCTCTCGATCCTGAACACGAGCCACGAAGCGGTCAGCAGGACGGAGGTAACGTGCGTTGAAGTAGACATCGTCCTTGATCTGGGCGTCGGTGATCCGTCCACGAGACTTGTCCACCTGAGCCAGTGCGTAGGCTATTGGGTCGACCGAGAGAAGGCGAACACTGGAGCGAATCTTCTCTGAGCTGAAGGGGACGCCTGTCGTGTACATACCGCCCACGATCTTGGCGTGAGCTAGCTCGTCAACGAAGCTGGCGATTAGCTCGATCTCGTCTCTCGTATAGGGCTTGCTCATCGTGGAGTCTAGCTTGAGGTCTCTGTGGAAGCCCTTAGCGATGGTCATCTCTTTGATCCGCTTGGAGAGTACGTCGTCATCTTTTTCCGAAGCTAGATAGCGATCGGTCAAGTCGCGTAGCGGTTGCATCTCTTTGTCTAGCTGTGTATCAATAAAGGGCGGTGCCAAGTAAGAGACTGCCTGCCCGTAGGAGCGACGCTTGGCGATCATACACTCGCCGACGTTTGCCGTCGTGTAGTAATAGATGTGTGGCAAGTCACGTACGAGTCTGTCGGTATAGTCGTAGTTGCTTAGCGCTACCTGCTTGCCGGGGATAAACTCTAGACTGCCGTGGGTGCCGAAGTGCATCAGGACATCAGCGTGCCAGCCGTTGCGTGCCCACAGATAGCTGGCTATGTATGGGTAAGCGGGTACGGAGGTAGAGCCGTGTACCATCTTGAAGTCTAGCTCTCCGCTACCAGATCCAGGCTGAGGAAGGAGCGCCACCTTACCATAAGTGAGTCGGGTCACCGCAATGCCCTCGGCACCGTCACGCTCTAAGACGAGGTCGTGACCAGGTATCGCCCCGTATCGCCCCTCTATACTGTCTTTGAGTGCAGGAGGGAAGGTTTCGTCGATCCACTGTGTCAGCTCTTTCGTCGAGACAAAGGCGGGGTAGTTGCTATGTAGCATCATCTGCTTGTTGCCCTCCGCATAGTTGTTGTAGAGTGCACCACGAGACATCAGATCCTTGGCAAAAGCCTCCTCCGTGTCGGGCAATCCCGTCAGGTCGTACCCTTGGCTCTGTAGATACTTCAGAACATTGTAGAGCGAGGGCACCACCTCGATGCCTTGCGCCACGAGACTGTTTTGTCCAGGACCCTTGAAGTAGAAGAGTGCTATGCGCTTGTCTGCGTTGCTCATCGTCTGTAGCTTGACATAGCGGTGGAGTAGTGAGCAGAAGTCGGGCAGACGCTCGGGGATCGTGTGAAACTCCTTAAAGCCCTGCTTGTTCTCCCGCAGTGTCACCAGCGCAAAGGGGAGGATCGTGCCATCTATCTCAGGCGTTACGACCGTTTGGCTGAGATAGCCACCCCACATGCCTTGCTTGTCTTTGATCCAGTCGTCATACAGCTCCGATACGAGGAGCGGAGTGAAGATAGGTACGTTGTGCTCCTTGAGCCAAGCGATGGCGGGGTCGCCACCGAAGCGTCCGTGTGCGAAGTAGATGACCGCCTGTGGCTTGATCTCCGTGAGGAACTCCAGTCGACGTGTCATAGCGCTGATTGGGTAGACGTTAAAGCCCGACTCCTCTAGCGCTCCGATCAACTCGTCCAAGTAGTCTCGGCTCGATCCGAAGGGACCTGCGATACCTGTAAAGAGCGCAATGCGAGGAGCTCCCTCCTTGTATCCATGCTCGTTGTAGTACTTCTGAAAGCTCTCGACGCTGTCGAAGGCTAGGTCGGGATCTTCGTCCGTAAAGAGCAGGTCATAGCCGTACTCTACAGGCTCTTCGATAGTGCCCGTACGGAGCGACTTACCGAGGATCTCCTTACGGATATAGTTGAAGGCCGAGCGATAGTTGCTCGTACCGCCATTAGTAAGGTACACCTCGAGCTTAAGCTGCTGGATGGAGTCGACGTTGGAGATACTATTCTCAGGCGTTGTGGTCATGTAGGCGAGGTACTTCAGGCCCTTCTCTTCGCCCAGTTGCTTGATCAGTGCACGGTCCTCGTCGGTCCACTTGAGTCCCATGCCGAAGGCGATCATAGCGTCGTAGTTCTTCAGCTCGGAGAGATCCGTAACAGCTGTGAGGCGCACATTCTCCTTGTCGGTTGCAGCCGCCATACGAGAGGCTACGAAGTCTGGCATATTGACCAGTGCGACTCGCACTGGCTTAGGCCACAAGAGATAGGCGCAGAGGATGATGACGCCCAGCAGTAGTGTGGCGCCGATGTAGTAGAGATGCTTCTTAGAGAAAGTCATAAGGAAGAAAGTCTTAGTGGGGGGCGAAGCCCTTTTTAGTAGTTCAGAGAGAGCGAAACGAAGTAGCTACGTCCAGGCGATAGCGAAGCGCCCTGCTCGACGATTGGGGTCATATAGTTGAAAAGGTTGTCGCATCCCAGCGTCAGGCTAAGGTCTAGGAGCGTCTGCCAGCGCTGTGTGACACTAGCCCTAAAGAGTGCATAGCCAGGATAGGAGGCGTACTTATAGTCGTCACTGGCATCGTCATAGACGGCAGACTTCACGCCACTGAGGTAGCGCCCAGTGAATTGTCCCGAGAGTGTGTACAAGCCCCAGCGGTGACCGTACTGTATGGAGCCGTTGATGTGGTGTGGTCTCGTGTTGCGGATATAGAAGGAGTGCGTCTTACCCTGCACCTTCATCTGCTCTAGGACGAGAGCGTAGTTGATGTTGATATCAAAGTTTGCGAAAGGTGTCACCCGTAGCATCGCCGTACCGCTCCATAGATTGAGAGGCTTGTCCCCGTTGCGATACTGGAGGACACGCCCCTCCTGCTCAGGTCGCGTATAGATACGATTGTTGATGCGGTTGTAGGAGGCCGAGAGCGAGAGATTCATAAAGGAGTTGTTGTACTCAGGAGTAATCATCACGAGGTGGCTAATCTCCGGCTTGAGGTCGCTGGCGCCTTTGATACGAAACATACCTCTGTGGTCCCAGTCCATAAAGAGCTCCTTGAGCGAAGGCGATCTAAAGCCCTCGGAATAGCTAATGCGTAGGGCGTAGTTGTGATTGCGCCACATGATCGATAGGCGAGGCGTCAGGTGCGTGCCATAGGTCGAGTGCATATCTTGCCGAATTCCTACGGTAGTGCTCCAGTTATTGTCCATACGCCAGAGCATTTGCCCGTAGAGCGTCTTGGTCGAAGCGCTGTGAACCTGATTGAGGTTGGTCACCTGTACGCTACGCAGGTTCTCATGTAGTATCTCCACACCCGCATTGAAGCTCGGCTTGTAGGGGTCTTCCGTTGGGTCGTAGTTGTACTGCATGCGAGCCGTCTGCGTCAGATAGTTAAACTGTGGCTCCCAGGGGCCCTCCTCCTTTGTAGCGAGGAAGAAGTACTTGTCTCGCTTGTATCCCTCGATGTGGTAGCTAGCCTCTACGGAGTGTCCATCGGTAGGTTTGTAGAGCAGGCGTAGATTGCCCGTGGGGCTCTGATAGCGGTTCTTCTCCTTGTCGTCAAAGTTTTGCATACGGGAGTGAAAGCGTCCCGTAGCGGTCATCGAGAGACGCTTGTCTGGGGAAAGGTAGCGTAGCTGCTCTTCCATATGAAAGGTGTAGAAGCCAGGCATCGTGCGGGGTATATCTGCACGTACGCTAGGTAGCTCGTAGTCTAGTTGCTTGGCATAGCCACCTGTCGTGGTGCTGGTCACACGACCTAGCTTCATCACCAGACGACCGTTGTAGCGCTGTATGCTCTGCGTGTCGTAGTGACCTGAGAGCGTAGCGTCGAGCTTCTTGTGGCTACGCTTCGTGATGATGTTGATCACACCGCCTATGGCATTGCTCCCATAGAGAGCCGAGCTAGAGCCTTGTAGCATCTCGATGCGCTCTATCGAGGAGGGGTCTATACGCTCTAGGTCTACGCTACTGGAGGCTCCCTCGTTGGTCATACGCTCGCCATCTATGAGGAAGAGGTAGTAGTCGGCCGAGAGACCTCGTATGCTCATCCGATTTTGCGTGCCGTGGGTGCTCGTCTGCACGCCTGGGATCACCATCTGTAGCAGATCCTCGACGGATCGTGCCTGCACCGCTTCGATCTCTTTGGGCGAGACGACACGGATCGGTATGGAGATGTTTTTCATCGGGCAACGTGTGCGAGTCCCCGTGACGACCACTTCGTCAAGACACTTGACCTTCGTACTGTCTAGGAGTATTGAGTCTTGAGGAAGGAGTGGGGTCGCGGAGAGCGAACTGGCGAGGGTAAGTAGGGAGAGGAAGATGTATAGGGAGCTTTTCATATAGTAAAGTGTGAGTGTGTGGGGGGGCTTGGAGAGCCAATAGCTACTAAGAGCTAAGGTAGCTCGGAGCCACGGAGAGCGATCGCTCTAGTAGCTCCGAGCTGGTAAGGGAGAGGAAGACTACTTCTTGTCTGCCTTGATGATATACTCTAGGGTGATGTATCCCGTCTTCTTCGTAGCATTCTGATAGTCTAGGACGCGGACGCGGACGATCTGACCAGTTGCTGAGCGAACGAGAAAGACAGAGGGATCAACCGTCACCGTGGGAGGCATACCAGCCCTGCTGATGATACCTTTATTTAGGTATCCTTTCCCATCATCCTTGGGCTCTGAGGTAAGCAGGAAGTTGGCAGATTGCTTCTCGTACTTCATTTCGTGCTTGCTCATGTCAAATTTCATCAGGAGTGTTCCCTCACGGTCTAGAGCCCATTCGCTATCCTTAGGAGTAGGTATGTCAGCCATTAGATCCTTTTGGGAGGTGCGAGCGGCTGCGCCCTTGCCCTTGCCTGAGGTACCGCCATTGGTCTTGAAGTCGTAGCGGTGTAGCCCTAGATCCCATGAGAGATCGGTCTCGGGAGTCGATACGCTGACCACTTCGCCCTTGTCAAAGTTGATGTAGACCCACTTCGTATAGTCGGAAGCGTCTACGACGATCTTCTTGGTCATTCCCTTCTCTTGAGAGGGATTGGGTACAGGCTTTGGTTCGTTCTTGTCGCTTTTGCACGAAGCGCATAGCAACAGCGTCATGAGAGCCGCTAGAGAGAGTAGGATTGTTTTTTTCATATACTTGATTGCTTGGAAAAATAGATTGTATGATTGCACTGCAAAGGTATGAAGGAGAGCCTACGTAAATCAATACCTAAACGTCGGTATTTGCGTTTGTGCCGTCCCAATGCTCAGCCATGAGCGCTCCTCAGTACACACCTCTCGATAGAGCTCTCACGGGTGGGGAAAACGGGGGCTTTTGTAAAAGTTCCAAAACGGTTCCTGCCTTGGAACTTTTTAGTTCCAACGGGGGAACTCATCAGTTCCAGCGGACGAACTTTTCGGTTCCAAGGGAGGTAAGTTTGATTGGACAGAGGGGATAAAGAAAGAAGGCCAAGAAGTAACGAATACTTCTCGACCTTTTCTGATGGTGGCGTATGCTACGAGGGCATCCGCCGATCTATTTGTGAGCTGCTACCTCTTAGTAGGCTAGGCCCTCTCGGGCTAGCTTCTCCTCCTGCTTGTAGAAGCGGAAGGTCTTCACCTGTAGCTCTACGGCAGCGTCGTCATCGCAGACGATGATGCTGTCGGAGTGAAGCTGCAGTGCGGAGATAGGACACATCTGGGTGATATGACCCTCGACGGCCTTGCAGAGGGCACGCGCCTTGTTCGAACCATTGATAAGAATCATCACCTCACGAGCATCTGTCACGGTACCGACACCTACGGTGAGGGCGCGTGTAGGAACCTTTGAGAGGTCGTTGTCAAAGAAACGGCTGTTGTCACGGATGGTCTCGGGCATCAGACGTACCTCACGAGTGCGAGAGGCTAGTGAGGAGCCTGGCTCGTTGAAGGCGATGTGCCCATCAGAGCCGATACCTCCGATGAAGAGGTCGATACCTCCGAGTGACTGGATCATCTCTTCGTAAGCTTGGCACTCGGCAGCGGTGTCCTCAGCCAAACCATTGAGGAGGTGTGTATTCTTGGGGTCAATGTCAATGTGGTCGAAGAAGTTGCTCTTCATGAAGTAGTGATAGCTCTCGGGGTGTGAGGGCTCTAGACCGACATACTCGTCCATATTGACTGTAATTACATTCTTGAAGCTGACACGACCAGCCTGACAGGCTTTTGCCAGCTCTTGATACATACCAATAGGGGTAGAGCCTGTGGGCAGACCGATCACAAAGGGACGGTCAGCTGTGGGTGCAAACTCATTGATGCGTTTGATCACATGCTCTGCTGCCCATGTAGACATGGCAGCATAATCTTGCTCGATAACAAGTCTCATAGATTATTTGTTGGTTGTTGGTATTTAGGAAATTAACGGTAAAGTTCTAACAGTCTCTGGGCAATAGCAGCTCCTAGGTCACGCCCCTGGGCTAGCTGCTCAGGGGTGGCAGCTCCCTTGATCTCTACGGGATCTGTCACCTGCTCGAAGGCTAGCTTCTCCAGGATCTCGGGCATGATCTTGATGGACTGTCCAGCCCAAGTACAGCTACCGAAGTAGCCGATGATGCGATGCTTGACCTCGCGGAGGGCAACCTTGTTGAGGATGTCACGCATAGGTGAGAAAAGGCTATTGCAATAGGTCGGAGCGCCGACGATGAGGGCGCGATACTTAAAGATGTCACGGAGCATATGGGAGGGATCGGCCGTGCTGACGTTGTGTACGACAATCTCCTTGATGCCGCTCTGCGCTAGTCCCTGAGCGACCGCCTCGGCCATCTGCTCGGTGTGTCCATACATGCTACCGTAGAGGATGACTGCACCACAGCTTGTGTCGTACTTGCTGAGCTGATCGTAGATGGCGAGTGCCTTGGGGAAGCCGTGCTCCGTCCATACGGGGCCATGGGTCGGACAGATGTACTGTGGCGACAACCCTAGTGAGCTGTACTTGGCTAGAGCCTTCTGGACGAACATGCCAAACTTGCCTACGATGCAAGCGTAGTAGCGGTACATCTCCTCATAGTAGAGGTCGAGGTTCATATCTCGGTCGATGAAGGCACCGTTGAGTGTGCCAAAGGTGCCGAAGGCATCGGCCGTGAAGAGGACATTGTTGGAGCTCTCATAGGTAAACATGACCTCGGGCCAGTGTACCATCGGTGCCATGACGAAGTGGAAGGTGAAGCCTCCTATCTCTAGGGGCTCTTTCTCCGAAACGACTACGCGCTGCTCCTGAGGGATTGGTGCGAAGTAAGAGTCGAGCATGCCGAAGGTTTTGGCATTGCCCACCACCTTCATCTCAGGATAGAGGGTGCGTAGGAGACCGATAGAGCCACTGTGGTCAGGCTCCATATGGTCCACGATGAGGTAGTCGATGGGACGATCACCGATGATGGACTTGATCTTGTCCAAGTGATGCTCTGCGGTCCCAATCTCCACACCGTCAATGAGTACAACCTGCTCACCTACGAGCAGATAAGAGTTATAGCTGACGCCATAGGGTAGTGACCAGGAGCCCTCGAAGAGTTGCTTCGTGCGGTCATTGACTCCGATATAGTATATTGAATCGGTGATTTGATTGCGATACTCCATAATAGAATGGTTGCTTTATAGTAGTGAATAGATTTAGTGCTTGTTGGAATGAGAGGCTTGCTCCTTATGCTTTGTTTCCTCTGCGAGTAGACGCTCCACCTCTGCCTGAGGCACTGGGTGGCGCAGGGCGTAGATGATCATACCGACACCGATGAGGATGAAGGGGATGCTGAGGAGTTGACCCTGATTGAGTCCGATGGACTCAACAAGCTTGTGCTCCCACGGCTCCTGGACGAACTTGACGGTCTCGATGAGGAGACGTGCTACGAAGGTGAGCGTGAGAAGCGTCCCGACGATGAGCCCCTGATACTTGTAGCCCGCATTGCGACGCCAGTAGAGCCACATACATATGGTGAAGACGAGCAAGTAGGCGAGCGCCTCGTAGATGGCTGTCGGGTGACAAGGCATACCACCAGCTAAGGTCTGCCACTCGGCGGAGCGTACGAAGCGAAAGCCCCAGGCGACATCAGTAGGGTAGCCGAAGATCTCGCTATTCATCAGATTGCCGAGACGTATCATGGCTGCCACGAGACCAACGGGTACGCAGAGGCGATCCATACCCCAGAGGATTGGTTTGTGCGATACCTTGCGTGCGTAGATCCACATAGCGATGATGAGACCGATCACACCTCCGTGGCTCGCTAGTCCGCCCTCCCAGGTCTTCAGTATTTCAACGGGATTGGCGAGGTAGTATAGGGGATCGTAAAAGAGACAGTGCCCTAGTCGAGCGCCGACGATCGTACCGATGGCTACGTACCAAAAGAGCTTGTCAAACCATGGCTCGGGCAAGCCCTCCCGCCGCCAAATGCGATGCACGATCCACGGACCGAAGACGAAAAGCCCCACGGCAAAGAGTATGGCGTACCAGCGCAACTCAAAAGTGCCGACGGTAAAGATGGCGGGGCTGACGTCCCACGTGATGGCTAGTAGGGGTAGTGTGCTGGACATTGCGAGTAGAGGTTAGATGTTAGACCTTAGAAGTTAGAGATTAGACTAGATGAGCGATCCAGTCGGAGCGGTCGCCAGAGAGTAGGTCTATGACTGGCACCTCGGGGAGTGTATAGGCTCCTGGGGTGAGACGCTGCGTAGCACGAGCCGAGGCGACCATCATTTGGGCGGTCAGGGCGGGGTTGTTGATCTGCATCTCGAAGGTGAGACGCTGGTTGTGCGTTTCGCCCGAGACCCCTTTGCGCATCATATGCACGCCATGGCCTACGTCCTCTAGAGCTGCGACAGAAGGGACGAAAGTGACGATTGTCTCGTCATGAGCGAAGTAATCATCAGCGAGGATCGCTTGGCGTACTTGCTCTTCGTTGGCGCCAGCCTCTAGCTCTACATAGACTTGTCTGCGGTGCTGTCCATAGCCTATGGGCAGGGTCATGGATAGTGCATCACGTACACCAGCTATGGCACGTGCTGCCACGGAGTGTCCCATGCTCATGCCTGGCCCGAAGTCTGTGTAGGTGATTCCCTCGGGAGCCATCGCCTGCATCAAGGTACGAACGATCGAGTCGCTTCCGGGATCCCAGCCAGCGCTGATGATAGAGACCGCTTGGTGCTCCTGAGCTACCGCCATCAGGTCGTGGCGTAGCGTAGCTATCTGGGTATGGATGTCGAAGCTGTCTACGGTGCTAATGCCCTGAGCTAGGTAACGCTTGGCGTAGTCAGGCACGGAGCGTGTCGGTACAGCTAAGATGGCGACATCTGCCTTGGGCAGGGCTTCATCCTCTCCGTAAACGGCGATGCCATGAGCGGTCAATACTTGGCTTTGAGGATCATTCTTGGAGCGACGGACTACACCGACCAGCTCCATGTCGGGAGCAGTGCGTACGGTGGTCACAACTTGCTTGCCTACGTGTCCGTAGCCTACGACGAGTACTTTTATCTTTTGGTTCATCTGTAAAGTGCTATAGAATTGGTTATTTGTCAAAAGCGGTAACGGCTTGCGCCATCCAAGTTGCCTGTCTCAAAGCCAGAGCGAAAGGCTTGCATGCGCTGTGCTGAGGTACCGTGTGTGAATGAGTCTGGGACGGCATAGCCCTGGGCTTCTTTTTGCAAGGTATCGTCGCCGATAGCGTTGGCAGCTGTGAGTGCATCCTCGAGGTCTCCAGGCTCAATGAGTATGATGCCGAGTCGCTGTGCGTGGTAAGCCCACACGCCAGCAAGGTAGTCGGCTTGTAGCTCCAGTTGCACACTGGCGCGGTTGTACGCTTCCTGCGAAACACGCCCTTGCTGCTGGTGTAGCTTGTCAGAGATACCGAGGAGGTTCTGCACGTGATGCCCTACTTCGTGAGCGGTGACGTAAGCCATGGCTAGGTCTCCTGGAGCTTTGAAGCGAGAGGCGAGTAGATTGAAGAAGTCTAAGTCAATGTAGACCGTCTGGTCGGCTGGACAGTAGAAAGGTCCTACCTCGCTGGTGGCTCCTCCGCAACGGCTCTGCACCTGATCGGTGAAAGTCACCAGTGTCGGTGCTGCATAGGAGCGTTGTAATTCGGAATTGAAGAGGTCTGTCCACACATCGTTGCAACTGTTGAAGACGCGTAGCGTGAAGACTTTGAACTCTTCGTTTTCGTTGACACGAGAGGGGTCTACCTGCTCCGTTTGTGAGCCAGGTAATACATTGTCTGCCACCTGCATCAGTCCCGTGAGGTCTACGCCGAAGAAGAGACTGGCGAGGACGATGACGATACCGCCGATGCCACCTCCGAGGGCTAGCCCTCTGCCTGAGATGCGTCCGCGTCTATCTTGGTAGTTTGCCGAACTATCGTTGGGGCGAAGCCATTTCATAAGGAGTCGTCGTTAGGTAGGTGGTACATAAGGTGCGTGAAGTGCTTGCGAAAGAGCCCCTCCAGCTGATGCTTGACCAGCGGAAAGTAAACCTCCCCTCGTCCTATCTCTTGCTCCATCGAGGTGACCCCTTTGTCTGTAAAGCCACACGGATTGATGAGCTGGAAGTAGCTTAGGTCGGTATTGACATTGAGCGCGAAGCCGTGCATCGTCACATAGCGAGAGGTGTGCACGCCGATAGCGCAGATCTTACGAGCTTGTGGGGTGTGCGCATCAATCCATACGCCCGTAGCGCCCTCGAGACGCTCCGAACGAATGCCGTAGAGGTAGAGCAGATCAATGATACACTGCTCCATCGTGTGGATGTACTCCTTGACACCTATGCCGTAATGCTCTAGGTCAAAGATTGGATAACCTGTGATCTGCCCAGGTCCATGGTAAGTGATGTCGCCACCACGCTCTATCTGGACAAGCTGAATGCCTTTAGAGTTGAGCAAAGTCTCCGAGACAAGCAGATTCGTCTGCTTGCCATGCTTGCCAATGGTCAGCACGGGCTCATGCTCGCAAAAGAGTAGCACGTCCTTTGGTACCGTACGATGCGCTACCTTGGCATCAATACGCTCCTGCCAAAGCTTCTGCTGCATCTCCAGTGCCTCTCGGTAATCGATCCTACCACAATCTCGATAGGTAAAAGGCTCGGCAGCACTTCGCACTAGCTTGTCCTGCGTGGGCTGTGGGATATAACCCGTCCCCTCCGTATAGCGCAGAGTTAACCCGTCGTAGCCAACGTACACACCCTCGGGCAGTCGCACCTGAAGCTCCGCCGTAGGTGGCGCATGGTGCGAAAGGTGAATGATGTAGCTCCGTTGCGGCTGAACTTTGGCAGTTAGCTCAAGAGCCTCCTCGATCGTTTGATGTGTCGGGTGAGGCTTGGTGTAGCGCAGTCCATTGACAAAGAGTAGCTCTACACCTCGGAGCTTCTCAATCTCCTCTGGAGCTATACTCTTCAGGTCGGTTAGGAAGCCAAAGCTCCCGATGCGATAGCCTAGTATCGGTTGCTTGCCGTGCATAACCCGTATTGGCTCGATCGTCAGGTCGTACAGTGTAAAAGGCTCTAGCGACGAGATGGGGTGTAGCGTCAAGTGTGGCGTACCAGGATAGCGATGCGGTCCGAAGTAGTAGTGTAGTCGAGCCTTGATCGACTCTAGCACGTTAGGCTCTGCGTAGATGGGTAGCTCCGTGCGCCACGAGATCGTGCGCAGATCGTCTAGTCCTCCGATATGGTCGTAGTGCTGGTGCGTTAGGATGATCGCATCTAGATGATCAATGCCCGCTAGGAGCGCTTGCTGTCTGAAGTCTGCGCTACAGTCGATCAGTATTCGCCGACCCGAAGGTGAGACCATCAGAGCCGATGTGCGGGTGCGCTGGTCGCGTGGGTCTAGGCTTAGACAAGTACGACAGTAGCAACCCACCTCAGGTACGCCTGTGCTGGTACCTGAGCCTAGTAGCTCGACGATCTGTGGCGAGGGATGACGATGTCGTGAGGGCATAGGAGTCAGTCTATATAGCGTACCTCGGGATGTAATGTGATGCCAAACTTACGGCTCACCTCCTGCTGTACGTGCTCTGCTAATGCGACCACCTCTTGACCAGTCGCTCCACCGTAGTTGACGAGGACGAGCGGTTGCTTCTCGTAGACTCCTACGGCACCAGTGCGGTAGCCTTTGAGTCCCGTTTGGTCTATGAGCCAGGCTGCCGAGAGCTTGACTTCCCCTTCGTGGTGAGTAGGGTAGTGAGGCACGGGCGTGTCGTATTGCTTCGCCAGCTTCTCATACTGCGCTAGTGGCACGATAGGGTTCATGAAGAAGCTCCCGCCATTTGGTATCTCCTCAGGGTCTGGTAGCTTAGCACGGCGAATGCGTATCACCTCTTGGCGAATTTCTTCGGGCGTAGGCATGGTGTCGCGCCCCTCGAATGCTTTTGCCAAGGAGGCGTAACTCAGATTGCAGGTCGGCTCGGTACTTAGTATGAAGTGTACGTGTGTGACGATGTAGGAGTGGTACTGCGGATCTTTGAAGATGCTGTACCTATATCTGTAGTCGCATAGAGCGCTCGGTATGCGGAGCGTCATCCCTGTCGCTAGGTCGACTACATCGACCGCTACGATGTACTGAGAGACCTCACTCCCGTAGGCTCCTATATTCTGTATGGCAGCAGCACCCACGGTGCCTGGGATGAGTGATAGGTTCTCCACCCCATAGAGCCCACGGCTGAGCATTAGCTCTACAAAGTGGTCCCACACGATGCCACTACCCGCCCGTACATGTTGCTGTCCTGGGCGGGTCAGCGCACTCTCGGTCTCGTCGTAGTAGTGGAGGTCGTTGATCTGCGAGTAGAGGATGACGCCACGATACTTATCGTGCGTAAAGAGCAAGTTGCTCCCAGCGCCTATCGGTAGGTAGGGCTGCGAGACAAAGTACTCATCACGAGCCAGTGTCTGAAGATCCTCAGCACTGCTGTAGTTGATCCACCAGTCGGCGGTTGCCTCTGTGGCAAATGTGTGGTACTCCCGAAGCGGTTGTTGCTGTATGATCTCCATAGTTTATAGTGTCCGAAGAAGGAGCCTTAGAGTCTATCTATGTAAACTCTAAGACTCCTATTTTATTGTATGTGGCTATGTAGGGAGACCCGACTATCGGATCTTCTCTAGAATCCAAGCATCCTGGAAGTCAGGAGCGAAGCGCCCCTTGACCTGCTCTCTAGAAGCCTCAGCCTCACGGCGGTTGTCAAAGCTGGTGATGATGACACGGAGCATACCAGCCTCGTTTTGACCTAGTACGGGGTTATAGCCCTGAGCTTGTAGGCGCTCCTTGAGAGAGTAAGCGTTGGTGTGGTTTTGGAATGAACCGACGACCACGTTGTAAGTCTTGAGCATGTTTGCGTCCTCACCCTTGACCGCCTCTAGGCGCTCACGACGTAGCTGGATGTCAGCGGCAGGCTCACGAGCGACGACAACATTTGCCGGAGGAGTCATCACAGGCTCTTTTTGCTGTGCTGCCACTTCACGCTGCTTAGCCTTCTCATACACCTGACGATAAGCACTTTGCTTAGGGCCACATGCGCTCACTGAGAGCAGAACTAGGACTGAGGATAGGAGAATCAATGCCTTTTTCATATCTGTATCTTGTTTGAACTTGTTGATTCGTTGTTTTCTACGTGGCAAAGGTAGTAGTTTTTGCGCAAATACCACCACCTCCCAATGTCGATGATCGGTAATCCCGACCGAAGCTGGTGGAGTGGGTGCCACTGAAGCTGGTGTCGTGTGACTATGAAATCCGACTTTCACGGAGCTATTTCCAAATAGCTACCGAGGAAACGAAGTTTTTTCACGGAGGCCCGAAATAAAAGTTCGGAAGAATGAAATGAAAGTTCGGAAGAAGGATTTTGAAGTTCGGAAGAATTTGTCGTTTGCTCCGTGGAGAATCCACATTTCCTCAGGAGAAAATCTGAATTTGCTCAAAAAGTCAAAGAAAGGTCAGGGCTGACGCATTATAATTGCTCCGTTAGGAGCTGAGCTACACATTAGCGACAAGCGAGACTTGGATGAATTCATTATATAGTATTACTGTCCGACTACTCGACTTCGACCAATCTACAGTTTTCTTCGTAGGAAACTCTAGTTTCATACCTAGGAAACTCTAGTTTCATGCCTAGGAAACTTCAGTTTCATGCCTAGGAAACTTTAGTTTCACCCAAGTGGTACTGATAGTTAGCTCATTTCTGCAGAACGATCTACCCGATGCCCCCTCAAAAAGCTTTCACTGGACAGCAATAACTATATATAATGCGTCAGCCCTGAAAGAAAGGTGGAGACGAACCCTATTTTGTCGTGCAGGTCTAAATACAACAAGTCCCCGACAGCGTGATCTCTGCCGAGGACTTGTCCTATAGTTTGTTAGGGCTAGCTAGTAGCCCCTATGTGTAAAGTATGTTGCTAAAGCAACGGGGACTCTGACGGGGTGTCTCTATGCGGCGAGGAATAGACCTCTGACGACACCGAAGGTTAGGATCGATACAAGTAGCGCTAGGATGGCGTACAGCTCAGGGAAGACGGCCATGACCATGGTCGCACCAAAGAGGTTGTTGCCAGCACCGATACCCTTGATACCATTGGCGCAGACCTGTGCCTGACGGATGGCTGAGTAGAGGCCGACGAGACCGAGGCTGAGTCCAGCAGCGAAGATAGCCCACGCAGCACCAGCACCGAGTACGCCAGCGGTGAGGAGATCCTTGATAAGACCGTTGGCCATAAAGAAGCCGACGAAGCCGTACAGACCCTGCGAAGAGGGTAGAGCGGAGAGTCCGATGTACTGACCGAGGGCGTCGGGATTCTTCTTCATAGATCCGATGGTCGCATTACCTGCGATGGTGACACCGATTGAGGAGCCGATACCTGTGAGGATGACCATGAGGGCTACGCCTCCGTATGCAATTAGTTCGTTCATGTTATGTATATCTGTTGTTTGATTTGATTATTGCTTGTTTAGTTGACCTTAAAGGGGGTGTAGGGTTTACCGCCACCCTCGAACTCGCTGTTCTTGTAGTACTCCACAAAGGTGAGACGCAGCGGGTGTACGAGCGAGCTGATGATAGCTAGTCCGAAGTTGAGCCCGTGTCCGAAGAGTAGGATGAAGACCATCACGAGCCAGTTGACCCCGACGGGTAGACCCTCAGACATGGAGACCGCTAGGTTGTTGAAGACGCCACCCAGCACGCCACTCGTCAGTCCGATAGCGAAGAGACGAATGTAGGAGAGGGTGTCTCCGAGTAGTCCCGAGGCGGTGTTGTAGCTTGCCCAAAGTGAGGAGCCGACGTTGAGGAAGATGTTTTTGCCTGGGCTATTGTAGAAGACCACAACAAGTCCAGCAGCTATCGCTAGTCCATAGAATATGTAAGTGACGTAACTGGGTAGTGCTGTCGTAGCCATCGGTAGCGCCACTGCCATGATGAGGGCAAAGATGACGATGACCCACGCATAGGCAGAGAGTGCATACTTGATGCCTCGCTGCTTCTGTATCTTGACGGCTGCCACGGTCTTCGCAAATAGGATCTGAATGATACCTAGCACGACCGAGAGGAGCATGAGGTTGTCCTGATTGAGGAAGTAGTCATTGCGGACACTGCCCAGCAGGGAACCATCATTTGCCCATGGCATGACCATACCGAAGACGGTACCGAGTAGCGAACCGACCACGACGGTGGTGCCTCCGAGCCACTGCGCTAGAGAGCAAATGTCTTTCGTCGATTGCCCCTTGACCTTGCGCTTGAAGAGGCTCGCCAATAGGAAGATGACGAGTCCATAGCCTGCATCTCCAAAGCATAAGCTGAAGAAGAGCATGAAGAAGGGGGCGAAGAGTGGCGTCGAGTCGAGCTCCGAGTAGTTCGGCAGAGAGTACATCTGCGTAATCGGCTCGAAGAGTCGGCTGAAGCGATTGTTCTGGAGCTTGATGGGGATCTTGTCCTCATCGAGTATCTCCTGCTCAGCATAGTAGCAGGGGAGCTGATCTAGCTCTTGTCGCACCTCGGGAACGATCTTGCTCGGTATCCACCCCTCGAGGAGCATGACTTTGTCATCCGCCTCGCCAGTAGCCTGTAGGAAGGCATTGCTCATCTGATACTTGTCCTGGAGGAGGAGGTCGTAGCCCTGCAAGTCTTCCAAGTGCTGATCGATAAACTCCTGTATCTCGGTGTCAATCTGCTCGGCACGTTGCTCGAAAGAGGCGAGCCTATCGGCCAATTCGCTGGCGGTGTGGGTCGGAGCTTTGATCTGCTCCGCCTCGATGCGCTCAGTGCTCTTGTCGCCGACGGTGATGAAGTAGTGATGCGAGCGTCGGGTGTCGATGATGATGGCGTTGTGTTCCTCCTCCCAGTGCTCTTGGTACTGAGCCGTAGGAATGATGTAGAAGCGGACTGGGTAACCCGCTTGCTGGAGCTGCTCTAGCTGCTGGACGTCATACTCGCCCCACGGCTCCCAGTAGTCGTTTTCCCGCTGCTGGCTCTCGATCTGAGAGGCTATCTGGCGACGATCCTCTAGGAGCGTCTCGATCTGCTGTAGCAGAGCTTCGCCCTCCTCGGTGCTAGCTGGCTTACGGGGAGTGCCGACGGGCTGCTCCTCGGAGCGCTTGCGAGAGAGGGTGCGGATGAGACCTGCTAGATGACGGCGCGCCACAACGATCTCCTTGATCTGTTCGCTCTCACTGGTCGACTTATTCTCCTTAATATGCACTACCCCTAGGTCGCGTAGCTTGAGGAGGAAGCTGTCGTAGTCTTGGTGATAGACTAGGAAGAGGTACTTATCTATTTTCTCTATCATTGTGCTAGTCGCTCTTTTTGTTTGGCAGCACGAATCTCTAGATTGGTGCGCATGATCTTTTGCGAAGCCTTGGAGAGACTCTCCTCATCTTCTAGATAACGCTTGATCTTGAGGATAGCGTCTTTGTAGCCAGGTATCTGAACCTTCTCAAAGAGATTGACCTTTTGCGTAGTCTTACGACGAGCATACTCGAGATACTCTAGCTTGAGATTGAGAAACTCAGCCTCAATGCCCAGTGTGGCTAGCGCCTTGAGTAGCTCGACCCCCTGAGCAAACCACGAGGGACGGCTAAAGAGACTGAAAGGCTTCACCTCGTAGTCGATATTGTCTAGCACAGGGACGACGACACCAGCTATCTTCTTCGTCGAGAGCTGCACGTCGGTGACGCTGACCAGCGTAGGGTCAAACTCGTCCCACAGCGCCACCATATCCTGGTAGCCCTGTATGCCCTGCTCTAGCTGCTCATTGAGAGCATCTATCTCACGGCGAGCCTTCTTGACCTCTAGACGGAGGGCACTCTCCTTGCTCTTGATCGTGGGCAGGGTGCGCTCTCGCATCTTAAGTTGCTTTTGTTGCTGCTGTAGCGAGGTCTTGTTGTACTGAAACTTGATCGCCATCTCTCTTTCTAAGCTTTGTCGACCTTACTATCTGTAGGCCAATACTTGTCCACGAGACTCTGACGGATGCTTACCTCGGCGGGCGTGAAGTACTTGGCAAAGAGGCTCCACGCATGATCGAGCATCTCGGTCGTATTGAGGTTGACGTCGATAGCTAGGAGGTCGTTGGCATAGTCCTTAGCGAAGTCTAGCGTACGCTGGTCGTAGTCTGTCAGGTCAAAGCCGTTCTCCAGCTTAGTCTGAGCATTGGCCGCATCGGCATAGAGACGTACGCCAGCATTCATCACCTGCGGGTGGTCTTCGCGAGTCTTCTTACCGATGACTAGTTGCTTCAGACGAGAGAGCGAGCGGAAGGGGTCTACGATAACCTTACCGATGGAGGAGTCACGACGCAGATAGAGCTGCCCCTCGGTGATGTAACCCGTGTTATCTGGCACAGCGTGCGTGATGTCGCCTCCTGAGAGGGTCGTCACAGCGATGATCGTGATAGAACCTCCGTCGGGGAACTGTACGGCCTTCTCATAGATCTTAGCCAAGTCGGAGTAAAGTGAGCCTGGCATGGAGTCCTTAGAGGGGATTTGGTCCATACGGTTTGAGACGATGGAGAGCGCATCGGCGTAGTTGGTCATATCAGTTAGGAGGACCAGCACCTTCTCATGCTTCTGCACGGCAAAGTACTCAGCTGCCGACAGCGCCATATCGGGGATCAGCAGACGCTCCACGGAGGGGTCTTCGGTCGTATTGATAAAGCTCACGATACGATCCAGTGCGCCCGCATTGCTAAAGGTCTTCTTGTAGTAAAGGTAGTCATCGTTCGTCAGACCCATACCGCCAAGGATGATCTTGTCGCTCTCGGCACGGAGAGCTACGAGTGCCATCACCTCGTTAAAGGGTTGGTCAGGGTCAGCAAAGAATGGGATCTTCTGTCCCGTCACGAGCGTGTTATTGAGGTCGATACCAGCGATACCTGTGGCGATCAACTCTGAGGGCTGGTCACGACGTACAGGATTGACCGAAGGTCCGCCGATCTCTACATCTTCGCCCTCTAGCTGTGGACCGCCATCGATAGGCTCTCCGTAAGCGTTGAAGAAGCGCCCAGCCAATTGGTCGCTCACCTTGAGAGCTGGTGCCTTGCCGAGGAAGATAACCTCAGCATTGGTCGGGATGCCCTCAGTGCCTGCGAAGACCTGTAGAGTTACCTCGTCTTCATTGATTCTAACCACCTGAGCGAGCTTGCCATCGATTGTAGCTAGCTCGTCATTACCCACACCCGTAGCGTGTAGCATACAGGTAGCTTTGGTAATGTTGGTGATGCGTGTATATATCTTTTGAAAAGCTTGTGTAGCCATTGTGAGACGTTAGATGCTAGAGGTTAGATATTAGAGGAGGCGTGCGTAGACTGCTGCTCGATCAGCTGCTCGTACTGCTGCTGATACTTTTTGAAGTCTTCACTCTGAAACTCCGAGTAGTTCATCTGCTTGAGGTGGTTGATGAGCGTCTTGAAGAAAGTGCTCACCTCGTTGAAGTCCTCAAAGTTCAAGTCCGTGTGACAGATCTTGATTACTCTGTCGAGCATATACTTCTGGCGCTCCAGAGGCGTGTTGCAGTCGATATCGTCAAAGGCATCCTGCTGTAGGATCACAAAGTCTATCAACTCAGACTTCCAGAAGATAACGTGGTACTCTACGGGGACGCCATCATCACCGAGGATGTTGATCTGCTCTGCGATCTCCTTGCCACGCTGCATGCGAGTCTTAATCTCGTTTACCTTGTCTAGCCAGTCGGAGCCGAGGTCTGCTGTGATGTACTCTTTAAGCTCGGGGTACTCTATATATTTAGAGTAACTGTCGATTGGGTTGACAGCTGGGTAACGCTTACTATCAGCGCGCTCCTGCTCTAGAGCGTAGAAGCATCGAGCCACCTTCTTCGTATTCTCCGTGACAGGTTCCTTGAGGTTACCACCCGCTGGAGAGACCGTACCGATGAAAGTCACAGAGCCCGTCTCGCCATTGTTGAGATAGACGAAGCCCGCACGAGCGTAGAAGTTTGCCACGATAGCCGACAAGTCCATCGGGAATGCGTCTGGTCCAGGGAGCTCCTCTAGACGGTTCGACATCTCACGCAGAGCCTGTGCCCAGCGAGAGGTCGAGTCCGCCATGAGTAGTACTCGGAGACCCATTGAGCGGTAGTACTCAGCGATAGTCATAGCCGTGTAGACCGAAGCCTCACGAGCAGCCACTGGCATGTTACTCGTATTAGCGATGATGATCGTACGCTCCATCAGCTTGCGTCCCGTGTGTGGGTCTTCGAGCTCAGGGAACTCGGCAAAGATCTCCACCACCTCGTTAGCACGCTCACCGCAGGCAGCCATGATGACGATGTCAGCCTCCGCCTGCTTAGAGATAGCGTGCTGGAGGACCGTCTTGCCCGTACCAAAAGGTCCCGGGATAAAGCCCGTGCCACCCTCTACAATTGGGTTTAGCGTGTCAATGGTTCGTACACCCGTCTCTAGAAGCTTGAAGGGACGAGGCTTCTCGCTGTAGACCTGGATAGGTACCTTGACTGGCCAACGCTGGATCATCGTGATATCATGCTTCTTGCCCTCAGCGTCGACGATGACAGCGATCGTCTCCTCAACAGTGTACTGACCCGCCGACTTGACACTCTCGACCGTGTAGCTCCCCTTCATGACGAAGGGTACCATGATACGGTGTGGCTGGTGATTTTCGTCCACCTGCCCCAGCCACGAGCCAGCCTGTACCGTGTCGCCCGCCTTAGCAATAGGCGTAAAGTCCCACTTCTTAGTCGTGTCTAGTGGATGGGTGTAGTCACCTCTCTTGAGGAAGACACCATCCATCTTGTCTAGGTCGTGCTGCAGACCATCATAGTTCTTGGAGAGCATACCTGGTCCCAGAGTCACCTCGAGCATGTGCCCAGTGAAAGAGACCTTGTCGCCCACCTTCATACCACGAGTGCTCTCGAAGACCTGTACATATACGTTTGCACCGATCACCTTGATCACCTCGCTCATTAGCTCCACCCCGCGTACGGTGATGTAGCATATTTCATTTTGCGATACGGGACCATCGACCTCTACCGTGACGAGGTTAGAGACGATTCCTTTTACCACACCGTTTGTCATTGTATCTATTATTTCTTTTGTTTGCGTTTGAACTCCTCTAGCGAGGTGGTGCTCTCATGCTTGAGCTGAGAGACTATCTGACGGAAGACTTGCTCGCCCGTCTCTTCGTTGAGTGATACCCAGCGCTCTAGGATCTCTAGCTCTAGGTAGTAGGCTAGGAGATACTCTATGTCAAAGGGCTTGGAGAAGGTATGCTCCTCCAGCCAATCCCAGCGAAGCCGATCTATCAGCTGCTCGCGACGAGCGATGTCCTCCTCGCGACTGATATTGACCAACTGCTGTATCTGAGGAAAGAGCTCCTCCGTAATGCTAAAGTCCGCAGCCTGCGAAGTGCGCAGATGATGCTGCAACGTGCCCCCTCCGATGATATACTCCTTAGGGTCAAAGCCTAGCTGCCGACTCGTGTAGGCGGCTAAGATGTTCTTGATGTTAAGGTTAAACTCCGCCCACTCAGCTACGAAACTATTCTTCTGACCCATCAGATAGTCGTAGTACATCGCTATGAGCTTATCCTGCTCTAGGCGTAGCTGCCAGATCGTGTAGGGCTCCTCCGCCTGCTGTAGCTCCTCGCGCATCTCAGCTCGCTCCTCGGCAAGCTCCTCCTCCAGCTCGGGGTCGGGGAGACGCATCTCAATGTACTCCTTGATGAAGTCTGGTAGCTGCTTCGTGCGGGGACGCTTCGTGCGCTGCTGTACAGCTATGATATAGTCAGCCAGCTCCTTGGCGTCGATTGTCTCTAGGGGCTCTTTAGGCTCCAGCTCAATCTCTGAGGGGTCATCCTCCCAGTGGATAGAGTCGTCCGAGAGCCATGCATTGATCGTCTCCAAGATCTGCGGTAGCTCCTGCTCCATGAGGAGTAGGTCTAGGAGACGTCTGTCACGCTTGGTGAGCTCCTGTCGTAGCTCCGCCTGCAGCGCATCCGTCTGTATCGGTAGCTTGCGGTCGTCTACACCAATGTTTGGCAGACCTGCGATGGTAGCGTAGTACTTTGCCATAATGTCTTCGCTAGAGCATAGTTAAGTGGTGTGTAGAGAGTCTCTAGGCACCCCTTACCTATACCTTATATATAAGCTTACCTTAGAAAAGCTCCTCCACAAGACGAGGACGTAGGAAGCTCTTGAAGAAGTTGACAAACTCCTCCTCGCCGAAGTTGACCTTGTACGAGCCATCAGCAGGTGCTACGGAAAAGCCTGCACCCTGAGCCGCCCCAGTACGAATCGTCACCTGACCGCTGTCTAGTAGCGCCTTAGCGTTGCCGAGCATATACTTCTCCAGCGCCTCAGCGTTGGCCGTCTCGATGACCATTGGCTCACCGACCGTCCATTGCTGTACGATGGCAAGCATCAACTTCTGCATGAAGTCTGCATCAGTCGTCATCGCCTGGACATTGTCGCGTACGATGCGATCCGTCAGACTGTCTGCGATGGTACTCTGCGTAGAGCTAACCACCTGCTCCGCGTATAGCTTGAGCTCAGACTGGGTGTTTTTGGTTAGATCCGCTGCTTGACGCTGGGCATCACTCACGATGCGCTGTGCCTCGGCTTGTGCGGTAGCGATCATATCGTCGCTCTGCTGCTTAGCCTTAGCTAAGATCTGAGCAGCCTCTTGATTTCCCTTTTCTACCCCTTCATGGTAGATCTTATCGGTGAGTTCCTTAATCTTGGAGTCCATCTATATTGTAGTCTATGTTTTAGCTTGGTCTGTAGAGCGTACTAGTAGTGAGCATCTGCGTGGGTGTACGCTCTTACAGTCGCAAAGGTAATAATTTGCTCCAATAATTACAACGCTTCAACCTTACAAAAGCGAAAAATCTTTCTCAAAGTAAGGATCGGGGGCGACCAAAACTGGCACTTTATGGTCATGAATATCAATTCTCACGGAGGAATCTGCAAATAAATCGCTGGAAAACGAACATTCCCCACGGAGGCTGGATATAAAAGTTCGGAAGAATGAAATGAAACTTCGGAAGAAAGATTTCGAAGTTCCGAAGAATTTGTCCGTTCCTCGGTAGGGATTTTCGATTT
>NZ_ACLR01000202.1 GCF_000174775.1 Porphyromonas uenonis 60-3
TGATATGGCGACCTTGCCTTCACCCTCCTTCGTGAGCGTGACAGCGTAGGTCGTTGGAGCTTTCTTCGTAAAAGTTGCTCGTACAGTCGTGTTGCCAGCAACCTCAAAAGTCTTGCTCTTGAGTATGTCCACATCATTGGCGGTTAGAGCGACTAGCTCCCAACCGTCGGCTGGTGTGGCAAAGACCGTTAGCTCTGTACCTGCGGGTACTCGCTGGAGGTTCTTAGCACCACGGACGACAAGCTCTCCCTCACCTTCCTGTGAGGTCTCCACACTGTAGGTGTCGTCTGCATTGACTGTCCACGTTGCCTCTTTGCTTACAGCCTTAGGGGCATCGTTGGTGACGGTCACTTTGACTTTGTTCCCCACAAGCTCCTTAGCTTGATAGGTCAGGCTAAGGTTCGTCAGGGACGCTAGCGGGATAGAGGCACCACTCTGTACGCTCTTACCGAGGAAGAGGAGCGTGCCTACTGTCTCGTCATAAGCAAAGCTGACGCTATACTTTGTCGGACGTGGG
>NZ_ACLR01000201.1 GCF_000174775.1 Porphyromonas uenonis 60-3
TTCGCCCTCCTAACACTAGGAGCTGGCGCATTCTCCACCGCCCACGCTCAGTCGTCAGGCGACCTTTATCAAGGCTTGACGAGAGGTATGCCTGATGGTCGTACCGTTATACCGTATGGACTAGAGGTCACCTTTGACAAGACCACCCATCTCATCTTTCCCGCACCGATACGCTATGTGGACTTAGGGAGTGCCAACATTGTCGCTGCTAAGGCGGAAAGCGCAGAGAACGTACTCCGTGTTAAAGCCTCCGTCAAGGACTTTGAGACAGAAACCAATATGTCGGTAATCTGCACCGATGGCTCTTTTTTCGCTTTCAATGTGAAGTATGCCAAGGAGCCTGAGAAGCTGTCGCTAGAGATGGTGGACTTCCTGCACGCTGGTGAAGGTAATCTACCTTCAAACAAGGCAGATATATACTTCAAGGAGCTAGGCAATGAGACCCCTACGCTCGTACGACTACTGATGTCTACGATACACAAGCAGGATAAGCGACTGGTCAAGCATATATCGGCCAAGCAGTTTGGTATGCAGTTTGGTCTCAAAGCTATCTATGCGCACAATGGCTTGCTCTACTTCCACACGT
>NZ_ACLR01000200.1 GCF_000174775.1 Porphyromonas uenonis 60-3
CTTTTCATAGGCTACGGCGTTTATTATTTGTTCTTTTTCTCGTTGTGCTTGTGCCATCTGGCGGATAGCTAACTCAATGTTACCACCGAGTTGTGCAGCTAGTCGCTGGACGGCTACTTTTTCGGTCGCTTCGGTTGTATAAGCGAAGTACTCTTCTAAGCTTACTTCTGTAGCATAGACAGCACTCACCATACCCCCTAAACCGAACCACACCTCCTTGTAAAGGCGGTTGGGGTCGTTGTTCTGATTGATGGAGAGGATTTGCTCCTTCTCCTTATTGGTCAAGCCTAACGCTTCTTGTATTGCGTCAAACTTGTTCATATACTTGCGCTGGTCAAGCAGTATTTTACAGTCGGAGTTGTTGATGATACTCTCACGCACCACGGGGGAGCGCAGAATATCATCGGGGTCTTGTGTTACCACGACCGCCTCTCCAAAGTGCTTACGCACGGTCTTGTAGAGGTACTTGATGAACTCAGCCATATTGGCACTGGAGATAGCTTTCCAGGCCTCTTCGATAATTATCATTTTGCGCTCGTCCTTCAGACGACGCATCTTGTTGATGAAGCTCTCCATAATGATGATGGTCACCACTGGGAAGAGTATCTTATTGTCCTTGATAGCGTCAATCTCAAAGACGACGAACCGCTTGCTGAGCAGGTCTATGTTGTCTGTAGAGTTGAGTAGGTAGTCGTACTCGCCACCTCGATAGTAGTGCTTGAGTGTGGTCAGCAGGTTGTCAATGTTGAAGTCTTCCCTTGTCACCTTTATCTCTCTACTGAGTAGGTCTTGACGATACTCGTCAAGCATAAACTCGTAATAGGTATTGAAACTGGGGACGATGGTTCGATCCGCAGTAATCTTATTGATATAGGCTCCAATGGAGGCGAATAACTCGCTGACTTCTGTTTTGGTCACTTTCTCGTCTCCCGACTTCCACAAGGTGAGGATAAGGGTCGCCAAACTCTCTTTCTTTTCTATATCGAAGACATAGTCGTCGGTATAGAAGGGGTTGAAAGCGATGGGGTTCTCCTCTGTATAGGTGTAGTAAATACCATCCTCACCTTTGGTCTTGGCGTGGATAAACTGACACAAGCCCTCATAAGAGTTACCTGTATCAATCAGCAGTATGTGCGTTCCCTGCTCATAGTACTGGCGTACCATGTGGTTACAGAAGAAAGACTT
>NZ_ACLR01000199.1 GCF_000174775.1 Porphyromonas uenonis 60-3
AAGGATATTGCAGCATTGAGTGACCCCAACTATCTGCCTGATTCGGGTAGCTGGTACTACATTGTCTTCTTCCTGATTGGTATCGTGGGGTACTTCTGTGTTCCTACGGTAGCGGGCTGGATTATAGAGGCTGGTGGTGGTATCGGGGCGTACGGACGCAATGTCAATCAGACGGCGCAACGAGGTGCCCAAGGTGCCTATACGGGAGGTAAGGCAGTAGCTGGCGCCACTGGGTCTATGGCCGGCAACGTAGGCGGACGTATCAAAGGGGCACTTATCAAGGGCAAATAGCGTCCCTTCAGCCGAAGGGTGGCTATGACACGCTTGATGAGGATGCAATGACCACGTGATGGTCGTATGACGGTCAGGTGGGTAGGATTAGCTCCTCCTATGTGTGTCAATGTAGCAGCTGGGGAGGTAATCGTAGTGCCTGCCGTGTGGCACTAGAGTTTCCTACCCATGAAACTAGAGTTTCCTACCCATGAAACTAGAGTTTCCTACCCATGAAACTAGAGTTTCCTACCTATGAAACTACAGTTTCTTACCTATGAAACTACAGTTTCTCCCGTATGAAACTGCAGTGCCAAGTGGGGGTGGCACTAGAGTT
>NZ_ACLR01000198.1 GCF_000174775.1 Porphyromonas uenonis 60-3
GGCACGTATGAGTCCATTGGAGACATTGGCGAGGATTTGATCCTTGCCACTCTGCTGTATAGAGATACCTCCTGTGGCTGTCTCTGCCAAGCCCTCTCCAAGGGCTTTGAGTCCCACAGCTTCCGCTGTTACAGGTACGTACAACCCCTCTTGACCATTAAGGTCAAAGGCGGACAAGTCTACTCCTATGATTCTTTCCCGATACTCAATAGAGGTAACTTTCAGCTGTAGACGATTGTTTGTCAGGGTTGACTTAGCCACAATAGTCGTACCCTTAGGTACAACTACAGAGCCTATCTGTATGTCCTCCATAAGACGCATTTTGACCTCATCGCCTAGCTTGATGGTCTTGGTCTCATCGATGATAGCTCGCATCGTGTTCTTGGCAATAGTCTCACTACGCAACGAACCTACAGACGTGGTAAAGCGGTTCTGTAGCAAAGCCTCGTGCGCCTGCTGGCTAGAAGCATCCCTACCTGATTGAGAAAGAGTAGAGACAACAGAAGGGTCTACAGTCTTAGCTCCGACCGCATCAAAGCTCACGGGAGCATTGGGGTCTCTAGGAGGTTCAGGGGCTGGCTCAGGCTCAGCCGTCGCTCGCCTATAAGCATTGCTGTAGATATCGGTTGCGGCGATTTGCCTATCCTTAAGTTCCCCAAGCTGGGTTAGATATTCTCGCTCATCAGCAAGGTCTCGCTTCTCACGCTCTAGATCAGCTAACTGCTCCTCTAGACGAGCCATGCGGTCTTGATCCTCTTGCTCACGAGCGAACTGAGCATACAACCCCTGTGAAGACTGGAGATCCTCATCTTCATAAGGATCATAATCCTCATTGCGGGGATAACGATTGGTTCCATACTCAGCAGAGTCGTCGGCGCGATCTTGCTCGTCATATAGACGCTGTAAGCGTGGGTCGACCTGCTCTTCCCCGAGGTCAACTAGACCCGTCCCCTTGTAGGCGGACAGTTTGTCCTCAGGGAGTTTCGCAACATCGGCATCAGGGACATCGGTTAGGAGCTGTCCATTGCCTATCTTATCCTCTTTGATAAGGTAAGGACGCAAAATCATATACAATGCGCCGACGAAGACAATAATGATGAGCCCCATCACAAGCCACTGCTTAAGCTTAGCTTTGTCAGGAGCTGTTTTGTTGGTATCCATATTATTTGAAGATGCTAATTGTAATTACTAGAAGAAAAACGGCTAGGTAGACACCCATAGAGATAAAGGTTAGTCTCTTACGCTCTTCGGGTGTGAGCTTGTCACACCACGCTTTGAGTCGGTCAGTCTGTTTTTTTACCCAGCCGACCTTGTTCTGTGTAGATGAAGTGCCTACACTATCGAGGGGTGGTACGTCTTGTTTCATTATTGATTACTCTAAATTTAGTGATTAGGAAGCCCTGTGGGTTGCGGTCACTGCGTACCGTGTTGAGTAATGAGCAGGCGGTTACAAGAGACCGCTCTGTGACATTACTCTTGCGGTAGATGGTCTGTGTGCCATAGACCACAGCCTCATAGGGGTAAGTATTAAAGTTACAAGAGATAGAATCAACCGTCAGCACCTGAGAGGTGTTTGTCGAGATGAGACGATTATAGTACTT
>NZ_ACLR01000197.1 GCF_000174775.1 Porphyromonas uenonis 60-3
ACAGCGCAGGGTTACAAGGTCGATCAGTGGTTTATCAATGGTCAGGTACAGAACCAGCTCACAGGAAGACCTTTTATCTTCTGGCAGATTAAGGCAAAGACCGAAGTCAAAGTCACCTTCAGAAAGGAGCAGATGTATGAGGTCGACTACAAGCCAGACAACGAGTGGGGAACTATCGAAGCCTACTATTACGATGGTGGTCGCAAGGTAACTGTAGAGCCCAAAGCCAAGGTTAAAGAGGGTACCTTCGTAGAGTTTCAAGCTACTGTCAAGGAAGGCTATGCTCTAGATGGTTGGACCAATAATGGACACGAAATCCCCGTAGCTGATATTGAGACCCTCAAGGCTAGCCTCACACTGCGAGCTAACGCCGTTATTGATGTCAAGTACCACAAGCTAGTTGTCAAGCATGCCGTTACCTTTACCGCTGGTGAGGGTGGTACTATCGTTGCAACGGTCGGTACCGAGGCTAAGGCTATCGAGAGCAAGGATCAGGTAGAGCAGGGTGCAGTCATCACCTTTACCGCTACACCTAAGGAGGGCTATGAGCTAGACCATTGGATGGTCGGTGGCAAGCCTGCCGTCGCTGGTGCCGATACGAAGATCGAGGGCAATAAGCTCATCGTCACTCTAGGCGACCAGGACCTCAAGGTCGAGGCTACCTTCAAGAAGCTCATCGTCAAGCAT
>NZ_ACLR01000196.1 GCF_000174775.1 Porphyromonas uenonis 60-3
CCGAGCTTCTTGTTGAAAGATCGCAAGGAAGTGGAGGTACCTCAGGAGTTCATCAAGCGAGTGACCCTTTTTAGCTTCAATGCTTTTGCGGGTCTGCAGGTGCCGCTTGACCTAAAGTCTGTATATGTCATTCCTTCCCTGAGTGGATGTGTTACCGGTGACCTTCACTCCGACTACAGCCTGATCAGTGCTGGACCGCTCGTAAGGTGCGACTTTGGCATCCCCTTGAAGTATGGGAATATGCTCTTCTTCGGTGCCGGATACAAGTATGGCTTCCCCATCAAGGATGCAGATGAGATGGCAGCTGACAACTACAAGAATGTGACCCCTTATGGTCAGTCTCATACCGTCTTTCTGTCCATCGGTTATATGTATTGACCCGTAGATCTTCCTTAAATAAGGGAGCGAAAGAGAATCTCTTTCGCTCCCTTATTATTATAGACTTATAGGTCAAAATGGTGGGTGAGTTAAAGGTCTTTTCTAGGTATAGAGAGACATATAAGGGTTTGAAAAGCTTTGAAGTGTTAAAAGTGAGCCAACGCGAATGTATAGGTCAAAACGGTGGGTGATACAGGGGGATAAGCCAGTGTTTATCGTATCTTTGAGCATTTGAAAAGGCGAAAAAATGAACCAAAAAATGTCCGAAGTGTGGGAGCCTCAGTGT
>NZ_ACLR01000195.1 GCF_000174775.1 Porphyromonas uenonis 60-3
CAATAGTGTAGGACGGAGGCTACTTTGACATCTTCGTCTTGCTCGGTGAAGGTGTGCTTGTAGTAGCCTTTGCGGCTGACTTCTAGCTGCTGACAAAGGTAGGTTATGGAGAGCTTTTGATCTCTCACTTTGGCCTGTTCAAGCTGTCTCACGGCTACAAATCGGTCTTTTTTTTAGATCAATGTGGTAGCGATTCAAGACCACTTCGAGTAGTGTTTTGTTGACCAAGGCCTTGCTCTCAGCCTGGAAGAGGGCTGCTTTGAGGCGAGCGTTTTCACGCTTGAGTTCTGCGTACTCTGGATCTACGTCTTTGTTCTTGTTTGTCTTGCTCATAGTGCTTTGGTTGGGTAACTCTACACCAAAGGTACGCAACCAATTTCGAATGGTGCGTGTGGTGATGCCGTAGCGCTGGCTGGTGGTGGCGATGCTCTCGCCTGTGGCTAGGAGGTCATCGATGACTCTCCACTTGAAATCTAGGGGATATCCCTTTCGTCCTCGGTTACTTTTTTCTTGTTT
>NZ_ACLR01000194.1 GCF_000174775.1 Porphyromonas uenonis 60-3
TTTCTAAGTTCAAATGCAAGTAAAAAGCGAAGTTTTTTTCGTCTTGGATGCTCGGTCGACTTCTCTTCGGGAACCCGCTCGTCGGGGTGGGGGCTCCCACCCCTTGCCGCGGGGCGCTCCCGGAGCGGAGATTTTCCTTCCTTGGACTAGGCTCGTAGAGCTCTCTTCGCCTCGTGGTCTAGCTCGAAGTCGCAGTCGTGCGCAACCAGCGAGAAGAGGATGTGGAGGAGCTTATTGTTGACGTTGTTGAGGATGACCCCGTAGGGCTTGCCTTGGGCTTTCATGCGTTGGTAGTACTGTTTAAATGTTGGGTTATGAGTTATGGCACTTCGGGCTGCTTGGGTCAAGATTCCTTTTAGCCGTCGGTTACTGTAGCCTCCTGTGTTGGATTTGTGAAAGACTGAGCTCCCAGAGCTCTCGTAGAAGGGCGCTATACCGCAGTAGCTAGCCATTTTCTTGGCACTCCAACCCTTGAAATTGTCGGTAAAAACGATCAGCATGACCGAGGTGACGAGACCCACGCCTTTGCAGGAAATGAGGTGCAGGTAGTGGCGGTACATCTCCTCGTCTTCCTTGATGATTTCAAGCATT
>NZ_ACLR01000193.1 GCF_000174775.1 Porphyromonas uenonis 60-3
TCTCTGACCAAGGAGGGTGAGGGTGCGATTACCGCTACGGGTGCTAGCAACCTCAACTCAGTCGCTTACGGCACCGAGTTGACGATCAGCGCTACTCCTGCCGAAGGCTACGAGCTTACTGCTCTTACTGCCAATGGCACGGATATCCTCGCAACGAAGAAGATCGTTGTCAAGGATAACCTGACCGTCAAGGCAACCTTCACGAAGAAGAGCTTTGCCGTCTCTCTGACTAAGGAGGGTGAGGGTACGATCTCCGCTACGGGTGCTAGCAACCTCAACTCAGTCGCTTACGGCACAGAGTTGACCATCAACGCTACACCTGCCGAGGGTTACGAACTCGTATCCATTACGGCTGGTGGTACGGACATCACAGCGACTAAGAAGGTAGTTGTGACTGGCAACCTCACCATCACGGTCAACCTTACGAAGAATAACTTTGCTGTCTCTCTAACCAAGGAGGGCGAGGGTACGATCACTGCGACAGGTGCCACCAGTTTGAATGCTGTGGCTTACGGCACGGAGTTGACGATTGTCGCTACTCCAGCTGCGGGTTACGAACTTGTATCCATTACGGCTGGTGGTACGGATATCACAGCTAGCAAGAAGGTAGTCGTGACTGGCAACCTAACCGTCAAGGCGACC
>NZ_ACLR01000192.1 GCF_000174775.1 Porphyromonas uenonis 60-3
CCACAACCTTGTTATTAACCAAATAGCAAGGTCGGACAGAGTAGCCAACCTGACCTAAGCTGGCTCGCTCGCCTTGTACATACAGGCGTATCATAATAGGGCTATCGCCTTGATAGCTCTTGTTATGCCTCGTGTAGTAGCGGACTTTAACGTCCAAGTCTAATCTCTTCATCACGAACATTGTTAGTTAGTAGTTTGGTGATGAAGAGAAAGTGTTCAAAACACCTTACATCTTAGTCTTAGAAAATCTAAATGTAGCCATTTTGTAGCCAAGCACACATTAAGTCTGTGAAACATTTGCACAAAGCATTGGTATACAAACGGCTACGTAAACCCCTGTAAAGGCTAACTAGCAACTTTCATCGTAGAAGCAGACTATCAACTCGCCTCTGTCAAAAGAATGTAACCAAATAGCTGTCAGCAATATACCAGCAAAATCACACTACCCTAAAACAGCACATTTCATTCTTCGGAAGAAAGATTTCAAAGTTCCGAGGAATTTGCCGATTGCTCCTTGGAGAATTTCAATTTCCTCGGGAGAAACCAGTATCTGAGCGCATCTCTCTCCGTATAATATTTAGAATTTAACTAATCGAAGGAAGGAGTCCTGACAGACTTCGAACGATAGATGCTGAACGTTCGCATCGTTTTGATATACAACAGATTACCGACTATTTGGTATTGCTGTTCTAATATCCACTTCGTTTAATCTTTAGCTCGGGGGAATACTCTTTATCTATATCGCTCTCGAAGTGACGATTTAGGGCATCGGCTATAGTCTTCGCAATAGCTATACGCCTCGAGTCCCACAGACAGGCACTCCAAGCGATACGTAGGACTATGTTGTTGCGAGATCCGCGTCCCTCACTAAAGTGGCGAGCGAAGAGTCGTGGACTGGTCAAGTTGTGATACCTCTGATGATCTGAAGTCATCTCAAAGCGTCGCTCTAGCTCAGCGGTCAAGTCTTGGTAAAAGGCTTGATACCCATCCATATCCTGTACGATTAGATTGTCTCCCGTAAAGCTCTCATCACCCTTAGCTCCTCCAGCAGAGAAGTGGAAGATGGTCGGATAGCTCGGCTCGTTGGCTCCGCTAGCTACGAGCGGGGTCAAGGTCCAGCTACCAGGACGTGAGCTGAGCTCCTCTAGGTCCTCCATATATTGAGTCAGATTGGGCTCGACCTGACGATTGTCAAAAGAGTAGTAAGACTTATACGGTCTCATCTCTCCCAGCTCGCGACTGATATAGTTAAATCCACCGATCAGAGCTAGGTAGTACGAGAAATTACCAATGGCGGCATCAGCTAGACTAGATGGTGATATGATCGTCACCTTAGATCCTCTGTTTATGTAGTAGCCATAAGGCTTATTGACTATAAAGTGCTCTACAGCGAGCTTGTCCTGTGGTCGCTCATCGATGGTCTGAGTGGTGGCTAGGTTAATCAGTCGAAAGTTGTCCGCTTCGTCCACGACATCTAGTATGTCTCCTACTTTGAGTCCTATGCGAGCCTGTAGATCACATATAGAGAGGTGCTGAGGCACAATTTGGAAGCCTGTCGGGCGGTCTAACTTTCGCTCGAAGGCGCTGAACATTTTCTCCGTATTCTTCTTAATAGTCTCTTTGTGCACCTCCTCCTCCAGCGTCTCCGAGAAGCCCGCTCCGACCAAGCCGGCTGGTATTGCAAAGAGTGCGATGCCTAGGATCCCTACAGCGAAAGCGACTGCTTGCCCCACGGGAGTAACTGGCGGGGTTTCGGCAAACTGTCCTGGATCACCTATATACTGTGCAAACGCCCACATCACGGAGGTCATCCCATTGTTGAAGGTCTCGGGCTGTGCTTCATGCTCATAGAAAAAGAGTACAAACGACAGCATCAAAGTCACGACTAGGAGAAACTGTAATGAGATGAGGATTTCCTTGGACTTTGAGGTGATAGCTTGTTGTAGCAGTCGGAATGAGCGCATATAGCGGAAAATCCTCAAGACACGCACGACACGTAGAGACTTGAGCACTTGGTAGGGTAGCGGGAGGAAGAGAGCCAGATAAAAGGTATAGGTAGAGAGTATATCTATCATACCGTAGAAGGTGAGACAGTAGCGCACCCTCCCCCAGAAGCCGTGATACTTAGGACTAAGCTCATCAGCAGTCCAAATACGTAGCGACACCTCTATCGTGAAGATGATGACAGTGACTACGTCTATCACATGGAGTACACGCTCCCAGCTCTCGGAGATGTCAAATGTGGAGATAAAGACAGAGAGCGTACTCAAGACAATCAGTCCGACGATGGTATAGTCGACATAATTGCCCCATTGCTTGGTCTCAAGGTTGGTATCAAAGACCCGTCCGAGCTGATGCTTAAACTGCTTGATGCGTCCCACTGATTCGTTTGATTATGGCTACGATAGCCTGCACCATATCGGCTAGTGGCATGGTAGGTCTGGCAGGCTTGGCTGAGGGCTGACCCTCATAGTATGGTAGGTGTACAAATAGGGCTTGAGTGGACGGTCTGCTCTGGGTGATCGAGAGAGCCTCATAGTAGAGGCGGTTGCAGACATAGAGCCCAGAGGAGTTGGAGATTTTGACCTTTATCCCGAGCTGCTCGATGGTGGTGCGTAGCTCCTTGATTGATGTATTGGTAAATAGAGCTGATGCTCCGTCAGTATAGATGGTCTCCTCATTGGGAAGGTAGCCATCGTTGTCGGGGAGTTTGGACTCCATCAGATTGATAGCGATGCGCTCTAGCTTGATGCGGTCACTACCTCCAGACTGTCCCAGCATGATGATTAGGTCTGGCGTGTGTAGGTCTATAGCCCTACGGAGAGCCTCCGCTACCTGATGAAAGCTGACAGGCATCATCTCCGTACAGATACGGATACCAGCTAGATCGTGGGTGGCCACTTCCTGAGCCACCACCCACGATGAGTTGTCAGGGTAGTCCCAGTACGGCTCAAACCCTGTCACGAGTACAGTATACACGTTGCGTGTCTTTGTCGTCCTTACTTACACCTCTTGAGGCTAGCCTTAGCACTCTCGATCTGACTCTTATAGTTTTCGATCTTGCGATCGTGATAGGCAGACTTGTCTATCTTGCTCTTGCGATAGGAGGCTTTTGAAGAGGGAGACGAGGCACTCCTGATTCTACTTGCGTAGTACTCATTGTCTCGCTTCTTCTGCTCTCGCTCTCTTGCGATAGAGGCACGTAGATCTATGATCTTTTTCTTATAGTGTTCTTTGCTCATGATATAAGTTTGCTTCTTCTGTTGTCGTATATATTGATAGATGACTACAGAGGCGCCGTGCTAGCCCTCTCTATCCTCTAGAAAGGACATCAGCTTGGATCCAAACTGGCGTGTCGTCCAGTCGTTGTCGTACTCAAAGCCCTCTTGCTCTGCAATCTCACGTAGGGCTCCCTTTACGTTGTCGTATACGCGGTACACGGTGATGCTACCGTTGTCTAGCTTGTTGAGGATGTACTCTCCTGTGGTTACTGTTTTCTTTGCCATAGTTCTTTTGGTTTGGTTTTAAGAATTATCTAGTGAAATACACCGGTCGGGTGTACTCCTTAGTATGTGTCAAGGAGGCTACTTCTAGCCAGATGTAGTTATCGTAGCGCATGCGCTCATTTTCGAAGCCTAGGTAAAGGGTCTTACGCCCTTTGGGCTTGAGCTCTCCATTACAAGATTGGGTGCCCATCTGAGACTGCTCTACAGCATACTTATAGTGCCCAGAGGAGGCTGTCTCGTCTTGAAACTTCTTGGCTTGCGTAGCATCGGTCAAGACGTACATATTGCAAAAGGCATCCTCCTCACGAGGCGGACGCGTATTAAAGAGCAGTCGGTCGATGACACTACTACTGAGGGTGCGCTTTTCGTATACCTTGATGCCCAGGATTTTGATTTGCTTAGAGGCGAGGGATAAGTTGTCGGCAAACTTGCCATCGCTGGGAGCTGTCTTCTCATTGGTAGATATACGGAGATAGTATAGTATGGCATCACTCCCCGCAGGCACAGGTACGGATATCAAAGCTCGAGACTTACCAGAGAAGATAGACTTGAGATTGCCTCGGAGCCCGACTTTCTTTGGCTCTTTAAAGACTGTCGACACCCGCACACTCGCAGTAGCTTCTGCCAGGAAGTCTCCCTGCTTACAGCTTACCGTTCGTTCCGAGACGCGTGGTCGCTTGTTGTTATCTGCGCCTTCGTATGAGAGAGATATATCGGTGATAAGCTCTCCACCATCGGGTCGTAACTCTATCATGTAGATGCCGTCCGATGGTATAGTCACCTGCTCCTCTAGAGTACTCTGTACGTGCCACTGCTTGAGACGCTTCTGGCGATTGATGTCAAAGAGGGAGACACGCGCAGAGCCATGAGGGGTCACAGAGATGTGGAGCTGGTCCTGAGACTTGAAGTAATAAGGGTAACGCTTGACAGCGTCAACCTTCATGTGTCTTCTAGATATGAGTCCCTTGCTAGCGGAAGGTCTTGACTCTGAAGTGCTAGCTTCATTAGAGGAAGAAATCTGTTGTAGACTACTCGGACTTGCTTGGAGCACAGCGAGTCTATCCTTGAGCTGCTGGCACTTTTGCTGTGCACGTTCGCCCATACCGTCGGGATTGTAGTCGTACTCGATCTGACTTAACTCAGTATAGATCGTCTGTAAGTCTAGATCGCTGTGTGCACTTTGAGCTTTTGAGCAGAGGAGGTCTAGCTTTTGCGATATGTTGTCATACTTCATCTGCTCTAGTTCAGAGATCTTGTCAAGCTCTGCGTCCTTCTTATTGCCCTGCCCGCATCCTACACAAGTTAGGAGAGTGCAAAGGAGCAATCCTCCATAGAGTATCTGTAACAGACCTTTCATCCCTTCTCTTCGTCTAGTAGTTATAAGACTCATCTATGAGTTGCTCTAACCGCTCTCTCACCTGATTACTTTGGAAAGCAGCATACTCACTGGCGTACTGACTACTACTTGCGTCTACATAGGTGGCGAACCACGATAGCTTACTCCTTACAAACTGACTAGCCTCATCTTGTCGTCCAGCAGCACACATAGCCACTACGACATCATTCATGTAGTCGTAGAGACAGGGGGCATTACCTATATAGTTTTCATCAAGAGACTTTAGGGGATAGTAGTTCCAAGCAGTCTCGTAGTCTCCATGCTTGACTAGGTAATCTCTGAGTAGCTTACAGGCATCCCGCTCGTAGACGTTAAAGGAGTACGAGATATTGTCTCGACCTTCGTGGTATGGCGTGAGGACCTCGTATACATAGATAGCCTGCTTGGAGTTATCTAGCTCTAGGTAGACGCGTATCAGACGTAGCGCACAGCGCTCCTTGTCGGAGCTGTCGTCAATCTGCTCGATATACTTAGAGGCTTCGGAGAGGTTACCATCTTCGAGGGCTTTCTTAAACTGCTTGACAGCACTACTGCTACAAGCCGTACTGATTACGTTACCGATGAATACAAACCCTAGAAGGGCTAGAACAGCGTAAATGATAATCTTCTTCGTACTCATATAGAGGTACCGCTAAGTAGTCTGTGTGTAGAAGGGGGAAAAGTAGCTCTTTCCTTTTGAGACGGGTATATAGTCAATGGAGACACTACTGAGGGGTAGTGCTCCATTGACATGTACGTAGATTACTTCTTGCCTGCAGCGACTAGTGTGATATTGTCGCTACTGAGCTCAGTGTTCTTAGCATTGGCCACTTGCACGCCTACGCCGTACAGCTCAGCAATCTTCTTCTCGAAGTTACCGACCCTTAGGTTGCCACCTACGGTCAGCACACCACCCTTTGCAGAGGAGGTCATGAGAGATCCGATTGTAGCCTCGTCATCGGCCATTGCCTTACAGTTTTCCGTCGTGTAGACGCGGAGCGTAGCTCCAAATTCTTTCTTAAAGTTTGCCTTGAGGGTTTTAACCTTCATACGGCTGTCAATGCGAAAGTCTGCCATGTTGTTATAGTTATTGGTTATTAGTATGGTTGGAACTCTACCTCAATCTCAGGGCTGTACTTAACGAGGTCTAGCAGCATGAGCGTTACGTCAGCATGCTCTACCTCTCCGCCCATAGCGTCTGCTAGGTCAAAGAGCACCTGTACCTCATCCACTGTGATAACATTATCAGCCATCACAATTTCGATAGCGCACTGCAAGAGTCTCTTGGTCTCATCCTCTTCAATAGCCGAAGCGTTGTTGATGAGGTACTCTTGGACAGCGTCGTCATCTTTACCCTCTAGGGTATTGACCGCCTCTTGTACCTGCTGGATGAGTGATGCGGAGTCTACGTCAAGTGCCTCTGCGATGTCTGTGAGCATATCGTTTTCCTCCTCGGAGTATACACCGTCTGCCCAGATGGCTACAGCTAGAAAAGCTGCTACATTCTTTATATCTGATTTCATAGTTCTGTCGTTGTCTTTTTTATTTGAGCATTCGTTTGATACGTCTGAGTAGACTAGCGTCTTCTTGACGACGTTTTCTTGCGGCTGCTGCGCGAGCCTTTGCTAGATTTTCGAGCATAGCCTTACCTTCCTTGGTACGCTTGTCGATTTTACCTGATTTAGTTCGTTTTACTGCCATTGTAGTATTACTTAGTTGGTTATTTATTAGTTGCGTTGTGATGGTGAGCCTCTGCGTGCTCACTCTATGACGATGAACTCAGTGCGCCTATTGACATCAGGGTTGCTTGGGTCAATTGGTTCACTAGATCCCTTGCCCTCAGCTTGCAAGCGGTCTGCCGAGATGCCTTGGCTGATGAGGAAGTCTACAGCGACTTGAGCTCGCTCCTCTGAGAGTCGCTGGTTGAAGGCCTCATCGCCCTCCTCTGAGGTGTGTCCCTCGATCTTGAGCTTTAGGTCTGGATTAGCCTCCATTAGCTTGGCTAGGTCATGAAGGACAAACTTAGCCTCGTCCGTTAGATCTGCTTTGCCCTGGACAAACTTGGCGGCATTGAAGTCTTTCTCAATCTTCTCAACACGATCTCGATAGACTACCTTCTCAACCGTAACTACCTTCTCGACCTCGACCACCTTGGGCTTACGAAGCAGGAAGAATGCGACGATGCCTCCGATGAGGAGTAGTGCGATGATGAGCCAGAGCCACCAGGGGAGTCCTTTCTTCTTAGCCACTGGGGGTATGTAGCCGTTGAGGTACTCTAGTCGGAAGCCGCCCTTCTCGCCAACTCGTCCCGCCTTCTCAAACTCTGCTACCACAATATCATACTGTGTAGCATGTCGTACGATCTTCTCAAAGCTCGGCTTGGTCCACATACTGACGAGAGCGACTTTCTTGCCGTCACCCGTCGTGAGTAGCTCGTCGGGAGCCTTAAAGTATCCGTTCCAATTAGCTGTAGTCCCCTTTTCATCTGCATAGATAAAGGTCTCTGGGACACCCTTGTCAGGGTTTAGCTCATTAGGAAATGCTTTGCGCAGGTCTGCTAGGGTCGCATGTGGATACATAATCATGTAGGCATGTACGATACCTAGTGCTGTGCGGTTTTGAGCTTTACCAAATACTTTGATTTTGTCCATAGGTTTTATCGTGTTATAGTTTTGTTTTATCGTCCGAATAGTTTCTTCAGGATGCCACGGCCTATCTTTTGGTTCAGACCACTTTTGCTCGTTGGTATACCAGTGCGCCGAGATACTCGCTGTCTGAGCTTCGTTACGCCTACGGCTCTCTGCCATGAGAAGGAGAGACCGGGTATAGGTGTCGATCGTTTGCGTCCCATAGGGTTATATCATCTGATTTTTGTTATGTCTTTTTGCAATGGAGCATAGGCTCCTTAGTAACTTCACTGGCAAAGGTACGGAATGTTTAACAAAAAAAAACAGTTGCCGGCGAGAATTCGTTTAACTGTTTGATTGTTAGCGGTGTAATGTCGATAAAATACCGAAATGAAGGGAGTTTTGTTCTTGGGAAACTGAGTAATTGGTTGAAATGTGGAGTTATGCGAAGATTTTCTCGGAAGAATTTGAAAATATTCACGGAGATATTTTTCATTTTATCGGAAGTTCGAAATAAAACTTCGGAAGAATGAAATGAAACTTCGGAAGAAAGATTTCAAAGTTCCGAGGAATTTGCCGATTGCTCCTTGGAGATTTTCAATTTCCTCGGGAGAAACCAGTATCTGAGCGCATCTCTCTCCGTATAATATTCAGAATTTAACTAATCGAAGGAAGGAGTCCTGACAGGCTTCGAACGATAGATGCTGAACGTTCGCATCATTTTGATATACAATAGATTACCGACTATTTGGTATTGCTGTTCTAAGGATTACGCTCTACCTTTGCACTGTGTAAGGGTGCCCATAGGACGATGCTTTTTTAGCTCCTCGCTGAGCGCTCTTGCGCATAGGATCTATTTTAAGTAAAACGGCTCCAAGTATATAACAACAGATCAATATGAGACAATCAAACAATCAATCTCTAGGTGCATTGGGACGCCTAGGGCGCTCCATGGGGAGCAAGCGACCGCTCGCTTATCTAGGGCTGGTCTGCTCTGCCGTGGCGCACGTGGTGGCACTGGTGCCATTCATCTTTATTTGGCTTATCCTGCGGGAGTTACTCGGTGGCTCTGTGGACTCAGGCGCCATCACGCGATGGGCTTGGTTGGCAGTCGGGGCGGGACTGCTCCATATACTCCTCTATGGGTTGGCATTGATGCTGACGCATGTGGCAGCCTTTAGGGTAGAGCGGACTTTGCGAGGGGATGCTATGAGGCGTATGCTGGAGATGCCCTTGGGCTTCTTCGATCAGCAGAACCTAGGCAAGCTCAAAAACGTCATCGACGACAATGTTGGCCTGACCCACACTTTCTGCGCTCACCAGTTGCCAGACCTCGTTGGGACGCTGGTCTGCTTTGTGACGCTCTGCGTGATGATGTTTGTCCTAGAGTGGCGCATGGCTCTGCTCTGTCTCATACCTGTCTTGATACAGCTCCTGGCGATGGGGTCGATGATGACCAACAAAGCGTACCGTGAGAGTATGGGTGCCTATATGAATCACCAGCAAAGGATGAGCAGCGAGGCGGTTGAGTATGTGCGTGGTATGCCCGTGGTGAAAGCTTTCCAGCAGTCGATCTACTCCTTCAATGCTTTTCACCAGACGCTACTGGACTATGCTAAATGGGCGAAGGTCTATGCACGTAGTTGTCGGCGGATGTTTAGCATCTATACGGTAGCTTCCTTTGGCTATGCCTTTATCTTGGTACCCTTCGCCTATTATCTCTTGAGTCGAGGCGAAGATATGGTCGGTGTGGTGAGCAGCTTGGTCTTCTTTATCCTCGTGACTCCCTTCATCGGTGAGTGTACGATGCGGCTCATGTATGTGGTCAGTGGCAAGCGTGAGGCTGTACAAGCTCTGGATAGGCTGGATGCCCTCTGCGATGCCTCTACTGAGGCAAAGGGTAGTACGCCTCTCTCGCTCTCTAGTCATACGATCCAGCTGGAGGGGGTGTCCTTTAGATATAGTCCAGAGGCTCCTCTGGCAGTGAGTGATGTGACGCTCACAATCCCTGAGGGCGCCTGCGTGGCTCTCGTAGGAGCTAGCGGGAGTGGCAAGACAACGCTGGCTCGTCTCGTGGCTCGCTTTTGGGATGTGGAGACAGGGCGGATTACTATTGGGGGAGAAGATATAAGTCAGGTTGCTGTCGAGGAGGTGCTACGGCACATCTCTTTCGTCTTCCAGAATGAAAGGCTCTTTAAGAAGTCCATCCGTGACAATGTAGCCTACGGATCTGCTGAGGCTACGGACGAAGAGATCTATGCCGCCCTCGACAAAGCGCACTGCCTAGAGCTGGTGCGTAGTTTGCCACATGGGTTGGACACGGTCATCGGCTCTAAGGGTGTCTACCTCAGTGGGGGAGAGCAGCAGCGGATAGCTTTGGCGAGAGCTTTCCTCAAGGATGCGCCGATACTGCTCCTGGACGAGGCTACCTCTTTTGCAGATCCTGAGAGTGAGCATGCGATCCAGGAGAGCCTGCATCGTCTGATGGCGCACAAGACCGTCCTGATGATAGCGCATCGTCTCTCCTCGGTCGTCAATGCGGATCTCATCGTGGTGATGCAGCAGGGACGCATCGTAGAGCAAGGCACCCACACGGAGCTACTGGCTCGTACTAATGGACTCTATGCCTCTATGTGGCAAGAGTATCAAGAATCTATCAAATGGACTATATAAGCTATGAAGCATCTAAATCTAATCAACTGGATGGAGCGCAAGATGGCGCTCTCGCCTAGAGGAGCGCACAACTTCCTCTCGGCTTGTCTCTGGACTGGTGTGCAAAACCTCTCCTTCATGCTCCCCGTGATGCTCGTTTACCTCCTAATGATGGAGCTATTTGGCGAGAGCAGAGACCTCACCCTCTGGGCACTGGTAGGGATGGCACTCCTATCTATAATAGGTATGTATCTCATCACTCGCAGACAGTACAACAGCACCTTCCTCGCCGTCTACAGCGAGAGTGCTACTATGCGCATACGACTAGCGGAGAAGATGAGACGACTCCCGCTCTCCTTCTTCGACCGCCACGATGCGAGTGATCTGACAAGCCGTGTGATGTCTGATGTCTCATTTCTTGAAAACGCTTATTCGCATACTCTGCCACAGATGGTAGCTTCCTTTATAGTCCTCATCTTGGCGGGATGTGGATTAGCCTCCTTAGATTGGCGGTTAGCCTTGGCACTCTTTTGGGCAGCGCCCGTGTCGCTCCTGATCCTATGGGGATGTCTGGCTTCGCAAAAGCGCTCCTTCGTCAAGGCATCTAAGTCGCAACTCTCTGTGAGCGAAAAGGTCGAGGAGGGGCTACAGCTACATCAGACGATCAAGGCATACGGTGGCGAAACGCTCTATATGACAGAGCTGGATGCCGTCTTGGCGAGTCATGAACGCACCAGCTTTAACACCGAGTTGGCTAGCTTCGTCGTGGTCAATGGACTACGCTCTTTGCTACAGCTGGCGATACCGACGCTAGTCGTCGTGGGGAGCCACCTTTACCTGGCAGGAGAGGTGTCGCTCGGCATCCTCCTCTTCTTCCTGCTCATCTCCGTGTCGGTCTATACACCGCTGACTATGCTGATGGCGAATGCACTCGTAACGCTCTTTGCCTCTGTGCGGATAGATCGTATGAATGAGATCTACAATATGCCGACACAGGAGGGGCGGACAGACTTTGCGCCTAAGAGCTTCGACCTAACGTTTGAGGATGTATCCTTTTCCTACAATGAGGGTGCGCAGGTGCTGAATCATGTCTCCTTTACCGCCAAGCAGGGCGAGGTGACGGCTCTCGTCGGTCCGAGCGGTGGGGGCAAGAGTACCTGTGCACGACTAGCCTCCCGCTTCTGGGACTGTCAGAGTGGTACCGTATCGCTCGGAGGCGAAGACTTAACAGCAGTCGATCCAGAGACACTTCTCAAGTACTACGCCATCGTCTTTCAAGATGTGGTACTCTTTAATAATACGGTGCTGGAAAACATTCGCGTCGGACGCAAAGAGGCGACAGATGCCGAGGTACTCGAGGCTGCTCGGCTAGCGCAGTGTGACGACTTTGTAGCGCGGTTGCCCGAGGGGTACCAGACGCAGATAGGGGAGAATGGCAGTCGCCTCTCTGGTGGTGAGCGTCAGCGCATATCAATAGCTCGAGCTATCCTCAAGAATGCTCCGATCATCATCCTCGATGAGGCGACTGCGAGCCAAGATGCGGAGAGTGAGACGCATATACAGCGGGCTCTCTCACAGCTTACGACGGATAAGACGGTGCTAATCATTGCCCACCGTATGCGTACGATACGCAATGCGGACCGCATCGTAGTACTCTCTGGGGGCACGGTCGCTGCCTCTGGCACGCCTGACGAACTGTACGATGTGCCGGGCTACTACCGCACCGCCTGTGACCTGCAGCAAGTAGAGAGCTAGGCGAAGGCAACTTAGCCCCTCAGCTTACTGCCCCCCTTGGGCGAAAGCTGAGGGGCGGACTTGGAACCTCTTTGTCTTGTGTTGGCTTAGTAGTACATACGAGTTCCAAAAAGAGTTCTCCTCTTGTAACTTTTCGGTTCCAAGGGAGGAAACAAGAAAAAGAGGAGACGACCAGCTGGTGTGGCCGTCTCCTCTTACGTTGATGGGGATGTCGTGTCTAGAAGTGTGGGTAGACTTGATCAATGAGTGTCTGGCAGACTCGCTCAATGAAGTCTCTCTCGCCTAGCTCGGACGACATGATGTAGAGCGGTACGCCCTGCTCCTCACGGTGATACGGGGGCTGCAGGTAGTCCCGCTTGACCACCTGAAAGCCATTACGCTCGTAGTAGTTGATGCGTCGCCCAGCTATCTCGGAGAGCGTCTCGGGCTCAACCTCAAAGTAGATTGGTTCGCGCCCAATGTACTCCTTGACCGTCTGTAGCGTCTGCTCGCCTAGGCGATGGTTGCGTAGCTGCGGTAGGATGGCAAAGTGCTCTCCGTAGTAGAAGTCGTCGAAGTGCCACAGCGTGATGAAGCCCACGACCCCTAGCTCTGGATGCTCCAAGAGGAAGAACTGGTAAGCGCCTTGCGCCCCAATGAGCTGCTCTAGGTCACTCCAAGGGCGACGCTCACTATGGGGAAAGGCCTCCTCGTAGAGCTGTCTGAGCGTAGGCAGATGGTGCTGGTGCGTCTCATTGCAGAGGTCGCACCGTGTCATACGAACGAGCGAGACGAGTGGGGTAGCGGATGCGTCTTGTCCCATATTACTTGCCATAGTTGGGGTCGATGGCTACGATGCCTGGGAGAGCTTTGCCCTCGATAGCCTCTAGGAGCGCACCGCCACCAGTGGATACGTAAGATACTTCGTCACCTAGCCCGAGCTTGTTGATGCAGGCGACACTATCCCCGCCACCGACGAGCGAGTAGGCGCCCTGTCGTGTAGCCTCGGCGACTGCCTTGGCTATAGCTTCGGAGCCACGAGCGAAGTTGTCAAACTCAAAGACTCCCGCAGGACCATTCCATAGGATCGTCTTGCTGGTCAGGATAACCTCACGGTAGTCGGCACAAGCCTGAGCACCGATGTCCATACCCATGCGGTCGGCAGGGATCTGATTGGTTGGGAAGGTCTCGGCAGGCGCATCGTTGGCAAAGTCGCACGTGGCGACCGTATCTACGGGTAGGAGGAGTCGTACGCCCTTAGCCTTAGCGCGCTCCATGATGTCCCGTGCCACGTCGATCTTGTCCTCTTCACAGAGGGAGCGACCGATCTCGCCACCCTGCGCCTTGACAAAGGTGTAGGCCATACCGCCCCCGATGATGAGGTTGTCCACCTTGTCCATCAGGTTGAGGATGATGTCAATCTTGGAGGAGACTTTAGACCCTCCTAAGATAGCGGTAAAGGGGTGCTTAGCACCATGCAGGACACGCTGTACAGCCTCGACTTCTTGTAGCATGAGCATGCCAAACATCTTCTTGTCTGCGGCAAAGTACTGAGCGATGAGCGCCGTCGTGGCGTGTGCTCGGTGTGCTGCTCCAAAAGCATCGTTGACATAGACATCTGCTAGCGTGGCCATCTCCTTAGCGTAAGCTTTCTGACGCTCCTTGAGATCAGCCTTTGCAGCCTTGAGAGCCTCCTCGTCAGTGTACTGGTCAGCATTGCGGAGCTTGCCTTCTTCCTCCTCCTCGAAGCGTACGTTTTCCAATACTAATATCTCGCCCGACTGAAGTGCCTGCGCCATCTCCTGTGCCTGTGCACCACGGCTCACGGGGCAGTGGATGACGGGTACGTGTATGAGCTCCTTGAGGTGGGGCACGATGAGCGCTGTAGAGAGCTTGGGGTCACGACCCTTGGGGCGGCCGAGGTGCGTGGCGATGATGACGCTCCCGCCGTCGGATAGGATCTTGCGTAGTGTAGGCAGGGCGGCACGCATGCGGGTGTCGTCGGTGATCTGCCCTTTGTCGTCAAAGGGAACGTTGAAGTCTACACGCACGAGAGCACGGAGACCGGAGAAGTCGAACTGATGAATGTTTGTCATGAATAGAGGTGTGTATTTGGTCTGTGTGAATAAACTTAGAAAGTATTGATGCGCTGATGGAGCCAAGTCTGTATTAGCTCCAGCAGATGGCTCGGTACGCCTAGTTGCCTCAGGTCGTACATGCACTCCCCGTAGGCGGAGATGAACCGCTTCTGTTGCTGTTCGTCAGCCGATGCGAGGAGCTTGCCCAGAGCTTGCAGGGTGCCCTGTAGATCTCCGCCGACGAGCGTAAAGAGAGCGGGCAGTAGGGGTACAAACTCTTTGTATTGAAGCTCCAGAGAGTCTTTGCCCAGCTGATCGTACGAGGTAACGGAGCGACTAGCGTAAGCCTTTGCCTCCTCCCAGCGCTGTGTCATCATGAGGCACCAAGCGATGAGCGGATAGAGCGTGTCGGGGTGCTCGTCCTCAAACTCGCACTGCAAGAGCAGCGGGAGCGCCTTGTCGTAAATGCGGAGCTTTACATAGAGCACACCGAGTAGTCGTGAGATAGCGAGCGAAGGCCGTTCAGGATCTGCCTGCTGTCGCACCTGCTCTAGTAGTGAGATGGCGAGCATCGGCTGCTCCATGCGGTAGAGGATCTGGGCGATAAAGAGCGGGCTCGTGTCTCCCGAGAGTAGCTGCGGAGGGATCTGCTGCATGACGAAGTAAGCCTGCATGTACTTCTGCTCCTCGTAATAGGTCTGCGCAAGGCGGTACATAAGCTGCGCACGAGCCTCTGGCTCTGAGGTGCGTCCCAGCTGAAACTGTATAGCAGCCTGCTCGCCTGCATACTCTTTCGTCTGGACGCAGTAAGCGCGCAATAGGTCGAGATGCTTGTCGCAGAGCTGCTCCGATTGCGCCTGTGCAAAGGGATTGGGCTGGCCAAAGTGCATCATGAAGGGTGTCTTAGCAGCCACCTTTGCCTCAATAAAGGTGAAGATGCGTGCCAGCTGGCAGATGTAGCCTTGTAGCGCTTTCGTATAGTCGTCCGCCTCTAGCGTCCGTCGCTCCTGTGGACGGATGTAAGGGGTGCGGTTGATCACGTTTTCCATAGCTAGGACGCCCTGCGAGATGCCTTGTAGCACCTGTCCAGGCAGTTGGCTAATCCTAAAGATGGAGCCGTAGAAGTCTATGTCTACCTGCTGGAAGATGGACTCACGCAGTAGCGTCATGATCTGATCCTCGCCGAGCTGGTACTCATTGCTAAACTGAGCCATCACGGCTCCCAGCGAACTGTGCTGCAGGTCAAAGGGAACTAACCAATGCGCCTCATCTTCAAAGAAAGGTCCCTGCAGGAGCGAGCTAGTCGCAAAAGCGTTGACATCGAAACCACGAGCCACGAGACGCTTCAGCGCTTCGTAGCCCTCCTGCACATCGCCCACGAGAGGGAGGAGCTCCTCCTCATTCCCGAAGACACTCTCGAAGGTGGCTGGCTCCTCTCTGTCGCCCGTCGAAGAGATGATCTCCTGAAAGCGCTGCTGAAACTCTGGGCTGTTGAAGCGTCCGAAGAGCTTCTGCACATACTCCACCACTTGTGGCGTGTACTTCATGCGGAGGCGATGGCTCCAGATCATGTCGTACTCCTCGAGGGTAATCGCCTCGCTGATCTGCTGAGGCTTGTAGGGGAGCTGCTCCTCGTAGAGTGCCAGACGGCTACTGTATAGTTCGCCGACGAGGAGCACCCCGACGACAGCACGAATGCGCACCATCGTCTGTTCGCCTCGTGTCTCCATCAGCTTAGCGAGTAGCCAGCAGAGCTTACCCCAGTGCCACGAGCGTAGCAAAGCTAGGGTTACAGCCGTGAGAGCTGCCTGCTGTATGTAGTCGTCTAGCTGGTCTAGCGAGGTGGCTACTTCGTCGCTCCACTCCTGCGTATAGAGGAGTCCCATTGTGAGGCGCTTGACCAGTTCGTCGTAGCGTGGTCGGTCAACCGTTGCGAGGTTCGACTGGAGCGTCAGTTGCTCGACAACCATTGCGAGTCCTCCATTGTCTAGCAGTAGAGCGTAGTAGTTTGATTGCTTCTCGTATTGAGGCGACTGAGCCACCCACTCCGTATCTCGTAGTGCATCGGTCACCTCATAGAGTGTCCGGAGCAGGTAGCTGTAGTTCGTCACCAGCTCAGGGTCTTGTATCGGAGACTCTAGGTATTGTAGCATCGTCTCTAGGATACGCTTTGCCGAGTGGTAGCGGTCGCGCTGCTCCACGGGGATACGCACGTGAGACTGCATCTGCTCGCCTAGTAGCTTGACCGCTTGGGCGATCTGATGCTCAGAGATGAGCCGGTAGATGTCGTCTGTAACCATATAATAATGTGTACCTGCTTAGATGCTTAGCTGCTCACGTATCGCCTGGATACGATCACGGAGTAGTTGCTCGGGATTGTCGCAGGCAGGGTCAGTGCCACGCTTGTAGGTGACCCCAATGTAGTACTTGATCTTAGGCTCCGTACCTGAGGGACGTATCGAGAGGACCGTTCCGTCCGCTGTGTGGTACTGTAGCACATTGCTGGTAGCTGGCATCTTGATTGGGAAGGTCTCGCCACTCTTGAGACACTTACCCTCGAGCGACTGATAGTCTAGTATCTTCACCACGGGACTGCCAGCCAGCTCCTTCATCGGGTTGGAGCGGTAGTCGACCATCATCTGGCTAATCTCCTGAGCGCCCTTGATGCCCTTGCGCACTACGCTAATACCCTTCTCGAGGAAGTAGCCATGCTCGTTGTAAATCTTCTCCAAAAGCTTATCAATGGTCAACCCCTTGTCCAGTGCCCACGCCGTCAGCTCTGCAAAGATAGAGCAAGCTGACACCGAACTCTTGTCTCGTACGAAGGTCTCCCAGAGGTAGCCGTAGCTCTCCTCGCCACCACCTATGTAGCGGCGCTTGCCCTCCTGCTCACGCACCTCGTTGGCGATCCACTTAAAGCCCGTGTAGCAGTCCATGCACTCTACGCCGTAGTCCTTGGCAATGGTGGGGATCAACTCCGTGGTCACAATCGTCTTGACCACAAAGTCATCGGGACGCAGGTCGCCCAGCTCCTTGCGGCGGGCTATCGTGTAGTAGGTCAGGAGGGCGCAGATCTGATTACCATTGATCAGGTGTAGCTCGCCCTGCTCGTTGCGCACAGCGACACCGATGCGGTCACCATCAGGGTCACTCGCTAGGACGAGATCAGCGCCCGTAGCCTCGGCACGCTCCATCGCCAGCTTCATCGCTGCCGGCTCCTCGGGATTCGGCGAGATGACCGTCGGGAAGTTGCCGTCGATCACATCTTGCTCGGGCACATGGATGATATTCTTAAAGCCAAAAGCCTCTAGTGCACGAGGTACGATACGTACGCCAGTACCGTGAATGGGTGTATAGACGATCGCCATATCACTGTGACGCTGCACCGATTCAGGCGAGAGCGATAGGGCACAGACATCATGGATGAAGCGGTCGTCCATCTCGGCTCCGATCATCTCGACGAGCGCTGGATTGCCTTGCCACTTCACTTGGTCAATGTCTGTGATGCTCTTCACCTCATTGACGATCGCCTTGTCGTGCGGGGCGATGATCTGAGCACCGTCGCTCCAGAAGACCTTGTAGCCGTTGTACTCCTTGGGATTGTGAGAGGCAGTCACCATGACGCCACTCTTGCAGCCCAGCTGACGGATCGCATAGGAAACCATCGGGGTAGGGCGCAGCGCATCGTAGAGGTAGACCTTGATGCCGTTTGCCGTAAGCACGTCGGCCGTCGTCTGAGCGAAGAAGGGACTGTTATTGCGTCCATCGTAGCCGATAGCTACGGAGATCTCTTCGCCAGCGAAGCACTGCAGGAGATAGTTCGCCAAGCCCTGCGTAGCCATGCCGACGGTGTACTTATTCATGCGGTTGGTACCAGCGCCCATGATGCCTCGCAGGCCGCCCGTGCCAAACTCTAGTACTTGGTAGAAAGCCTCCACGAGAGGCGTCTTGTCCTCAGCCGCAAGGAGAGCCTCTACTTGCTGACGTGTCTCACTGTCGAAAGCGGGTTCGAGCCACTGCTTGGCACGCTCCTGTGCTTGCTGTATAAGTTCGGGTGATAAAGTTGCCATAGTTCTATTGTGTCGTTAGATTGTTTGAAAGTATTGTTGGCAGGTTGCGTGCGCCCTATTGTAGCGCTACCCGTGCTGCCGTTGTGGATTCGTAGCGAGTGGTCAGAAGGCGCCCCATATACCGTAAATGGCTTGCACTAGCTAACCTCTCGCAGTAGGAGCAAAGTTAGCAAAATAAGCGATACAGAGTAGCGCATAACGAGGAAATTCCCAATAGCTCGGTGGAAAACGAACTTTCCCCACGGAACCGGGAAATAAAAGTTCGGAAGAATGAAATGAAACTTCGGAAGAATGAAATCAAAGTTCCGAAGAATTTTCTCATTCCTCCGTGGACAATGGCTGTTCCCTACGGAGGAAAGATAAGTTTCCTAGGAGGACAGATAAGTTTCCTACGGAGGAAAAGAAAGTGTCCTACGGAGGAAAAGAAAGTTTCCAAGCGAGGAATGATTTTGGAAAACTTGGATAGTGTTCCTTATTGTCGCTTGTGGCGTGAGTTTGGGGCGGGTAGGAGAGCCCCCCGCACCAAGCAGTAGCCCCACCCGGCACGAGGACCGAGTGGGGCTACGAAGCGTGTGGAGCTAAGGCTCCGTGTATAGCTTATCGCTAGAGGATCAGTCGGAAGGTACGTACTGCGCCTGCCTTGTGGGCTGCGACGATGTAGATACCAGACTGGAGCTGCTCAGCGATGAGCTGCTCAGGCTCGGTGATCTGGTAGCGACCTATCTGAGCACCGCTAACTGTGTAGAGCTCAACGGTCGCACCCTGTAGACCTATCACGAGGATACCCTCGGGAGTGGCTACGACACGTGCGGTCTCACCGTCGATAGCGTTGATGGCCGTCGCCTGAATCGTGAAGGTGGTCTTACCCTGAGCGACCGTCTGCATAGCGGGCATGATGGTCGCCTCGACGGTGACCTCATAGCGTGTGCCCGTCTGTAGCCCCTCGAGGGTGGTGTAGACGTAGCCGTCACGAAGCTCTAGCGAGCGGAGCTGCTGCGTAGGATCAAGGCGCATCGTCTGCGTCGCACTAGCGTCAGCTCCTACAGGACGATAGCTTACGGTGTAGCTTACCTGCGTGGGGAGCGTCTGCCAGCGTATCTGCGCTGTGCTCTCGGTGGTTGCGACCACTTCAAGGGCTATCTGCTCCTTAGCGGGCTTGGTAGAGGCATCCTGCTTGATGTGCAGGTTGTCCATTGCAAAGTAGCTAGGCGCATAGCTGTCGCTCGACTGGATGGAGAACTTGAGCGTCTTGACCTCACCGAGAGAGGAGAGATCGACCCACTTCCAGTCGTTGACCACTTCGCGCTTCTTATTGCGATAGTCGATGAGTGGTACCTCGACCTTCTTACCATTGTCAGCCGTGATGGTCACGATAAAGAAGCTACCCTCCTTAAAGGCGGGACGGCCATAGTTCTTATCGCCCTGGGTGGCAAAGCTCTTGACCCACGCTGTGTTGGTCAGATAGACACCCTCGAGCTGCACCTTGCGGTCGCTACCAGACATGACCGTGACGACGGGATTGTAAGAGCCCCACTGAGGATTATCACCTGGGCAGTAAGCCACGACATACTGCTTGGACTTACCTTCCTGCTCCTGACCACCACCGACGACGTTGTTATACTGCTGCGTCTGGAAGTTGCCCGTGTAGGTCGTATCGGCACTAGCTGCTAGGGCAAAGCCACTCCAGCTATTCCACTCAGCATTGTAGCTGTTGGAGAAAGCAAACGAGCCACTGCCGAATGGAGCCTTTTGGCTGTAAGGCTCCTCGCTAGAGAGTGGCTCCTCCTCAAAGGTTGCCACCATCGCCTCGCCGTGTAGTCCATTGACGTAAACATAGACGCTCTCGGTTACTTGGCTACCAGCAGCATCGGTCACAGTGACACTATAGCGTGTCGTCTGCGTAGGAGTTACGGAGACAGTCTGCAGTGAGTCGCCTTGTGACCACTTATAGCTATAAGGCGCTACGCCACGGATCACCTCAGCCGTCAGCTGAGCCTGCTGTCCGAGATTGATGGTCACGGGAGCGATAGCGAGCTGCATGGCGAGGGCGTCGCCGTTGTAGTCGTCGATCCATAGCTTGCCACGGCTCTCGAGTGTCACCTCATGGATGTCGCCTCTCTGAGCCAGGTCTACGTATGCCCACTCCTGCTCAGTAGCGGGGAGCGTGATACGCGTACCGCCATCGATGCGCATATAGACGGGGCGGTCTGCCATGAGCGAGAAGCCTCGCTGAGGTATCTTGCCCTTGGAGTTGGTCACGGTGATGGTCACCTTGTCGCCCGCCATCTCAGCAATCTGATTGCGTGAGCGGGTGAAGTCCTCGACGACCTTGACTCCTGCGAAGCTATTGGTCCCTGAGTAGACGACATCGCCCTCTATGGTGCGGTTGTCCTTCTCAAAGGTAGCTACTCGTGTAGGCATATAGGTGGTGGTAAAGGTAAAGAGGAGCTCAGGCTCGGCATCCTTATTATTGAGCGTACCGTGGAGGAGTCCGTAGACCTCATAAGTGGTCTCAGGCTCTAGCCCCATGATGGTAAACTCAGTCGTACGCTTGCCAAGAGCGGTGAAGTGTCTGCCCTTGTCTCGTATCGCAGCAGCGTCTGGAGCCTTCTCGCCCTTTACGATCGTCATCAGGTAGACGTCGGTCATCTGATCTGGCTCGACAGAGATCGTAGCGGACTGATGTAGTGTACGAACCACCTGCTTGTTGGTTAGCTTAGGAGCCTCGTTGCTTACATTAGGATCCTGCTCGTAAGCACCGACGGTCGGATGCTCTTTGTCACGAGCTGTGCCGAGGATGTCCGTTGTGATAGCAGCGTGCGGAGCTCCCTGTGGCAGTACGGTCATATCCTTCGGGTAGAGCACCTTGTCAGAGACGAAGGGTACCTCTACGATCTTGGATGCTGTGCTCTTTGTCGCCTGCTGATAGTTGGTTGCGTCGTACTTCTTACCCTTAGCGGTGATGAGTACGCCCTTGCTGTCAGAGGTGTAGAGCGCATTGCGGTCGCAAGTGAGTTGCTCGTTGGGGAGCGGTTGATTGCTAAAGAGGATGCCCCCACCGTCTCGGTTCTGCAGGATGTTGTCTGAGATGAGAGACGAGGCAATCGTGTTATTGAGCATGAGGAGTGCTGTACACTTGCCGTCACGAGCTATAGCGGTGTTGAAGACAAAGTTCAGTCCTGTCACCTTGCTAGCTGCAAAAGCTCGGCTAGTAGCAGATCCACGCGTGATGCGTATCACATTGTTGGCGACGAGTAGCCCCTCGCCTTGTACCTCACGGACATTGATACCGACGAGGTTGCTGAGTTTATAAGCTTTCGGCTGTGTTAGGTCAAAGTCGTTGCCGATGATCTTAGCATCCGTGTGGAAGGTCGCATCGATACCGCTGTAATCCCTCTGAGGAGCGATCTGCTGTACCATCTCGTTGCCCTCGATAAGCACCTCGGAGGCACGTGTGACGTAGATAGCCTTACCGCTATGATCTACGAAGCGGTTGTTGCGCACCGTATAGCCCTTGCCTACGGGGTTGGCAACGGTCGTCGTACCACCGATCTGTAGAGCAATGTGTCCACCCTCAAAGAGCGAGTTCTCAACCAAGACATCACAGCTCTGAGCGTGTGGGTTGCTAGCTCCCTCTACCTTAACAAGGCTTGGAGACATGTTGTAGTTAGAGTTGCTCGTGTTCTTGGTGTAGACATGGCAATTATCCATCGTGAAGTGCGATGAGTTCTCCTGTACGTAGACCATTGTTGGGAAGCCTAGGTCTGTCGAGTGGATCGTCATATTTCGTAGCGTCACGTAGGGGGTATTGCGTACGGTCATCACACCATAAGCACGTCGGTGGGCATCGTCTCCAGTAGGCTTGTTATACCCATTGGCAGAGAGGACGACCTCGTCACGAGTGTTGCCGAGACCAACGATGGTGATGCTGTTCTTGGCAGAAACTCCGGGGATACGCTCTAGGAGGACTGCCTCGGGATACTCACCTGGCTCGACCTCTACGGTGACGGCGCCAGAGACTCCCTGCTTGGTCAGATCCTTAGCGGCTGCAGCTAGACTCTTGTAGGAGGCAGCACTGCTAGAGCCGACACGGAGCGTGCCTTGGAGTCCACCCTTGCGCGTCTTCGTGTCAAAGGGCTTCTCCTGCTTTACATCGTACTTGGCACCTCCGATGGTAACACTCTTGGCAGTAACCGAGATAGGAGTGCCTACCTTGAGGTCGCCAGCGAGCTGAGCCTTGACCCAGTAGTACTGCGTGCGTGGTAGCTTCAGTATATCGGCGGGGTCAAACTTAAAGATGACCTCCGTCTGCGTAGCTTGTGGCTTAGCCGTTGCGATCAGATGAGCTTCATCAAACTCACTGATAGCTCCTGTAGCGTATAGTGCGAGCTCCTCGATGCCTTCGCTAGAGATCTCTAGCTGTAGCTTCTCGAGGGTCGTCTTGCCCTTCTCTCCAGCTGTGGTTAGGTCGATGCGTACAGCGGGCAGTGAGCTACCCGAGAGTACACCCTGCTTATCTACGGGGAGAGCCGTGGCGGAGACCTTCTCAACAAAAAGGTCGCGAGGCTTGACGCTCTCTACACGAGCAGCCCACCCGAAAGTGTAAGTGTCTGAACCCTTGAAGTAGACCGTCAGAGAGCCGTCCTGCTCTTGCGAGGTGAAGGTTCTGACACCAGTCTGCTTGAGTATGTTGTTATCTCCAGTGGAGAGAAGCTTGCTCTCATTCTTGTGGTCACGTCCAGAGTAGATGCCGAAGGTGGCTCTTCGTAGATTTATTGAGTCGATCGTGAGGGTTACCACCTCGCCTTCGTGGGATGGGAGGAAGGTCACGTACGACCCTGTGTTCTTGAGCACCTTGCCATCGGGACCGCCCTCGTCGTAGTACGATAGGGGCGTGGTTACGGTCACTTCCTTATTGTCGCCTGAGGCTGGGTGATTGAAGATGTTGACCAGCTTGTACGATCCCTTAGGATCAGCGTCACGGACGGTAATAGGCTTACCAGAGACAGTTAGCTTGGCGATAGCCACGTCTATACTCTCAGTTAATGGAGCATCCTTGCGAATGTCTATTGCGAGGATATAGTTATTGGCAAACTCCTTCAGCGTGCCGTTTTTCGCTAGTGCATCGGCTGGGAGATCAACGCTTTGCATCGTTGGCTCCACCTGAGCCTCTGCGATGAGCTTGTTCGCCTCGAGTGTGCCCTCAGCCGTAGTAGCGTAGAGAGCCACACGCTTGATCTGAGGAGCGCCACCCTTGAGGTCTACCGTGAGACCGTCCATGTGGATCGGCTTGCGGTCTCCGATCGTATGTATGTCAAGAGCTAAGACAGGGTTCAGCTCTGAGCCGACAGCGATGAAGGGAAGCTCGATCTGCTTTGCAGCGGCTGAGTCCACCTTCATGTCCTGTGGCAGGTACTGCTTGACCTGACCACGCCAGCCTAGCGAGCCGGAACCACCTTTAGCGTCAAAGACGAAGGTCAGATACTTTTGGGTAGAGCGGATGTAGTCGGATGGCTTCGTCTTGAAGGCTTCTCGGTCGGGCTTTAGCTCAAAGAGCAGAGGAGCTGTGGCATCCTCACCGTCATAAATCCGGAGCGTAGGCTTGCTACCCCAAGAGGAATAGTAGAAGTCCCACTCATTGATGTCTAGCTGGATGACGTTGTTTGGAGCGGTAGCCTCAAAGGTGACGCTACGCTCGCCTGCGTCGGTGTCATATCCCGTGGTAAGGCTGTGCTTGAGCTGAGGCGTAAAGTCCCAAGGCTCGTACACCTTGACATGATGCTTACCGAGGGTGAGCACCATCTTATTCATTACCTCTAGAGCCTCCGTGCGGGTGCGCTCCTTCTCGGGTAGCGTCTTCTCGCCTGCCGAGAGGTGGATCTTATCAATGGATAGGTTGATCTTGCCTCCCTTGTTCGCAGTCTCCTGGAGGTCTACGACTAGGTAGAAGTGGTTAGCCCCCTCGCGCAGTGCTTGAGGTGTGGGGAGTGTGGCGGTGAGTGCCTGGGCAAAGTCCCAGTGTGCGATCTCCTTAGCCTTCGTAAAGTCATCGACGATCGGACTGTAGTAGAGAGCAACCTGAGCGATGTCTGTCGTCTTGCTGATAGAGCTTAGGTCTAGACGCTGCAGTGTGACAGGGTCTTTGGTTCCCTGAGCGACGAGCGTGAAGGCAACCATGCCGACCTGCTTGACACTTGCATTGATAGGCATTGCAAAAGTGTCAACCTCAATGGTTCTACCCGAGAGCGAGTCAACCGCCATAGGCAGAGGAGCGATCTGAGAGACCAGAGCCTCAAAGCCAGCCTTGGGAGTCCCCGCATTCGTTACGAGACGGATCGTCAGGCTCCCGTCAGAAGCTGTAGAAGTTGCCTTGTAAGCCTTCTCCTTGTTGAGCTTGATGATGAGGTTGTCCGCATTGACCTCTGAGCCATTGTACACCTCAACTAGGTCGGCACGACCGATAGAAGAGTAGCTAAAGAGATCTAGCTTTGTAAAGTCTACCTGGATCACCTTGCCAGCAGTCTCTGGCTTGAAGACAGCGTATCCGTCAAACTTCTCGCTGATCGGCTCGTGCTTACCGCCATCGTCGTATAGTGTCAGAGACTTGTCGCCTACGGTGTAGGTTTTCGGAGTCTTAGCAAGCGCGTAGGCATCCTCTACGGTGAGCGGTTTAGGCTCTTGGAGCGTTACGGCGTGATCGCCCAGAGTCGTCGTGAGCTTCGTCGTAGCAACATCAATACGGCTACCAGCCGCCACGTCGCTCTTGAGGTCAACGACCAGAACTAGATCATAGTTAGGCTCAGAGAGCGTGTACTCCTTAGAGAGAGTGATCGTACCCTCGGCAGAGACTTCGGTCGTCTTGCCGAGTAGCTTGTCAGCGTCTAGCTGCTTGGGCTTACGGCTGTTCACCTCGTAGAGGTATATCGCCGTGATGTCGCTCGGCTTTGTGTTGCTGAGCTTGTAGTGCAGAGCCGTCAGCTTGGGAGCTTTGGCTAGTCCCTCGGTTGTAATCTTGAGGTTAGAGACGATGAGCGACTGCTCACCGATGTAAGGGTCGTGGCTAGCGCTCTTGTCCTCTAGGATAGAGGTAATCTTGATCGCAGGCTGATCGACCGTGCGTACGATGATCTTAAAGCCTGCGCCTGGATTCGCCTTCGTCTTGCTACCGATTGTTAGCTTACCAGACTTGTCACTAGAGCGAAGCTTAAGGGGTAGCGTTGGTCTATCCGCCTTGGCAAACTTCCTGATGACTAATTTCTCGTTAGGCGTCAGCCAATCAGAGAAAGGTGCACTGCCCTCGAGGATGTAAAGTTCGTCTTGATTGGCTAAGGCAAGCTCCTGTATCTCTATCTCGATACATTTGCCAGCTTGCTCTGGCATGAAGACGATCTTACCAGCTTTGTTTGCCTGGGCATTGCCATCGGCTCCTCCACTATCGTAGAGGATGAGCGGGGTGTCTCCCACTTTATGCTCGTTATTGCCATAGATCGACGTGGGCATCAAGAGCGTCTTGTCCTCTTGTCCCCACACGATCGGTGGCAGGAGTAACCAGCAGAGTAGTAGGAGCGTTGTCGTTACTGTTCTTTGCATAGTAATTGAGTGAATGTATAGTTTGTTATTGTCTGCATATACGATAAGTCGCAAAGGCTCCGCCCTCTAGGCGTAAGAGTGCGACGTAGCAATCGCTCATAGCGGGCAGAGCGACCGTCGCGCTACCCACAGAGAGCGGGTGCGTCAAGACGAGTTGCCCGTCTATATTATATAGGTATAGCGTACCCGTCACTTCGCTCTCGACATATAGCTGGTTGTCGCTATAGAAGAGATGCACGGCTGGTGTCGCTACTGTGGGGGAAATGATGCTGGTTCCTTTGGCGAGGGGCTTGATGCCCGCAAACTCGGTCGAGACTTCGCCCGTCTCATCGGTCTGCTGGTGGACGCCCGTCTGCACCTTGAGAAAGTCGATGCGATCTAGCTGTACCAGTTCACCCTTAGCATTGACTGCACTGTCTATATCAATGTAGCTACCCAGGGAACCGTTAGGGTGATTGTCTGCATAGCCATAAGCGTAAGGCTGAGACTCCCAAAGGCCTCCCTCATGCTCTTGCTTCATACAGTCTGGTAGGCGAACCCCCGAGAAGGTTACTTTGTCACCCTCCCAGAGCGGGTAGTAGCTATTTGTCGTGTGGTACTTATTGCGCGGTATGAGTCCCGAGTCACCCTCCGAGTCGCTCCAAGCGACGGGGTCGTTGTATGGGTCTTTTGGCTTGTAGTAGGTGATTGCGTAGTCTAGGTTGCTCCGATAGTCCTCGCTGCCACGGATGCGGTACCATGGGTCGTCCGCCAGTCCGTTACCATTAGTATCTTGGCTCACATAGATGATCCCTGGCTCGGCATTACCGATGAAAGCATTGCCCAGTATCGCAAAGTCCGCTTGGTTAGGTTGATTGACCAATGCGGGCTGGATGCGAACGATGATGTAGCCACCCCACCCACCGAGAGAGAGAAAGCGCCCATCCTGGACGAGGATGCGCTGTGCCTGCTGGAGTAGCTCTTGATAAGTTGTTACGCCCTTGCTCGCCATCACTTCGCTCCCCATAAATTGTCCGGGAGCTGGGTGGTAAGCGACCACCTCTGTAATGCGACTCTCCTGGGCAGAGAGTGTCGCCACACCTAAGAAGAGTAGATAGGCGAGGCTGTGTAGTACAAGCGAGTAGATAGGTCTCATATCGTAGAGTCTAGGGGAACTAACATGCTGTATCAGTACAGCGTGGCAGACTTTACGAATCAACGACTTTACGGCTCAACGAGCCACGGACTAGGAGCATCTGTCCCAGTCATCTAGTACCAGAGAGCGTACGAGCGCCCCCTTGCCCCAAGCGTATCGTGCTGCAAAGTCCACGTTGCAGACTGATAGAAAAAGGATCGTGGCAGGTCTTCTGGCTTAGCTCGCTAAGGTGTATCCTTCCCACCCCTGAGTGACGTTAGCGGGGCAGTGGCTTCATCAAGTCGATGACACATTAGCCTTTGGTGAGCTTTACAGCAACGGGTTTGCTCAGGATTTGCACCTGATTCCCTCTTAGAGTGGAGTGGCGCACCTCTCCACTAACCAAGATCGCTGGCAAAGGTACTAAAAGCAATCAACTCAACAAAAAACAGTTACGCAAAAGAAGCCCCGCAAGTCAACTCGTGACGCGGGGCTCCTCTAACTTCTAATCTCTATCCCTTATCCTTCGCCTCGACAATGTTTGAGGTGAACTCTAGCCAGCTCTCGCTCTTCTTGTAGAGCTTGCTACTTCCCTTTGGCACAATGAGCTTGCGAGCCGTGCCAGCTACGCTAAATAGAGCCATTATTCCGACCTCCACCTGTGCGGGGTCGGCAACACGTATCTCCACCTTGCGGAGCTTATCGCAGAAGGCAAACGCCATATCTCCGATCTTGCGCACGCTCTCGGGTATCACTAGGACCTCAAGGTCTTGAGCATCGTAGCCAGCATTCTCAGCGATCTCTTGCACCGTGTCGGGGATTCTATAGACATCATCATCATAAAGTCCCGCTGGATACTGGATCAGCTGCGTCTGCTCCTTATTATATAGGATGCCGTCGATCGAGGAGTAGCATGGATTGTTCGGATCCACCTCGATCTCGAGGAGCATGATGCAGTCGTGGAAGGGGGAAACCCCAAGACGAGTCGTCTGTGCAGGCAGAGACATAAAGCTGAGACTCGAGCAGCGGGCGAAAGCATACGACCCCACCTCCTCTAGATGATCTCCGAGCATCACCTCCATTAGAAAGTAGTTGCTCGCGAAGGCTAGCCCCGCAATCTTACGCACCTCCTCAGGTATCGTAAACTCCTGCTCCTCTTTAGACGCAGGGTAGTGTACCAAGACACTCAGATCCTTACTGTATAGGATGTCATCCCGCACGACGTAGTGCTCACTCTCTGGAGCTACGGAGATCTGCTCCATAGCCAGACAGTCCGCAAAGACTCCATCGCCTAGACGCTCTACCGAGGCGGGGATTAGCACCTTCGTAAGGTCACTACAATTGCTGAAAGCCATCTCCTCAATCACCCGAATGCCCTCCGAGAGCGTGAGACTGCTGAGCTGGATGCAACCATTGAAAGCGTTGTCCCCGATCTCCTGCACATTGCCCGGGATGACCAGTTCGTGGAGCGCCATAGTACCTGCAAAAGCACTACGCCCGATCCGCTCCACCGTGTCTGGGAGGACGAGCTCCCTGAGAGCGACACACTCGCTAAAGGCAAAAGCGCCCACACACTTCAGTCCCGAGGTAAGCTCTAGTGCGAGCATACTGTCACAAGACTCAAAAGCCCCCTCGCCAATCTCCGTGACGCTCCCTGGGATCGTCACAGACTCTAGGCTCTGACAGCAGGCGAAGGCGCTCTCTCCGATATAGGTCACCCCCTCGGGTATCTCAACGCTTGTGAGCTCCGTGCAGTTATAGAAGGCGTAGTCACCGATACGGGTCACACCCTCCTTCAGGACGATCATATCAATCTGATCGTTGAACTCAAACCATGGGGCCTGCCCAATAGGGTAGTCGGGCAGAGCTCCCGTACCTGACAGCGTGAGAGAGCTATCCTTGGGGTCATATCGCCACAAGAGCTGCCCCGTCTCACCGCTCTTTGGCATCTTAATCTTACTCATTGATTTACTCCTTATTTAGTTAGTTTGGTGAGCCACTCAGCGATCAGCTCCAGTACCTCGGGAGCGATCGTCTCACTGATCTGATAATACTCGCTCACGGCTCCTGTCGTCGCATGCTGGAAGAGGTGGTTCAGCCCCTCCAGCTGGCACACTTGCCGTGGTGTCCCCGTCGGGAGACTCTGCTCGATGACGGGCAGATGCTTATCCGCTAGCACCTGTTGGTCTAGCGAACCATTGAGCGCCAGCACTGGGCAGTGCGTCTGCGCTATATCCCCCTTTGGATCATACTGTGTGAAGTAGATCAGCCAAGGGGTCAGCCCGTCGGCAACCTTCTTGAGATCCAAAACCAACCCAATAGGGAGCTGGTAATGTCCCTCCGAAAGCACCTTGGTGACCAAAGCCTCGCCACGCAAGTCGCTCTGAGCCGCTTGGTCAAAGGTTGCTACAGCAGCTCGTAGATACTCTGCGCGAAGCTTTTCTGGCACCTCCGCCCGAGTTAGGGCAAGGTCCATCTGGTCTTGTAAAACCTCCTTGCCAGGCAGCGTGCTCCCCGCTAAGCTAATGATGAAGTCAGGGATACCTCGAGCTGCCAGCATGAAGGCGATGGTACCGCCCTCGCTATGCCCCAGCACGCCCACCTTGTCGAAAATCTTCCGACTGCGTAGGAAGTTGATCGCCGCTGCAGCATCGTCCGCTAGCGTTGCGGTGGTCGCCTCGGCAACACCGACCGAGTCTATATCGTCGTGATAGCCACGGTCGTCGTAGCGCAGCGTCGCTACGCCCTGCCGAGCCAAGTAGTCCGCCAGCACGGCAAAGGGCTTATGCTCCGCAAGGGTCTCATCACGATCCTGTATGCCCGATCCAGAGACAAAGAGAACGACCTGCTCCACACGGCTCCCTGCCTGATGTCCGACAGGGTAGGTGAGCGTGCCGTGGAGCGGTGCCGTGCCATTGTAAAAGGTCACCTCCTCCGTCTCGTAGGGGTAGGGTGGCTGTGGTGTCTGCGGACGATCAGCCTTGGCGGGCTTGCTGGCCCGTACGAGTGTGAGCGGTAGCGACATACCACCCTGCGCAAAGGTCCCTACGATGGTATCGCTACTCACGAGCTTGCCCTCGTAGCGAACGTATAGGTTCGGGATGGTGATGACGATGCCATCGGCAAGCTCGATTGTTGCTTCGATACCTGTCGCCATCTGCGACGGACTATCCATTGTGCAGTAGATAGTCTCTTGCTTATCTCTGAAGATGTTGAAGCGGAGCGGTAGCTCCGTGCCTGAAACTTGTAGGGTGCCCTCCCAAATGCCGAGAGGAGCCACTTGCTTTGTCGCTTGTTGTGCCGATAGAAGCAGTACGCCACAGAGGTAGCAGCAGAGGAGTGTGAGTAGTTTGCGGGTTGAGGTCATAGTTCCTAGTGTCATGGTTTGGTTTCGCTTAGAGTCCGTGCACTTTGTTGGGGTTGGCTTTGATAAACTCCTTCCAGCTCTTGGCACTCTCGTTGGACGTAGCCACCGCATTGGAGGTTTGCAGGAAGTGACAGTAGGCGACCGCCAAGCCATCGGTCGCATCAAGCTTCTCGGGCATCAGTTCGGCGGGAATGCGTAGCACCCGCTGGAGCATTGTCGCCACCTGCTCTTTGGAAGCTTGCCCCGTACCCGTGATCGCCTGCTTGACACGCATCGGCACATACTCTGCGATGGGTATATCTCGGCTCAGGGCCGCCGCCATAGCGACTCCCTGCGCCCGCCCCAGCTTGAGCATCGACTGCACATTCTTACCATAGAACGGTGCCTCCAGAGCCATCTCGTCAGGTAGGAACTCATCGATCAGCCCCGCCACACGCTTGTAGATGCGTCCCAGACGGGTGTAGTGGTCCTCGTAACGGCTCAGCTCGATCACCCCCATGGTGAGCATCTCGGCATGCTGCCCCCGCACAGAAAGCAGCCCGTAGCCCATCACGATGGTGCCAGGATCAATGCCTATCAGTATGCGCTCGCCACGTGACTTGCTCATAGTGCGATCTCTCTCATCGGTGTGACATGGTATAGGACGCGCTCGCCGAAGGTCTTGCCCAGCAGCTCCAAACGTTCGCCCAGTACCTCAGAGAGATAGTGCTCTAGATCTCGCTCCTGCTCTAGAGAGATGAGCAGAGCTAGAACCATATCGTCCATCGGCTGCGCCATCTCCACGACAGGCGCCTGCGCCATCACCTCTAGGAGATCTACCTGCGCCACGCCCTCATCGTCACGGAGTAGTGGCACCAGCCTAGTGCGTAGGAACTCGTCAAGGAGCGCATACTCCTGAGCTTTGAGAAAGAAAGAGACATTCACTCGGTACATAAGAAGCAGTAGTTAACTAAAGAGTATCGTGCGACTAACCAGCCGCACGCCACAAAGATACCAAAAAAGCCCCTCCTTCTCCTCTTCTTCAGAGTGGACGCATGGTATCGAAAGGGTTCATCGACGGGACTATCAAGGAAATCGAAGAATTCCTCGGTGGAGATTGTTGATTATCCACGGAGGAATGGAAAAATTCTTCGGAACTTCGAAATCTTTCTTCCGAAGTTTCATTTCATTCTTCCGAACTTTTATTTCCCGGTTCCGTGGGGAATTTTCATTTGCTCCCTGGCGCTTCTCGATTTCCTCGGGAGGATATCCGAATCAACGCGACTGGTGGAGTGACTAGAGTCGGGCTGTGGCGCTGCGTAGCGACGCTCAGCTTATATATTCCTTGGTCCTCAACTTAACAATATGAGGCTGCCACTCCACAAGGAGTAACAGCCTCACTAGCTCAACTAAGTAGTAGAGCCCCCCTCTTAAGTACTTAGTTGGCCTTGACGATGACACGCTGTGTGTCAAAGAGATTCTCGACCGATACCACCTCAATGGTCTCGGCACAGGTGCTCTTGTTCGAGAGAAAGGTGCACCTGAGTGTCCGGTCTGTCGGCAGCTTGGTGATGATGGTCGTGTAGCAGGGACGACCCACTGGATTTGCACCATCCTTGGCAAGGCCGAAGGAGAACTTGCCCATACGGCCATCCTCCGTTGTTACATCTGGATAGAAGTGCTCCGTAAAGAAGCGCAGGCGCATCGGTAGCTGTTGCGCCCTAAAGTCTTCTGGCAGGGTTATAACGAAAGAGAGTGCACCCTTCTGCCCATGGACGTTAGCCGTAACCGCATTGCCAACCGCAGGCTGCCCATTCACCTGAAAGAGCTCATAGTTATAAGGTTTTCTCACCTCTACACGTACGATGCGCATCAAGTCGGGGTCACCCGTTACACCTACGATAATGTCGGAGATACGACTCGTTTCAATCAAAGCCGGTTGGAGCGTTGCTGTAATCTGTCCTGTGGTATTATCGATTGAGACATCACCCTTACCCTTTATGGCGTTGTAGTCAGTAGCATTGCGCACGGCAACGATCTGGAGCTTATCATTTTGAGCTGTGGCACTGCCCTCGGGGTAATAATTTGCCTTAAAGGTGAGCGTCTGCTCTCCATGCGTTATAATATAGTTGCTCGCCTCGACTTCTAGTCGGCCCTTACCATCGGAGTACGAGGGGTAGGCTTGCAGTTCCTCAGAGAGTGCGAGGTTATTGACTGCGGGCCCGGCAAGTGCCTCGTCTAGGGTGGAGGCTCCGATAGCTAAGGCGTCCTGAATGGTCATCTTGTACCAGTAGTTGCGGATGAGGTCGTAACGCTCTAGACGATTAGCACTCTTGACGAAGTCGAGCTTGTAGTAAGAGTAGTCTGTAGCTCCGTCATACTTAGCTCGTATGACGAGGCAGGAGATAGGCTTTGCCACCTTGTTCCTTCGCTCGAAGCCGTAAATAGAAGCCCCACTTGCGTACCAGCCGAGGCCTGCATCTCCATTGTCTAGAAAGGTCTCTCTCGGCACGGTCGGCACACGGTTGTCTACGCTAAAAGCTTCGTTTAGGTCTGGAAGCTCGGCTCGCTTGAAGGGAGCCACGGTGCCACAGTCGTAGCTATTACATAGTGTGTAGGAGACATCAGCGAGCTTAGTGGTGTGGCTCTCTAGCGTAAACTTGGCCATAGAGCGTAGGAGCTTGATCTCGCCTAGGTTGCTATTCTCCTTTACCTCAGAGTAACTCTTGCGAGCCCACATCGGGATGCTCTTCTTTTGGCTGACCTCCGCCATAGTCACGAGGTCTGAGAGGAGTACATCGCTCTCCTTACGTCCTAGATACTGCCGACCCGAGTCGCTACCCCCGTAGTTGCGGTTGGCAACAAAGTGGATGACGCACGGCTCCGTCTGTGGCTTCAGCTGGGCAGTGAAGGTGTACTGATTGTCGCCAACCTTGGTTAGATTCGTAGCGAGTGCATAGTCAGCCATCAGTCCCGCCTCGTTGAAGACGAGTAGCTCTAGCCGGTCGATCTTGTTCTCATCGATGCCCTCTTGCATAGCACGCATGGGGGCATAGCATGGTACATCTACCGAGAGGGATACAGTGACCCGCTCTCCATCCTGATCTACAGGAGCTGTACGCTGCTCCTGCTGGCACGCAGATAGCGCCATAAAGGCTACCAGCAGGAGGAAGTATAGAAATATCTTCGTTCTAGTCATAACTTTCTATCGGTCTAATCTGTACGGTACATGTGACTGAATCGTCGGCTCCTTGACGTCGCGTATACAACGGGTGAATGCTTCTCTAGTGGAGCCGCTGCTACCACCTTGCAACTCTATTGCTGCATCGCTCTTAGCACTCCAGTAGTATCTACCCGTCATAATGGATTTGACTGCACTATTGGGGTCGTTCTGTAGCTGATCTATCAGTCTGATCTCAGCCTCTGTCGGTAGTCGCCAATCACCGAGGGTTACCTCCTGGCCATTGACTATACGCGTCTCCGTATAGAGAGCACAGTCGCATAGAGCGGTCTCATCAAAAGCTCCTATCTTGTTAGTCCTAGTCCAAGATAGATTCCACCCTGAGTAATCTTGAGTCCAACCATACTCTAGGTAGGACCACTTTTCTGTGGCTCCAAGCTGAGAGGCTAGCTCAAAGCTGGGAGAGACCATCTGAGCGGTTTCAGCGTCACGCTTTGTGGTAAGCTTAGAGATCTTATTTCCTCCTGTTAGCACCCAGCGACTACCATTCCAGTATCCTGGCCAGAAGTCTGTCGTCTCTCTCGGCGGGAAGCCTAGGATCATACCTTCGGGTGGGTTCTGTACGGTGATACGGTAGATGGCTTTGTTGTTTAGTCCGTTATGTGCTAAGGTCCCGTCAGGTCTGAGCGAAGACTTCGTGCCCATCGTGTGGGTAATAAAGAGGGATGGATACTGATATACCGTGACCTCTTTATCTAGCTCTGCGATGCCATTGCTGACCTTAATGCGGATCTTCTTGGGAATGTTGTTGATCGGTAGCTTAGACTGGATCTTGATCTGATTGCCCACCACGGTAACCGTCGGGTACTGATCACTGGAGGTGGGGATAGCTTTTGTTATTGCCTTTCCCGTAGCTCCATTGACATAGCTGAAGCTAACCTCCACGATCTGGGGCGTGACTGGCTTTTTAGAGGACTCATAAGATATGGTATGAGTCTCCACATTGTAGATATGAGCCTCTTTCTCTGACACCTCTAGATAGTTAGCTGCTGGGAGATCATACTGATCATCACAGAGAGCCCAGGGGAGGATAGAGAGCGTGCCCGTGATCGCCACAGGCTCTTCGGGAGTTGTGGAGCCCAGCTTGTGGATGCCGAGCTTCAGGTCGTAGAGCTTATTGGCCGTAAAGTGCGGCTCCGCAGGCGTCAGGGCTACGCGATAGTAGTTGTTGACAACTGTCATCTCGCCCTCCTTCTTGAGTGGCACGGTGAGGAGGTAGTAGGGAGCCTGGTCGGGATCGCTACTCCAATTACTATAGTAAGAGTAGAAGAGCTGTGGCTGCTGATCCTGAGTAGCTCGATAGTCATAACTGATGGGTGTAGCTCCGTCAGCTGACTCTTCAGCCGTAAGATATCCACGATCTGTAGCTCCGACGAACTTGACCTGTATGTCGCCAGTCACTGCATATCCTGTGATATCTACGGTAGGCGTGATGCGTAGCTTGCTGGCGACACGACGTAGCTCAACGGCACCGAGCTGCTTGCCCTCAGGGGTCTTTAGGTCGATCTGCTTGGAAGTCTTGCCCTGCATGACAAACTTATCGTTAGGCAGCTTAGCTACCGACTCGCTAACCGGGATCTTCGCTAGATCGCTCTCTTGCGGTGGAGCTGTGAAGGTCAGGTTGGTCACGACATAGATGTCATACGTAGAGTTGCCATCGAAGCCTCCCTGCTTATCTTCTGGGATCGGTATACTATAGTTGCCATCCGTGGAGGGCGCTGGAGAGACTGACCAGTAGAGTGCACCTGAACTGTAAAAGAGGATCTGTAAGCTCTCAATCTTGTTCTCATTAAGAGCTTCAACCCCTGGCTCTGTAGCACGAAGAGAACGTATATCCTGTACGGCTAGTCGTAATGATAGCTGCGCTGAGGAGTCGTCATCAGGACATGCCACGGGTCTCTCCGCTATACAACCTGATACCATCAGCAGTATCAAGGCATATCCCACTAAGCGGGTAGAAATATCTATTAGTCTATTCATAATCTATGATGCTTCTAATGGTTTGCTAAGCATGCTTCTGACAGATCTTGATACCCTCCTTAGGCATCCCTGCCCCTACTAGGTCTAGATACTCCGAGGTGAAGAGTAGCTGCGTGCAGCGCAGGTTAACGCCTGCGGGCTTCGTAGCGATCACCCGAATGGTGTACTCGGTAGTGCCATCGGCTAATCCCTCTCGTACGGCGCCCCCTGTGATGTCAAAGCGGAAGTCAAGAGCATTGGTCAGTGTGGCGCGCCACTTAGAGGGGTCGCTGCTGGAGCTTATCTTGACCTTGAACTCGGCAGCCTCTGTGTCGGTCACGTAGTAGGTCTCCGTAGGAGAAGGAGTGATGCTCACGATCTTAGGCACCTCGAGCTTCTTCTCACTCGTCTCTACATCCCAGGGCAAGACTTCCGTCTTCAGCAGTAATGCGTTGTGCGCTCCGATCTTGGTGATCGTACCTGTTAGCTGGTAGTGATGATTGCGATGCAGTGCGTAGTGATGGTCGGCATCACTCGTCTCATCATTGACATAGGCCGTATAGGTTGTAGGAACTCCATTATAGAGAGCCTCAACGGTCAGAATAGGCGCATGGCCTGTCGTATCGCTATCGAGACTCTCGTAGGTGTAGAGCGTCTTGTCTGGGATATAAGTTGTCGTTGCGTTGTTGACTAGCGTAACCTTCTCGGCGTTGCTGTAGATCCAGGTCTCGCCCAGGTGATAAGAGGCGGGTGTCAAAAGCATACTGGTCTTAGGCAAGCGACTGATCGAAACGCTACGGATGATGATCTGGTCATCGGTCGCCGTCTCCTGCTTCAAGTCGAGCGTGATCTTAGCTCTCGAGCGAACCAAGGCGATTGTCACCTCATTCTTCTGATCTTTCGTGAGGGTAGCTGTACCCTGACCGATCAGCAACATCGGCTGAGGCTCTGTCACACTGCTGGGGTCCTTATCAGGGATAGCCATGCCGAGCAGGTCTTGCTTGAAGACGATCTTATTGAGTGCGTCGCTCATAGCGGGACTCTCGTTGGCAATGACGTAGATATCCTTAGCTCCTTCGTGAGCCTCCACACGTAGCCAGTCGCTGAGATCGGTCGGAGAGCTAAAGCTCTGCTGTGCATCTAGAGCTCCTCCCGCCTTATTGAAGACTAGGATACGGATCGTCTGCACGGGCAAGTCCTCTACGAGGAGCTCTCCCCCGCGCAGGGTCATCGTCGGAATAGAGAGCTGTACGGTGGCAGGCTCTAAAGTCTCTCTCAGCTCACTGCGCTTACACCCTGAGAGCACTGTCAAGAGGAGTGCCGATAGTGCGAGCAGCGTTGTAAGTATAGGTCTATATGGTTTCATAGGATTTCAAGCTTTGCATGTGAATGAGACTTTAGTAGATGACAAACTGATGTACGACATTCCACGGGGTCACAACGACCTGCACGGATATATCTCCAGATCGCATGTCGATGAGTACGTTGAGCATCTTGCCTATCTCAGGTAGTAGGAGCGTGCCTCGTGAGTCCTTGGTAAAGCTCTCTAAGCAGTTGTCGCCGACGTAGAAGTCTAGCTGGAATGGCTTGCTCTCGATAGGCGGGTAGACCCTAAAGGGTGCTATGTGATAGTCGCCCGTAGAGCTATCTAGAGAGCCCGTCAGACGGTAGGTCGTGGGGTTACCACCGTATGTGTCAACTATAGAGTAGTTGTCTAGGGACTTACCGAATAGTATCTGGGCTGCAGCGTAGTTTGTCGGGTCAAAAGCTTGTCTCTTATACCCCTGGCGGTTTAGCCACTGCTCATAGCCTAGGACTGTCACATTGACCTGACAGGTGCGTCGGTAAATGTCTACAGTAGCAGGCTTGCCTAGCTCGAGCTTGCCGTAGACTTGCTCTCGGTCTAGTCGGCCAGAAAATAGGTCTGTGGGGTACTGTCCAAAGCCGTCTGCACGCTGTAGTGGCATCTGGACATCCTCGATACGCTGTACGGACTCTAGACGAGCCATATCAGCAGTTGTTACATTACCCCAAGCGACGAAAGTGAGCGACTTAGGGCCGTAGTGCTCGATGTGAATAGGTTTGCGGGCCTTGATCTCCTTAGCGTTGAGGAGGATCTTGTCAAGGCGCTTGCCAGACTCATCAAACGTGAAGAGAACCACGTTCTCTACATCCCCATCAGAGGTTATATCCTTGTTGGAGATATCTACAGCTCGTACGGTCAGCTCGAAAGGTTGGGGACAATCCTCGAGATCCTCTGCGATGCAGCCAGACAAGAGGGCTATCATCGACACTGTCCACGCCGTGATCGCTGTCTTATTGATCCATCTCTGTACGATATTCATATTAGTGTCTCAATGGGGTGCTTAAAGTAAAGAGTAACAAGTGGGAGAGGCTGCCGTCAAACGACATCTGATCGTGTGTCTGACTATCAAATTATTATGAAGCAAGGAAAGATGACCGAGCAAGCGTATGACGCAGGCTCTCCGACTTGTGATAGAGACGGCTCTAGAGCCACCACAACTAGCCGGTGGCTCTAAAGCTATCTGTAGAGAGCGTCTTACCAGACGACTTCTTGCTTGACGATGTTCCAAGGAGTAACCTTGCACATGACATCGAGGTTAGCCTTCTCCTGTGTTGGCTCCTCAGGAGAGTTCGTACCAGGGCCAGTGATCGTAAGAGAGATCTCGTACTTGTTGTTGCGTACGATACCCTTCTTGTCAGTCGTGCCTGTGAATGTGTAGCCGTCCTTCTCCCAGTTAACTAGGACAGGGTAGAAAGTAGAGTGATCTGTCTCAGATACGATCCATCCAGCAGCTACAGCCTCCTTAGCCTGATCAGCTGTTAGAGCTGCGCCACCTTTCTGTGTGAGCTCGCCCTTGATGCAGAGGATCGTTGGGTGCTCTGCGGAGTTGTTCTCTAGCACGTAGAAGCCCTTGCCCGTCATAGTCTCAGAGATCTCGGTGATAGCCATCTTGAGCTCTGCCATCTCCTTGTAGTTAGCCTTTGGAGTGTACTTGTTGTCAGCCTGGCCGAAGTGCTGCTCACCATAGAGGTAGTTAGGATCAGCGTTAACAAGAGATGCGCCGAAGACGTTAGACTGCTTCTTAGCGATAAGTGCCATGATAGCGCCCTTGTCAAACTTGACATTGTAGAGATCCTTGTACTGAGTTGCGAAGTCAACCTTTACACTGGTAAAAGACATACCAGCGTGGATGTGCTTGAGCTGCATAGGATCATTAGAGATGTGATTGCCGTCACCATCTGCATAGCCGTAGAAGTTCTTGCCCTTCTTGAGCGTTACCGGAGTAGCGTCAGAGGTGAGCATGTGCTTGCCCTTAGCTGGATCTTGATCGTCAGCACCTAGCTCATGGGTCATAGCGAGAGCATCATTTAGAGACTTGCCCTGGAAATCAGTCCCCTCGAAGTTAGCAACAACGAGTAGCGTCTTGGTACCAGCGGTGGTCTCGATATCCTTGACCTCGAGATCACCAGCCGTGGCAGCCTCCTTGTAGGCAACCTGTGCCTGACCTTCGTAGACCATGACGGCTAGGGTCTTAACCTGCATATCGGCAGTGCCTGCGCCATCCTCATAAGCTCTGAGGTCGGCAGACTTGATAGCAACGCTGATGGTAGCGTCTGTCTCGGACTTGACATCGTCCTTTTTGTTGCACGCTGTGAAAGCGAGCGTGAGAGCCACGAGGCTCAGTAGGAAAAGCTTACTTTTCATAATAGTTGATTTGATTAGTGGTGAATATTTAGTTTGATTATCTGCTTAGAAGTTGTCCTGCATATAGTGTAGGAACTCATCGAGGTTGTACTGAGCATCGGGCAGACCGAGCTGTGCAGCCTTGGTTAGGTAGGTACGAGCATCATCGTACTGCCCATTATAGGCGTAGGCGATGCCCAGGATGGTGTAGAGCTTCGTATTCTTCTTGTATCGCTCTAGTAGCTTGACGGCCTGCGCATAGCGACCTGCCTCAAAGTCCATGATCGCCGCATTGGTCGCAGGCTCGACAGCATTGGGGAAAGCGTCTGCAGCGATCGCCCAGGTCTCGTACCGCTCAGCACTGCCGGCGGGGTAACTATTGGCCACCAGATTGACCTCGGCTAGGCTGAGGTGTGTCGGGTGCTTCTTGATTACCTCCTTGGCCTCGGTTAGGTCAAAGCCCTTGACGACAAAGGAGAAGGTGATGACGGTGCGACGTAGTGGCGGGTAGTACGTCTGTAGCAGGTGGGCATAGGTCTTGCCATTGTCTATAGCACGTAGGGCTGCGGTGCGCTCGCTGGCGGGTCGCTCCTGGAGTATCTGGAGGATCTGCTCCTTATAGTCAACGCTGCTCTCCTCGATGGCGGCTCGTAGTCCGTCCCAGTCGGCACCCATAGCGCGTGAAGTGTAGTGATTCTTGAAGCGTGGATAGGTGCGTACGAGGTAAGCAGCTATGCTCTCGACACGACCCTCAGAGAGTCTCTGGTTGAGGTCAGCACTACCCTCTGGCGAAGCGTATCCAGTCAATGAGAGTGCATCGACAGTGAGAGCGCTATTGGTGGTGAGCTCCTGGAGCTTGTTGTCTATACGCTTGACCTCAGCGCGGTTATTACCGAGGTTCAGATTCAGATTCGTCTTATTGACTGGGAAGGTAATCATGGCCGTGAGGCTCTCCTCACGACGCTTGGTCTCCTCACCCTCAGGTACGAGCATCGCATAGCGATAAGTAGGCTGATAGAGCGGAGCGAGCGCATTAGGTGTCAGTGAAGCGGTATAGTCGCCTAGGTCGCACTCAGCACATCCGGAGCTCTTAGCACGGAGTAGACAAGAGGCGTCTTTCATCCATAGCGCAAAAGGTACCTCTATCGTGTACTGATAGCTCTGCTCCCGGTGCTTGCTGCGTATGATGTCTGCCTCGATGCTTTTGCGTCGGAGCATGATAGCCCGAGTGCGTCCTGAGATAAGTATAGGAGGCAATGCGAGCTGATTAGAGTCAGCATTGGACTGCAGGACAGGGGTGACCTCTAGGACCGTGTTACTGTTGAGACGAGTCATCTCGGTCAGGTCGAGTGTGAAGTCTACCAAAGCCTTGTCTCCATGTCTTGTCACGACGGTCTGCGAGGTACTCTTGATCCCCTGTAGGGGATTCATCTCCTGGCGCTGTGCGGATAGCGTCGACAGGGAGCATAGCATCAGGAGAGCCATCCAGGCGAGTGACATATTACATATAGTGTGTCTCATATCTTCTCTGCTTATATTATCGTGTGATGTAATCTAGAAGAGGTAAATCAGTGAAAGCGTTGCTTTGGTCGGGCCGAAGTAGTTCTTCTTCTCTTTGGCGACCACCTTACCACAGTGCTCACAATTGTACCTTGTGTAGTCAAAGAGTGCGTAGCCCGCACTGATAGAGGCTTCCAGATTCCAGTGCTTAGCAAGTACCCACTCATATCCGTAGGTGATACCGACACCATATCCCCACCCCTGCAGGCGGTAATCTTTGAGGCGCTTGAGACGACCTATGGGGACGTTGAGTCTATTGACATTGTAAAAACCGACGAGACCATGAAGACCGAAGAAATGGCCATTGAACGCCTCGCAGAGGTAGTAACGAGCCTCAGGTAGGACGGAGAAGTGCATCCATTTCAAGCCTGTCTCCTTATTGATCGGATTGATGAAGTTGTACCCACCCGATAGATCGATGGTCCAGCGTGGTGCGACCCGGACCTCAATGCCAAGATTGGGTGTAGCAGTCCCCCAGTAGAGGAAATTGGTCTTGATCCCAACATCCTGCGCCGTGCACCATGTTATGGTGGCCAGCAGGGAGATAAGGAGAGAGATAAGTCTATTTTTCATACGGTTTGCAATAACGGGTTCATGACTAATCTGGAAGGGAGGCATCTCCTGTACCTAATGTTCATCTCGTGATCGAGGTAGTTGATCTGTCTCCTAGGTTTCTGTTGCAAAATTAGACTTCAGCGGTGTTAAATATCTTATCAATTGCGGACAAAAACTTGTCATATTCGGACAGGATTACATGGCGCACTTGTCATTTTCGGACATGACATCATATCTAATGTGTTGATGTATAGTGTATTGTTGGTGCCAAGGGCCTAAATATCGACAAGAGCCTCTACAAGATGGTTATTTCTTGATAAGATATAAAATGACAGTCCCGCTTGCCCAGAGTTGACGCATGATATACGATGAGTTCCTCTACGCCTCTATGGAGGAAATCGCAAATATCCAGTGAGGAAACGAACTTTTTCCACGGAGCCGGGAAATGAAACTTCGGAAGAATGAAATGAAACTTCGGAAGAAGC
>NZ_ACLR01000191.1 GCF_000174775.1 Porphyromonas uenonis 60-3
TATCACCGCTGTAGAGGCGGGTGCCGTCCCACGTGGCAAGGACTCGCGAGTCGTAGTCGTAGCGCTTGTCACCGCTGTAGAGGCGAGTGCCATCCCACGTGGCGATGACTCGTGAGTCGTAGTCGTAGCGCTTATCACCGCTGTAGAGGCGAGTGCCGTCCCACGTGGCAAGGACTCGTGAGTCGTAGTCGTAGCGCTTGTCACCGCTGTAGAGGCGAGAGCCGTCCCACGTGGCGATGACTCGTGAATCGTAGTCGTAGCGCTTATCACCACTGTAGATGTAAGTCTGAGCGGAGAGCGTCAGAAGGCTATTGAGGAGTAAGGTTAGGAGTAAGAAGATTCGCTTCATATTAAGGGTGCTAGATGTTGGCTTTCTTCATTAGGCCGTGGGTTGATACGCTTTCTGCGACTACCCTTTTACAGTATACTCTTTCTCGCGCTTGTACCTTCGATTGATGATCGGCAGGAGCAGGATAGCGATGACTCCCACGGATATAGTCCACAAGGTCTGTACGGCATGCACGATCAGGGCAAACTGCCCCGCCTCGGCTTCGCTCACCCCGAAGGCTGTAAGCG
>NZ_ACLR01000190.1 GCF_000174775.1 Porphyromonas uenonis 60-3
TTCACTTATGGCGGGTCTGTAGGGTTCAATCAGCCCTGCCTCGTGGATGATATGGCACTGATAACGGAGGATCCGAGCTTCTTGTTGAAAGATCGCAAGGAAGTGGAGGTACCTCAGGAGTTCATCAAGCGAGTGACCCTTTTTAGCTTCAATGCTTTTGCGGGTCTGCAGGTGCCGCTTGACCTAAAGTCTGTATATGTCATTCCTTCCCTGAGTGGATGTGTTACCGGTGACCTTCACTCCGACTACAGCCTGATCAGTGCTGGACCGCTCGTAAGGTGCGACTTTGGCATCCCCTTGAAGTATGGGAATATGCTCTTCTTCGGTGCCGGATACAAGTATGGCTTCCCCATCAAGGATGCAGATGAGATGGCAGCTGACAACTACAAGAATGTGACCCCTTATGGTCAGTCTCATACCGTCTTTCTGTCCATCGGTTATATGTATTGACCCGTAGATCTTCCTTAAATAAGGGAGCGAAAGAGAATCTCTTTCGCTCCCTTATTATTATAGACTTATAGGTCAAAATGGTGGGTGAGTTAAAGGTCTTTTCTAGGTATAGAGAGACATATAAGGGTTTGAAAAGCTTTGAAGTGTTAAAAGTGAGCCAACGCGAATGTATAGGTCAAAACGGTGGTGATACAGGGGGATAAGCCAGTG
>NZ_ACLR01000189.1 GCF_000174775.1 Porphyromonas uenonis 60-3
GTTAGGCGGCATGGACTCGGAGTTTTGAGGCTCGGAGCTGTTGGGGAATTGTTCTTAGATGTCTGTTTCTTAGAGGGTTGTGTGGTTAGAGGGTTGGGGTAATCTGGTATGCGCATCTGCATCGGAGTCTTCTTGTTGAGGGCTCGATGAGGACGCGCTGTGTTATAGAGAGCAATCGTTTGCGAGAGGATCTCCCGAACTTGATCTATGGGCTTATCCTCGAAGTTGTAGAGCCAGTCGTTCTTGATGATTCCGTTAAGTCGCTCAGCCATAGCGTTGTGGAGAGGGTTGCCGGTCTGGGTAACGCTGGTTACGATGCCTAGGCTGGCCTCGTAGTCGGTCATCTGCTTGGAGACGTATTGACAGCCTCGGTCGCTATGGAAGATGAGTCCTTTGAGGTCAAAGCCATGCTTCTGGTAGAAGTCAACGGTCTGTTTTAGTGCGTTGTAGGGGCCCTCTGTGGAGAGCGTGGGCTGCAGGTCAAAGCCTGTGATGATGCGGCTATAAG
>NZ_ACLR01000188.1 GCF_000174775.1 Porphyromonas uenonis 60-3
GCATTCTGACCATTGAGCATCTCGCTTGACACGAGATTGTCAACAGCCTCCAGCAGGGCATCTGCGCCATACTCTCGAAGGCGGGCATTTAGTTCAGCTAGACGACTTCCTTGCAGAGAGCGCAACGCTGGTATGTTAGCTTGCTTTGTTGCTAGCTTGCTATTGAAGTAATCTACGAAGGCGAGAGCCTCCTGCTCCCTTAAGCCTTTATGGGGTGATACGTCCGTCAGGCTTAATTGCCCATCATAGGCTCCCAAAAATTTTGCCTCACGCGCACGGGGCTGGAGCTGGGTCATCTGAGCGAAGCGAAGATGACGAGATTGGGGGATTATAGGGGGTATAGAGTTAGGGGTTACAGGGGAAAGAGAAAAGGGGGACGAAGGGGGGAAAGAGGCAAAACCTTTTGCTTTTTCCTCCTGAGTGGTGGAAGAAGAGCTAAGAGGCTTAGCAGTACTTTGCTCGACATCAGCTACTTGAGTGTTGTCTGAAAGCAAATAAACCTTTTGACTTTTCACCTGCTTTGGG
>NZ_ACLR01000187.1 GCF_000174775.1 Porphyromonas uenonis 60-3
CAAACAATAGAAACAAGAAAAAAGTAACCGAGGACGAAAGGGATATCCCCTAGATTTCAAGTGGAGAGTCATCGATGACCTCCTAGCCACAGGCGAGAGCATCGCCACCACCAGCCAGCGCTACGGCATCACCACACGCACCATTCGAAATTGGTTGCGTACCTTTGGTGTAGAGTTACCCAACCAAAGCACTATGAGCAAGACAAACAAGAACAAAGACGTAGATCCAGATACGCAGAACTCAAGCGGAAAACGCTCGCCTCAAAGCAGCCCTCTTCCAGCTGAGAGCAAGGCCTTGGTCAACAAAACACTACTCGAAGTGGTCTTGAATCGCTACCACATTGATCTAAAAAAAAAGACCGATTTGTAGCCGTGAGACAGCTTGAAGCCAAGTGAGAGATCAAAAGCTCTCCATAACCTACCTTTGTCAGCAGCTAGAAGTCAGCCGCAAAGGCTACTACAAGCACACCTTCACCGAGCAAGACGAAGATGTCAAAGTAGCCTCCGTCCTACACTATTGCCAGTATGTGCGCAGTTGGCTCCCCAGGGCAGGCGTAGACACCCTCCAGGAGTGTACCAACAAGTACTTCAAAGGAACCTTTCAAGTAGGTCGAGACTGGCTTTACAAAGTGTTAGGAGCCAACGACATGCTGCTGAGAAGTCGCAAGCGCAAGCGTCCACCCCAGACGACC
>NZ_ACLR01000186.1 GCF_000174775.1 Porphyromonas uenonis 60-3
ATCGCTGAGTCGTGGCCTAACTCGCTCGACGACAGCTGCGCTCGTCGTGAGTGGGACTGGCAACCACACTACGACCTCGACACCATGAGTCAGGATATGATCCAGGTGCTACGCGCTCGCTACGGCAAGTAAGCATCCGCACAGATCCCCAGAGACTGACACAGTCTCATCCACATGCGCCACTCTTGAGTTCGCTCAGGGGTGGCGCTTTTCATTTGTGACTCTCGAGGAAGGCTCCGCAAGTGCGTACGCATGGCCACCTTCCGTGTGGAGACGAAAGCTTTTGTAAAAGCGCCCAAAACGGTTCCTCCCTTGGAACTTTTCAGTTCCAACGTAGGAACTTCTCGGTTCCTAGGGAGGGATTTCTGTTTTCCTAGGCATGAAACTCTAGTTTCTTCGGCATGAAACACTAGTTTCTTCGGCATGAAACACTAGTTTCTTCGGTAAGAAACTCCAGTTTCTCCCGATGAAACCAAGTCACGGAGCCTATAGTTACCGATCTTCACGGAGAAATTGCCACATAGCTAGCGAGAAAACGACGTTTCCCACGGA
>NZ_ACLR01000185.1 GCF_000174775.1 Porphyromonas uenonis 60-3
AAATCGGGTATCTCCACGGAGAAGCGAACAAATTCTTCCGAACTTTGATTTCGTTCTTCCGAACTTTCATTTCATTCTTCCGAACTTTCATTTCTCGGCTCCGTGGGAAACGTTCGTTTTCTCGCTAGCTATGTGGCAATTTCTCCGTGAAGATCGGTAACTATAGGCTCCGTGACTTGGTTTCATCGGGAGAAACTGGAGTTTCTTACCGAAGAAACTAGTGTTTCATGCCGAAGAAACTAGTGTTTCATGCCGAAGAAACTAGAGTTTCATGCCTAGGAAAACAGAAATCCCTCCCTAGGAACCGAGAAGTTCCTACGTTGGAACTGAAAAGTTCCAAGGGAGGAACCGTTTTTGGGCGCTTTTACAAAAGCTTTCGTCTCCACACGGAAGGTGGCCATGCGTACGCACTTGCGGAGCCTTCCTCGAGAGTCACAAATGAAAAGCGCCACCCCTGAGCGAACTCAAGAGTGGCGCATGTGGATGAGACTGTGTCAGTCTCTGGGGATCTGTGCGGATGCTTACTTGCCGTAGCGAGCGCGTAGCACCTGGATCATATCCTGACTCATGGTGTCGA
>NZ_ACLR01000184.1 GCF_000174775.1 Porphyromonas uenonis 60-3
ATCAAGTGTAAACTTACAAGTTCTCTTCATATTTACTGGTTGCGATCTTAATTTCAAGTCCCACAAAGATACTAAAAACTCTCCGATACGTATACATGTCCCTTAGGGTATAATAGAAATTAGAAGATAGAGATTAGAAGATAGAGATTAGAAGTTAGTTCTTGGGAGCACTGCTCTAAGACGCAATAAGAGAAGCGAGCTGTCTAGTCTCTGAGTACTAGACGGCTCGCTTTATGTGTCTCTTGCCTCAAGGAGTATAGCATCTAGCCCGCAGTGGTTGCAGGCTAGAATGCTTAGGAGAGACTTTGTTGTATCCCCTTAGGATAGAAGTAGCTACACCCCGCTCTGCGCTAGCTCGAGGAGGTGCTGCATCATCTCTTGGTGATGTGTAGATTGTCTTGCTCGAGAGGCTGCCTCTAGAGCCTTGGAGAGACTGGTGGGTGTGAGATAAGGTAGTCGTATATCCATAGTCGTCTAGTCATGTGATCGGGGATGGCGACGCTGTTAGTCTTGATAGGCTACAGCTTACGAGATCCTCGTACACA
>NZ_ACLR01000183.1 GCF_000174775.1 Porphyromonas uenonis 60-3
TACGGAAGAAACCAGAGTTTCATACGGAGGAAACCAGAGTTTCATACGGAGGAAACTGTAAATTGGTCGCAATCAAGTAGTCGGGAAGTATGCTGTCCGATACAAGTATTTCGGCGGAAGAAGAGTCCTTTTGGGATCGCAAAAGGGTCCCTACATTTCAGGAGATTATTGATGCCGTTTGATGAGATGTGTAGTCCAATTTTCGGGTTCAATTAGCACTTGTATGTTTCGTCTCAATGATGTACCTTTGCAATACAACGAGAAACGCTACAATATGTTTACCCCCCCCCACAAATTAACTTCCGTTAACAGTCAGAGTTTCATAGGAGTATCCTCTTCATCTAGCTCCTATGATAGCAGTCTATATAGACAGCATAGGTGTAGCACATATTACAATCAGTGGCCAAGCGATTGTACAGCAATCCAGGGGCAGCCTCTCTTCAGGAGTGGGTTGTCCCTTGTCGTTTTTAACCAGAAGCTGTGCTCTAGGATGCTAGCGACTCTGAGGCAATCCACGCTAATACTCGGGATGGTGTTGTGTAGCTTTGCGATGGCTGTGCTACCATCTTGTAGCAAAAGGAGAGTCACACAGTACGACAATAACAGCTCACTAGGCGACAAGGCTAGATCGGAGCAACTCATGGAGGGGAGCGATGAGGGTCTACCTATAGAAGAGCTGAGTGAGTCTAACTCACTAGACAATGGTGCCCTCCCTTATGAAGCCCAGTATGGCAAGAATCAAACGTACCTTAGCGACGAGCCACACGCCACGATAAAGGTTAAAGCTCCTCACCAATCAGACGTGGTCGTCATCGTCAGATATGACAATCCCAGTGGGCGCGTGGCAGGACACATCTACGTCAGACGAGATCAATCGGCCTCAATACAGCTCCCCAATGGGCGCGTCTACCAGACCTTCTTCTACTGTGGCAATGATTGGTCTCCTGACAAGGCTATGTCAGATACCATCATCGGAGGCTTCACTAGGGGTGAGACCTTTTCTAAAGATGGCAAGCCTGCGCGACTAAAAGACAAGATACTCTCCTACGAACTATCTACTCAAGAAGAGGGAAACTTTACGACAGTACCAAGTAGTGCTAAGGAGATGTTTTGACCTTTGGATAGCACCTTAGCCCCACTCCTGTAGCCACTCCTCTGCATCTAATCAAGCAATCATATAATACGTATGTCTACTACCCCAGCATCACACAGCTCTAACCTCGGTCTCACCTCTGCCGAGGTAGCAAAGAGTCGCCAAAAGTACGGCTCCAATGAGTTGACCCCACCCAAGAAAGAGTCTCTCTGGAAGAAGTTTCTCGAGAAGTTTGAAGATCCCATCATCATCATTCTGCTTGTAGCGATGTTTCTATCGCTAGGTGTCTCTTGCTATGAGTACTTCGTAATAGGCGAGCGTAGTCTAGCCCTCTTTCTAGAGCCTGCAGGCGTCTTGCTGGCCGTACTACTCGCTACGGGTGTCGCCTTTTACTTCGAGCTACAGAGTGAGAAGGAGTTTGAGATACTCAATCAGGTGAATGAAGATATCCTCTATAAGGTCTATCGCGATGGTCAAATCTCCCAAATCCTCAAGAAAGAGCTTGTCGTAGGAGACGTCGTCTTACTAGAGACGGGCGAGGAGGTTCCAGCAGATGGAACCCTTATCGAGTGCATCTCCCTACAGATGGACGAGTCTTCACTGACAGGTGAGCCACATATAGAGAAGAGTACAAATCCCGAAGAGTTTGACAGCGAGGCTACATATCCGACGAACTACATATGCCGTGGGACGTCTGTCCTAGATGGGCACTGTCTATTTAGGATCGACAAGGTCGGAGATGCGACAGAGTATGGCCGTGTCTACGAGGGTGCTCAAATGGACAATAGCGTCAAGACTCCCCTCAATAACCAGCTAGATGGCCTGGCAGATCTGATTACTAAGGTTAGCTATGCGATTGCCATTCTCATCCTCGTTGGGTCTGCTATCATATACGCAATGCAGGGAGGCTTTAGCAATGCAGACTGGGCACATACGCTGAGCTACTTCCTTCAGAAAGTAATGATAGCTGTCACGGTGATTGTCGTTGCAGTTCCAGAGGGGCTACCTATGAGTGTGACCCTCAGTCTAGCCTACAGCATGCGTAGTATGATGAAGACCAACAACCTCGTACGGCGCATGCATGCCTGTGAGACTATGGGCGCAGCAACGGTAATATGCACCGACAAGACTGGCACCCTGACTCAAAATAGAATGACCGTCACAGGCACCTCCTTTGTAGAGGGTATATTCCCCCAACTAGTCCACCTCTCTATGGCTGTCAACTCTACGGCACACCTTGATCAGCATGACAGCGAGCACCCCTCCGTACTAGGCAATCCTACAGAGGGTGCACTACTCCTATGGCTACATCAGCAAGGGGTAGACTACAAAGAGCTACGTCAGGACTACCCTCTGGTATCTCAGCTACCCTTCTCCACTGAGCGCAAGTATATGGCATCAGTCATCCAGATCGATGGAGTAGATCATCTATTGATCAAGGGGGCTCCAGAGATCGTGATGCAGCACTGCTCTCTCAGCACAGCTACTCGTAGCTACTACGAAGATCAACTGCTAAGCTATCAGTCTCGTGCTATGCGCACCATAGGGTTTGCTTACGCACCTCTTAATGGAGCCACCCCATTTGTAGACAACAAGCTATCTGTCGATACGCTCACCTTTATCGGTGTCGTAGGCATTAGCGATCCAATCCGTCCCGAAGTCCCCGCAGCCATCCAAAGCTGTACAGATGCTGGCATCCAGGTGAAGATTGTCACTGGAGACACCTCTGGCACCGCTAAAGAGATAGGACGTCAGATAGGGCTGTGGGACGACTCTTGTACCGAGAGAAACATCATCGCAGGAGCTGAGTTCGCTCAGATGAGTGACGAGGAGCTTGCCTCCCGTGTACAAGATGTACGTATCGTGAGCCGTGCACGCCCTATGGATAAGGAGCGCCTCGTAAGACTCTTGCAGGAGCAAGGAGAGGTAGTCGCTGTCACTGGAGATGGGACCAACGATGCTCCCGCCCTCAATCGTGCTCACGTAGGTCTCTCTATGGGAGACGGCACCTCTGTAGCTAAGGAGGCAAGTGATATCACAATCCTTGACAACTCCTTTGCCTCTATCTCCAAAGCGGTAATGTGGGGGCGCTCTCTGTATCTCAACATCCAGCGCTTCATACTCTTCCAGATGACGATCAATGTCGCAGCCTGTATCATTGTGCTGATAGGTGCATTCCTAGATACCGAAAGCCCTCTGACAGTGACACAGATGCTTTGGGTCAACCTGATCATGGACACCTTTGCAGCGCTAGCTCTCGCCTCACTACCACCTAGTACTAGAGTCATGAAGAGCAAGCCTCGCAAGCAAACGGACAATATCATATCACCAGCTATGGCCAAGCGTATATTTGGTCTCGGGAGCTTCTTCGTCGTGCTACTTTTTGCTGTCATGCAGTACTTCAAGCATGCGGAGGTGACTACTCTGACTGAGTTTAGCTTTGCAGAGCTAGGACGTCACTTCTTTGACTTTAACCAGGGAGCATTCAGTGGCTATGAGCTAACTGTCTTCTTCTGCTTCTTTGTATTCCTTCAGTTTTGGAATATGTTCAACGCCAAAGCCTTTCACTCGGGCAAGTCTGCGCTAGCAGATCTCAAGCATTGTCGTAACTTCCTATTCATTGCGAGCGTCATCGTCATAGGGCAGGTGGTTATCACGACGTTTGGTGGAGAGATGTTTCGTGTAGTACCACTAGATCTCGTCAGCTGGGCAATCATCGTACTCTCTACGAGCTTAGTGCTATGGTGTGGAGAGATCTTCCGCAGGTGTAAGGCGTAAGCTCCCCACCCTACCCTCATCAATATGACAAAGAACTAATCAATTAAGAGTCTATGAACAAGATTTCAGCACGTCTGCTTACTATCACTCTAGCAAGCTACGCTCTATTACAGCTCGTATCTTGTAGTAATAAGGTACCTACAGCTCCTGACACGAAGTATATACCAGACTTTCACGACACCTACTATCGTGAGAAGATTGATGCTATCGTCCCTGATCAGCTGGCTCTCTATGTGGATTACTCCACCTGTATAGCTCAGGGGCAAAACTCGCCCTTCTTTCAAGCCCTCGTACCCTCTTGGACAAATGCGGCGAAAAGCTTCTTTGCCATCAAGGGTAGTACCATAGAGGAGCACTCCGCCGACTCAACCTTCTTACTACTACGCAGTGTGAGCGAGGTCAACTATGCCGATATCAAAACAGCTGCAGAACGCATAGCACATGGCAATACCGAAGGAGTGCTACTGACTGATGGGGAGTACTTTCAGCCTTCGATAGCACAAGGGAATATCAACAACCCCTATATGGCAGAAGCTTTTAAGACTTGGCTCAAAAGGGGACACGACATCTACATCTATATAGAGCCTTACGAAGAGGTGTACAAGGGTGAGACCTATCAGAAGAAGCGCTTTTATTTCATCTTTACTGACAACCGTCTCGCAGGAAATATCTATGAACGCATCAAACAGACAGTAGATAGAAGTCAGTACGATGGCGTACAGCTCTTTCACCTATCTGCAGATCACCCAGCACTCTACACGGAGGGGGGACAGACCTCTTCGCCTCACTCCATACTCAGTGCTAAAACGACCCCAGGCGGATCCTATGAAATACAGGACTGGGAGATAGACTGGCAAAATGGCATAGAGCCTCTACTCGTCAATGCTATAGATCCTGAGACTGGCGACGCCCTCCCCGAGGGGATCCCCTTTACCTCAGGTCTGCATCTAGATAAGAGTAGCTTCGGAGGTTGTCATATCACGGAGATTAAAGCGACAGTCTACAATATCAATCAAGCTTACACCGACTACTACAACAGCAGAGAGGCAGGGACGCCTCCCGAAGAGCAGATCTCTTCTAGCGAATGTGACCACTTTGTCAAGATAGACGATAAGGCTTGGCGCGACGAGTCTGTAATCAACCTTCGCTTTGACACGGAGTATTACAACCCCGCATCAGCCCTTGACGGGGCCCCATTTAACTACTTTATGATTAGGCTAAGCGTGGCAGACGTAGAGCTAGAGGATCAATACAAGGAGATGTTTTCATTCGACAGTATAGATATGCCTGGCTCTCAAAACGTCTCCATCGTATCTAGTATAGAGCAGTGTCTAGCTGATCCCGACATCATTGCCAAGATGAAGTCTTGCCCTATCTACACTATCTATGTAAAAGCAAACCAACGATAATAACTCAAACCAACACGTACTTATGACACCAGTAACCAACGTCAATCAATTGACTCAGTTGATGAATAGCACCATGATTTATGCGATTGTGGTGAGTCTCGTAGCTCTAGCCCTAGCATGGCTTATCTCCTCTTATCTGATCCCGTGGGAGGGTGGACATGACCGCTCTTATATCAAGCGACGCATCGTGTATCTTGTCATTGGTGCCGTCGCTGTACTAGGATTTTGGATGTACAACGACCTTGTGGTGATGAGCCACATAAAGAATGTGGGACTCCAGAATATGTTCGCTGCCTGCAACCTCAAATGCGTAGGGATTAACCTAGGTATCTATTTAGTCGTCGGGCTGATACTCATGTTTGCCTTCCGTCACTCGAAGTTTGGCTCAATACTTGGTAAAGAAAAGAAGTAATCACAGATAACTATGCCTACACCATTTTTTGTTTTAGGTATCGGAGGTACAGGGATGCGTTGCATTGAGTCTCTGATCCACCTCTGTGCTATGGGGATGTTTGACGATACAGAGATACATCTGCTCGCACTAGACACTGACAAGAACAATGGCAACTTCTCTAGACTCAAAGAGGTCAAAGAGGCATACTGTAATGCCAAAGGAAGCAAGGACGCGGATAGAGTAGCTCTGTCTAACACCTTCTTCTCTGCCAACCTGAAGTACTATGAGTTTAGCCCCAACTATGAGCAGAAGAGCACCTTTAGAGCAGTCTTTGGATATGATGACACGCACTATCACAATCGTGAGGAGGCTGATCTAGCAGACCTTGTCTTCTCTGACAATGTGCAAAACTTCAACCTGCGTCACGGCTATCGAGCCCAGACGCACCTAGGCTCTATGATGATGTACCACTCTATCATAGAGGCAGCTCAGTCTCCTCGAGACAACGACTTAAAGCGCTTTCTGGGCAGACTAACGACAGCTGCTCAAAACGGTCAGCCCCGAGTCTTCATCTTGGGCTCTGTCTTTGGAGGTACGGGAGCCTCCTCTATCCCTATTATACCCCAAGCCATATCTCGCGCTGCTGCCATCATGAGCAATGGCGTCGCAAACGTACTGAGCAATGCTTACTTTGGCTCTACACTACTTACAGCCTACTTTACCTTCAAGGCTCCCACTGGTAGTGAGCTTAGCAATCAGAAGGTCATCGCGACGAGTGATAAGTTTGCCCTGAACTCGCAGGTCGCTATGATGTTTTACAACGATGACAAGACTGTCGCAAGCACCTACCAGAAGTTCTATATGCTCGGCACGAGCGGTCTAGACTGGGATCCTATGCAGAAGCAGTCAGACAAAATCTCTGAGACCATCACGGGTGGAGAGCAGCAGAAAAACGATTCGCACTACATCGAGTTACTTGCAGCGTGTGCTGCTCTCAGCTTCTATCGCATGGACGAGAGCCAGCTCAGAGACAACAAGGCTCAGAATCAAACGGACTACATGTACCGAGCCATCAGCGATACAGGTAAGCTAGACTTTCAAGACTTCGTAGGCAAGGATCGAGCTAAGGAGTTTGCTCAGAAGTTTGGCATGCTCATCGCTTTCGCTCTCTTTTGCAATGGTGAGGCTAACTTCGTAGATAGTGTACAATCTGGGAATCAAAAAGAGATTCCAGGGTTCACCGAGATGGATGTGACTCAAGTGACAAGCCTAAAAAACTACTTCAATCTATTCTTCGTCAAGAAGCTCAGTGACGAGACTCTACAAGAGGGATGGCTACGTCAGCTCCATAGATCTGCAGGTAGTGGTGACTCCTTCCTGTTTCATGCAGATTTGTTTTCACCAGCCAGCTTTAGAGATCTTATGAAGTACGATTGGAACGATAAGCTCTATCGTAATGAGGGGGTAGGTAAGGACAACAAGTACTCCAAGGGGGGAAAACTTCTTCTTAATAAGTCAAAGTTCGACCCCTTTAAGAAGACACTTATCAGCATACGAGATGACGCCCAAAAGCAAGAGTGGACCCAAATCAGCAACAAGGGGGAGCAACTCTACAAGCTCATCTTTGACACGCTAGCCAAGCTATATAAGTTCAACTGACACATCGGATACAACTATGTCTAAAGCGTTACTGATAAAGAGTTATACCAATCTAACGACGGGCACTCCAGGAGAGTGGAACGAGCTCAACATGCCCGTATCATACATCCAAGGCATCGAGACGGGCAAAATCCTTGATGACCTCACGGCGGACAAACTAAACACACTAATCTCAGGGATCCCCACACCCTGGGCTCGTGCTAAGCTCTTTAAGTTTGCTCTGAATACCCTCGCCACACCCGATCCAAACATCGACAGCTCGGGACTACAGCAATTCTATGAGATGCTGTATGATGAGTGGAAGGGACTACTAGCTGTGATAGCTTTGTATCCAGACCGAATCCGCTTTTCTAATCCTATAGAGATGGATGTCAATGGTCAGGCTTACGGCATTGCTCCATCCTTCGGTCGTATGCTTTTTGACGACCGAGACCTTTGGAGCAATCAAGACAAGCTAGCTACAGAGCCAGATACGCAACCATTCATACAGTTGATCTACTATCGTGACAGCTTGGTCGGAGGGACCTCTCCGATGACTGGAGTATTCACAGGTGTGGAGTATGACCATCTGCCTGAGGCTAGCGACATAAGCTGGTACCGAGGCGGGAAGTTTGAGTGTCCAGACCCCTACTTATCTCCAGACCATCTGCAGAAGCTATACCTCTTTGTTAAGAACCTCAACAGTAACCTGAGAGCTTTTGAAGAGAAGATCAACTCTCAGCGTGGAGATAAGCCTCACGAGGAGATCAACGGCTTCAAGCAGATGAGCCGTCTGTGGGAGGAGGAGCTACGTCAGAAAGGCTCTAACCTAAGGGACAGAGGACCTATAGCCTCCTACTCCAATCTAGAGTGTCCGTTTTCATTGCTTCTAGAGAGCAATGTGCCCGTCTATTTGAAGCTGGACGACTACACCTTCACCTACACAAATGAAAGAGACGGGGAGTACAAGCTTATCGGGGATATCCAAAAGTTACTGAGCGATGACAAGTTCGTCATCGGCTGGGTAGAAGACGAGGATGCCCGTCCTAAGCTATCCGAAGCGCCCGTCTTTTACTTAAAGACGAAGGACCTACAGTCTAAGAAGAACTATTACTTTACGATTTCCCTATCGGAGTCTGGTGTAGATGTCTTCAAAAACGATCTCTCTGGGATGCTAGGCTACAGTGACTCTGACAACGTATCTCTCTCGGGCGTGATCACCGACTCAGGGCAACTAGCAGCCACACTCTCAGTCAAGGTGGACGGTCAGCGAGTCACGCTCAACACGCGAGAGTATGCCATCCACTGGATGACCGACCTCGGCAAGGTTATCATGTGGCCCAACTTCGTCTCAGAAAACTGGAACAAGTACTACCTCTACTCCGAGTTCACATCCGATGCTCAGGAGCTGTTTGAACCGATCTTCAAGATCCAGAATCAATTTCTAAAGACCATCAAAGGGACTTTTTGGACAGGAGATTACCAAGCTGAGGTAGACGAGCCCAAGCAAGTAGACGTCAAGAAGCTTATCACCTACCCAGCTGGTGAAGGTGAGGATCTACACAAGTACAATATCATCTGCACAGACAAGCCTCTAGGAGGCGTCGTAGCATATGTCAAGGATATGGGCAAGCCAAGCCATGCGGGATTTCTCATATTCCGTCCACAGATTGTGGAGGATCGCTCCTCCCTACCTCCACAGACTGAGGCTGTGGTCGGTATAGACTTCGGGAGCAACAATACGTGTCTCTTCTACAATGAGGGCGACAGAGAGCCAGCTCCGATAGAATTTGAGAACTACCGCTTAGTAGTCGTAGGCAAGGAAAACAACAACCTAAAAGCCGTAGCCGAAAACAACGAACTACTATTCTTCTCCAACTACCCAGCCTCCAATGGTCAGATTAAGTCTTGGCTGCACGAGCAGGACTCACGCTACAACACCCACAACGAGGCCTTAGAGATTGCAGGAGGCGTACCCGTCAATCGTCCCAACGTATTGGTTCGCAAGATGGATCGCTTTGCCATCACTACGCAAGCTGGCACCCTGCACTACAATATGAAGTGGCTTAGCGATAACCGTGGACTACTCAAGAAGAGTGCATTCCTTAAGACCATTTGGCTCCAAGCGTGCGCTTACCTCTACAAAAACAGGATTCGTCCTGCTAGGCTCGTCTGGAGCTATCCTGGCTCTATGATGCCTGCCGACCGCACAGAGCTAGAGCGTATCTATGAGGACTTGTGCAAGCTAACTCCGATTTCTAATCAGCGGAAGCCTGAGCTTAGCGACCAACTCACGACAGAGGCCGAGGCTGTCTGTAGCTTTGCCTTATCTCAGGAGTTTGGTCTCAATGTAAATAATCTATTCTTGGGCATTGATGTAGGAGGTAGCACCAGTGATATACTCATCCTAGGCAAAGACCCCAACAACGGCAACAGAGCATCGCTCCTAAGAGAGAGCTCAGTGCGAATGGCTGCGGGAGTCTTCTTCAACACAGTCATCAAGTCCCAAGAGTTTAGAGAGGCGCTGATCGCCTTTCACGAGGGGAGACGTACCAATGTCAATGTCAGCAATATCAAGGCACTCCAAAGCGAGCCTTCGAAGGCACCCTACTTCCTCAACAGTATATTCGATCAGCTACAGACGAGAGAGGAGTATGATGAGTTTTATCGCTCCATAGACAACAACGCCAAGTCCGTCTTCACAATACCAGCTTATGTGACTGGGCTACTCCTCTTCTACTCTGGGATGCTAATAGGTAAGACTATCAAGGTTGAGCAGTTAGACCAAGTATCACGAGTTGATGTACTATCTTTTGGCAAGGGCGGACGTCTCTTCCATTGGTTGAAAAACTCTGCAGGCAACAGACTTACCAACGAGTATTACGGAGCATGTCTCAATGCTGGCGTAAGGTGTGTCATAGACAAGGAGATACAAGTGTCCTATCGTGAGGAGATTGCAGTAGACAACAAAGCCGAAGTAGCAAAGGGCCTCGTCAATGCGAAGGAACTCTACAAAAAGGAGTCAGAAGTATCTTCCGACATCTGCGGAGAGGATGATGTCAAGTACACCATGGAGGATGGTAGCATACGTACACTACGTGTAGATGATGAGCTGACGGGAGAGTACTTCACCAATGAGATGAACAACTTCACATTCCAAAGCGTACCAAACTTTGAGAAGTTTATCAACATCTTCATTGACTTCGTCTGTCAGAAGACCCACCTCTACCCTCAAGCAGAGAGTCTATACGAAGACTTAGCAGATCTACCCAACCGGATTGCGAGCTTCATCTGCAACTCCGATGACGAGTACAAGAAGGCCCGTAGCAACCAGCGAGATGGTTTTCACTATCATCAGCCACTCATCATTGCTGAGGGAGCTTGTTTCCTAGAGACACTCATCAAGAGAGTATTTAACTAGTACGATCTATGTCCCAGTCTCTAGCACTATACATAGACAAGTATTACATCATCGGAGCGAGCATCTCCGATGATGTAGTCTATCGTGTGACTCCGTCTAATAATGAAGATCGCTTTTGGCTTTATTTCTACGAAGATACCGCTAGTGACAAGATTATCTATGGCAAGAGCTACAAGAGAGCTTATCATAGCAATACGCCCCATTATCACGGAGATATATTCTCTCAGATGATAGACCGCGAGAAGACATTCAAGCGGTATGGTCGCGACCAAGAGCTACACAAGATCTTTAAGGCTTCAGGCATCGTAGACGAGCTAAAAGAGGCTCTGCACAAAGACGATCAAGCCCCCATAACAACCTACCTCTCCTTCTCTCAAGACATCTCCGATGCTGCTCGACTCACCTTCATTCGGGATGTGCTAGAGCCCGAGGACTTTGACGTCAAGGAGTCTATCGTGCGCATCGATCACCTCGCCCTAGAGCACACCTTTAGAGCCAAGCGGTATGACCAAGATGGTCACTACCTCCTACTCAATGCCTGCAATGAGAATCTCCACTACTCTCTCTACAAGCATACGGGAGACATTCTAATCAGAGTGCATGAGGGCTGCCTCGAGGGATTAGGGATAAACCTCACGAGCAGAGCACTCCTAGAGTATGTCTTGAAAGAGATCAATAAGAGACAGCTCATCATCAGAGAGGAAGATCGCAAAGATGAGTATCTACATCTAGAGAGTTATGTAGAGGAGTGGCTCTCTGAGCTGCAAGCAGCGCAGCCAGGGCTACCCATCACGCTCACTAACATCAGGCTCTCCAAGATGAGTGACAATCCTTACAACGTCACACTCCTCAGGCAGTACATTGAGGAGCGATCTAAAGCGATCATAGAGGATATAATCCGAGAGATCACAAGTAGCGTGTCACGACTAGACATATCGCAGAGTGACCTTAAGGGGGTACTCTTCTTAGGTAATACTTTTGAAAACTCTCAGTTCGAGCAGGCTCTCTTCAAGAGATATACTTTTTCCCCCGAAGCTTCTATACACTACACAGACAGCGATCTATACACCATCATTGGGGTATATCCGCAGATGGACTGCAGTCAGTTCTCCGAGGCAACACAAAGCTCGCTGGCTCAAGGCGAGGACGAGTTAAAGCGACAGCAACTCGCCAAGGAGGAGGAGCGACGCAAGAGAGAGGCTGAGCAGAGCCGTGCTGAACAGGCTGAGGCTGAGCGTAAAGCCTTTGAGACCAAGAAGAACTACGACGAGGCGATGAACAATGTCGCTGACTATGAGAAGCAGGGAGAGTATGCACAAATGCTGGACTGGGCCAAGATTGCTCTAGAGCTTAGTCCCGACAGTGCTGAGGCTAAGAAGAAAGTTGAGGAGAGTACCCGCTTACTCTCTGAGATGAAGGTGCGAGAGGAGCAGTACAAATCCACTATGATGCGAGCTCAGAAGAGCTTTGGAGATGGCCTATGGTCAGAAGCTATCGCTCAAGCGGAGATGGCTCTGAGTATCAAGCCAACCTCTAAGGAGGCAAACCGCATAAAGTCCGAGGCTTCAAAGCTCCTCGAGCGTGCCGAGCAGATTGATACTTTCTTTACCAAAGCAGAGACCTATCTAAGTCAAAAAGTCTACAAGGAGGCTCGCATGGAGATCCAAAAGGTCCTAGCTCTAGACAAAAACAATAAGAGAGCCATTGACCAGCTATCAGCCATTGATCAAGCTATAAAGGAGCTCCACAAGAAGATTGATGCCCTCAAGCTGGAGCTGGAGGGCGCCACGGAGTCTGGAGACCTTGACACTGCGATCTCCCTAGCAAATAAGCTCATAGAGATAGACACCGAGCATCAGCGACGCGTGGGCTGAGCAGTCTCAGCACCTCAAAGCTGAGCAGCAGAGGCTCGCTCAGGAGGCTGCCGAGTGGGCCAGCCTCAAGGAGCAGATAGACAAGGCATTGTTTAGCGAACAGTGGGATGAGGTAGTCCGTCTAGGAGAGACAGCTCTCAAGCTTCGCGAGGATCCTCTCCTCAAGTCAAATCTCGACAGAGCTCGACAAAAGCTCGATACCATCAGACAGCAAGAGCTATACGACCAAGGCATCTCGACAGGTCAAGAGCTACATCGTAGACAAGGAGTGGAACCAAGCCAATGAAATGCTCCTAAAGCTACAAGAGCAGTATCCCGAGAAGAAAGAGAGCTTCAAGAAACTCTTCAATCAGATATTCGAAGGCGAGGCAAGCTCTGCCCAGCGTAGCTCTGACAAAGCTACAAAGAGGGCTACCACTCCAGCCACAACCGACGACTTCTTCGATATGCCTTCTCCCTCCAAGAGAGAGAAGCCCATAGGGAAAGGCAGCACAAACCATCCTCCTAAACCTCAAAGAGAGACCTCCGCAGACGACTTCTTCGGGACCGCCTCTCCTAGCACGAGCAAGAAAGGAGTCACACTAGACGACTTCAATTTCTAATTCTCAATCCTAGAATCAACTATGGCTGAGTTTAATCTAAAAAAGAAAGTCACTCTTCGCAAGAAGCAAGAACAAGTAAACTTCACCTTCGATGACATGCTGAAGATCAAGCTCTTCTGGGGGGGGATACACGCCATATTACGACACCTTAGATTTAGCCCTCTTTTCAAGAAGAAAGATGGATCCGTAGGTGGTGTCTTTTCAAGCGATTACCGTGACAAGAAGAGTGACCTAGGCTCACTTGACCAATTTCCCTATATCCTTCACTTAGGTGACGATGCAGAGGAACCAGTTGATTACTCTGAAGACACAGAGCAGATCAACGTAACTAGCCTTGAAGATATTGATGAAGCATACGTCTGCTTCATCCACTACGCTACTATTAATGAGCTAGATGCAACCTACACAGAGGCTAATGCGCGCATTGAGGTCCAGAGCGACTCAGGCGACTACCTTGAGGTACTAGCAGACTCCCCCGATAGTGGCCCTGTGTACTACGTCTGCTCCATCAAGAACAGCGGAGGTATCTACACACTTAAGAATGCAAGCCAAGTGATGAATCCTGGAACGTGCCTTTGAGGACATCCCAGGCTTCGCTCTAATTTGTAATTAGCCTTTCATTCACAGTCAGTCATTCACTTATAGACGACTTCAATTTCTAATTTATAAACCAATAACCAAATCAATTATGGCAGAAGTAAAGCTAAAAAAGAAAATCACGCTTCGCAAGAAGCAAGAGCAAGCAGACTTTACCTTCGATGGTAAGCTGAAGGTCAAACTCTTCTGGAAGGAAGGAGTGATAGAGTCTGATATGGATCTATGCCTCTTCTTCAAGAAGAAGGATGGCTCCGTAGGTGGTGTCTTCTCAAACGAGTACCGTGGCAAGAAGAGTGACCTAGGCTCACTTGACCAATTCCCTTACATACTCCATATGGGAGATGCTAAAGAGGCTACTGGAGACACAGAGGAGTCAGAGCAGATTAATGTTGCCAGCCTTGATGAGATTGATGAGGCTTACGCATGTATAGTCAATTATACTGCGGCTGTCAACGAACTTGATGTAACTTACTCACAGGCTAGTGCACGTATTGAGATTCAGAGCGACTCGGGCGATTACCTTGAGGTACTCGCAGACTCTCCTGATGAGGGGCCTGTGTACTGCGTCTGCTCCATCAAGAACAATGGTGGCACATACGCTCTTAAGAACGAGAGCCAAGTGATGGATCTGAGCCGTGCCTTTGAGGACATCCCAGGCTTCGCTCTTATTTGCAACTAGGCTATGGCACCCCACCAAGACAAAGTCACCCTCAAGCGCAAGGTGACTCTTCGTGAGAAGCAGCCCAGTGCTACCCCTACGCCATCAGATCAGGCTCCCAAGTCTAGCAGACCGAAGGTGTGGATACTGGTGATAGTGATAGTAGCACTCATCGGTTGTGGGTATTTCCTCTTCAACAATAGAGATGCTCAGCCCACTGAGAGTACCGAGCTAGTTGCAGCTACGGAAGTGTCTCCATCTGATAGTCCTGCAGGAGAGCAAGCATCTTCTCAAGACGCAGATGGTGAGGCTACTCCAGAGCTGCCTGATGCTCCTCAGTCGACAGAGGCTCAACAAGACTCAGAGGCTCCTGCCTCTGCTGCTACGGCTACTGAGCCAGCAAAAGAGCATCCTGTCAGTACTGAGAGCAAGCCCGCACAAGATGCTAGCACTGCTACGGCAACTGAGACTAGAGCATCTGCATCTGCTACGGTAGACCCCAACAAGTCTATAGACGAGGTAGCTCGAGATGTCATCAGAGGGCTATATGGCAATGGCACGACTCGTAAGGCAAACCTCGGATCTCGCTATGCTGAGATTCAGAAGCGAGTCAACGAGATGTACCAATCACTGCCACGCTAGTCTATCTCTGACTTAACTACTGAAGGTGTGTCAAGGAGCCACTATTGGAGCCTTTTGACACACCTTCTTTCTTGCACTACTTATGTCAACCCGCTTGGATAGCGGATGAGAATGCAAGTATTGCAATATTTCTACCTCTGTCGTCATACTGAATGATCCTCTAATCGGGACAGAGATACCATCTTTTTGCGCAAAATCGGGACAGCGTGTCCCGATTTTGCGCTTTTATTTCGTCGTTTTGGCCCGATTTGACTGTCGCCCCCTGTTTTGGCGCGCTGAGAGACTGCGACTAAACGCGACACCGTAAGAGTGCAGGTAGCAACCTCCACGGAGGAACTCCACAATAACCAGTGAGCAAACGAAAATTCTCCACGGAACCGGGAAATAAAAGTTCGGAAGAATGAAATGAAACTTCGGAAGAAAGATTTCGAAGTTCCGAAGAATTTTTCCATTCCTCGCTGGATAATCTCAAGCCCCTCACTTGAAAATGAAAAATCCCAAGGGAGGAATTATTCTGAAATTCGTATATGCAACGTACACAACACGATACGAATAACGAAACGTGTAGTCCTGTGTAGGGACGCACGGGAGTGTCTAGCGGGAGGGCGTCCGTCCCCGTTAAAACCACGGGTGCTGTAACTTTTGATACAACGGACGCCCCGATCGTGCGTTCCTACAAAGGGCTACACGTCAAAACAGTTACTCGTCCCGCTTTGACACAACGGACACCCTTCCACTAGACACTCCCGGGCATTCCTACAAGCGAGTTTTTGGCGGTGTCGCAAGTTTTCCCTATCTTAGAGGGCGATTTTAACGAGTATAACAGATGAAACGAATACAATTCATACAGAAGTCTCTCCTACTCATGACTGTGCTCCTCACGCTCAGTGTCGCCTGCACAGCTCAGAGCAAGAAAGAGACGACTAAGGCCGAGATCCAGCACATCAATGCCAACTATATGCGCGAGCATATCTACGACTTTGAAGCGCATCCCGACACTTTCGTCTATAAGGGTGACAAGCCGGCCATCATCGACTTTTACGCCGACTGGTGCCGTCCCTGTCGCCAGCTAGCCCCTAAGCTACAAGAGGTTGCCGACCGATACGCTGACCAGCTCGTCGTCTACAAGGTCAATGTGGACGAGAACCCGCAGCTGGCCACACTCTTTGGGGTACAGAGCATCCCGATGGTACTCTTCGTGCCACTTGATGACCTGCCCTACAAGAGCCTCGGAGATCTTCCCATGGAGCATATCGAGGGCTTCCTCGGCAAGATAGGCGTCAAGACGAATAATCAGTAAAACACTTAATACACAGTAACTATAAACCAAACAAACAGTATGTCTACAGTAAAATTTCAAGATAAGATCACAGTCACACTCTCTGGTGAGCAACCTAAGGTAGGTACGATGGCTCCCAACTTCGAGCTAGTTCGCAAGGACCTCTCCACGGCTAAGCTCTCAGACTATCGTGGCAAGCGTGTCGTCCTCAACATCTTCCCCAGCATCGACACTGGCGTCTGCGCAGCATCTGTACGTCGCTTCAACGCTGAGGCTGCTAAGCTCGACAACACCGTCGTCCTCTGCATCTCTCAGGATCTACCCTTCGCACAGGCACGCTTCTGTGGCGCTGAGGGTCTGGACAATGTTGAGACACTCTCTGCCTTCCGCTGCTGCTCGATCCCCTCTTCAGAGCCTGCCTTCTGCAAGGGCTACGGGCTAATGATGCAGGACGGACCTCTCGCAGGGCTACAGGCTCGCTGCGTCATCGTCATCGACGCTGAGGGCAAGGTCATCTACGAGGAGCTAGTGCCCGAGATCACCCAGGAGCCTAACTACGACAAGGCTATCGCAGCGCTGAAGTAAGCGCACATCCACACAGAGGGAGACGACGGCCACACAGCCCCCCTGTCTCTCCACACACGACAGCGGCACCACGCCCCATAGACAATGCTATGGTGTGTGGTGTCTCTCTTTTCGGCTCTTTAGAACTTCACTAGCGGGGGGCCCAATTTTCCTCCGCAGATAGTCTTGATTATCGAGGGTTGTGAGGCGGGAAGAGCGTCCATTCGGAGATTATCGTTACTTTTGTAGCATCTAAGCTAGAAGAAAACTATGACGCAGGTATCAGATCTAGAGAATCGTCAAGCATACATCACCCAGCAGAGTGGCTTCATACGCCAGCTACAGGAAGGGATGCACACTACGATCATCGGGCAGGAGCATCTTGTGGAGTCGCTCTTGATCGGCTTGCTAGCCGATGGACATATCCTCCTCGAGGGTGTACCAGGGCTCGCTAAGACACTCGCTATCACGACGCTCGCTAAGCTCATTGATGCAGACTATAGCCGCATACAGTTCACCCCAGACCTACTCCCGGCCGACCTCATCGGTACACTGATCTACAGTCAGCGTAGCGAGTCTTTTTCGGTCAAGAAGGGACCTATCTTCGCTCACTTTGTCCTCGCAGATGAGATCAATCGTGCTCCCGCCAAGGTGCAGAGTGCGCTCCTCGAGGCGATGCAGGAGCGACAGGTGACGCTCGGTGAGGAGACCTATCCGCTCCCTTCGCCTTTCCTAGTGATGGCAACGCAAAACCCCATTGAGCAGGAGGGTACCTACCGACTGCCCGAGGCGCAGGTAGACCGATTCCTCCTCAAGGTGGTGCTGGACTACCCCTCGCACGAGGAGGAGATGAAGATTATTGAGATGAATCTGGCTAGTCAGCTACCCTCGGTAAAGCCTGTGACGACTGCCCAGCAGATCTTAGCAGCTCGCGAAGCGGTGCAGCAGGTTTATCTAGATGAGAAGATCCTTCGCTACATCGTAGACTTGGTGATGGCAACACGACAAGCAGAGAGCGTCCCAGCGCTACAAGGGATGATCGCTTATGGCGCTTCGCCACGTGCGTCGATCTCGCTGGCAGCCGCTGCACGGGCATATGCCTTCATCGCTCAGAGAGCCTATGTGATCCCTGAGGATGTGCGTGCCGTGTGCCACGATGTGCTACGTCATCGTCTCGGCATGAGCTACGAGGCGGATGCAGTTGGCATGAGTGCCGACAAGGCGATTGACGAGATTATCAACGTGGTGCCAGTACCTTAATTGGCTGTTGGCTAAAAGTATCGGAGCCATCGGAGCTATCGGAAAGATAGGACATCTAATATCTAATCTCTAACCTCTAAGGTCTAATCTCTAAAGTCTAAAGTCTCATGCAAGATCTCTTGCGCAAGGTCAGACGCATTGAAATCAAAGCTCGGGGTCTCAGCCAAAACATCTTGGCTGGGCAGTATCGCTCCGCCTTTAAGGGTCGAGGGATGGCTTTTAGCGAGGTGCGTGAGTACTACGTAGGAGATGATGTGCGAGACATTGACTGGAACGTGACGGCACGCTATGCGCAGCCACACGTCAAGGTCTTTGAAGAGGAGCGCGAACTGACGATTATGCTCCTCGTGGATGTCTCCCACAGTCTAGACTTTGGCTCTACGAGTGAGACGAAGCGTGATCTGGTTGCGACGATTGCCGCGACGATCGCCTTCGCCTGCATACACAACAACGACCGTGTCGGGCTGATGCTCTACACCGACCGTGTGGAGCGCTACATCCCCGCAGGACAGGGCCGCAAGCATGTGCTACAGCTCATTCGTGAGATCCTGACTTACCGCCCCGAGCGTAACTCTACGCAGATTTCTTCTAGCCTAGAGATGCTCTCGCGAGTGGTCAAGAAGCGTTGCTCAGCTTTCATCGTGAGTGACTTTATAACCGACGAACCGACCCCTGCGGAGCGAGCTCTAATCCAGCGCACGGCACGCAGACATGACCTGCTGGCGATACGCGTTGTGGACAGACGTGACTACGACCTCTCGGCTATGGGCCTGACGCTCATGCGTGACCTAGAGACGGGAGCGAGTCGCTACGTAGACACCTCGTCGGCACGACTTCGTGAGCAGTACGCGACCAACTATACGACCTTTGCCACCGAGTGGGAGCGACTGATGCGTGAGTCGGGCATTGACCACGCCATCGCCGAGACCGGCGAAGACATCATCCCCGTCCTCTCGCAGCTCTTCCGCAAGCGCATCTAACTAAACGAGAGTGGCCGAAGACTCACTTCACTCTTGTTCATGATACAGACATCTATCATCTGCAAGGGGACACATCTCGCACGTAGCACACGATAGGCATTAGCTATCAGCAAGATACAATCACTAGATCTAAACAAACATCTAGCACACTGCCCGAACAAAGATCTCTCATCTCAGTGAAGCTTTCGGTGCTTATTTACCTCCCAGGCTGACGCATTATAATATAATGTGTCACCTATGGATTGGCTGTTGGCTGTTAGCTATAGGCTGTTAGCTATCGGAACCATCGGATCTATCAGAGTGATCGGATCTCTAATCTCTAACCTCTAATCTCTAATAACATATCTTTACAGGGAAATTCGTCCGATTCCCTCCTTTCTCGAATATCCACGTGGGAAATCTCAAATCTCCACGTGGATATTTTTTATTTTCCACGTGGGCGCGAATCATTTCTTCCGAAGTTTCATTTGATTCTTCCGAAGTTTCATTTCATTCCTCCGAAGAATTTTTTATTCTCCACGTGGGGATTTCGAAATATCCACGTGGAAATCAGTTTTCCCCGACATGACGCCGTTTTGATATGTAGTCAGCTCTAAACTATTGTAACGAGCCGGCGTTGTATTTTCCCAGCTAGGGATGACGCATCATAATCGATCTTTCAGAAGCTACACATAGCGACCAGAGAGGAATCGGTGAGTTCATTATATATAATGAGGCTGTTGCATAAAGGCGAATCGCTGTGTTGCTTTCGGGATTCGGCTTTGGTCACATACGGAGGTATGCTCCCTTCAGACCTCACCCTCAGCGCCTTGCGCTTCATCCTTTCTGCAAAGTCTAGACAATCTTGCTTGCAAGATTGTGAGACTGTTGACTTTTGCAACAGTCTCATAATGCGTCAGTCCTGGTACTTCACCAACCATTTTGACCTTTACGCCGTTTTTTCCCTACATTTGTAACCCTGTTGCACTTGACACTGGACTGTGCGCCATGAAGTTTTTTCCTACATTTGTAACTGTGTTGCACTTGACACTGAAATGTGCGATGAAGAAACAATTATTGAAGATGTTGCTAATAATAGGAGCTGGAATTGCATCCTATTTTATAATAATATATCCACTGAACTGGGGTATATCTGAAGAACTTGGGAGTGGGTTTATAATCACATCAGACAAAAGTTTATTATATAGAGATGGTAATACGGAGTATTTTGTACTTCCATTTGGAGTGACAAAATATACATACAATACAAAATGGATTGTGGCATACACCGAAGGATATTCCATAACACGCAATTTACAGGAGAAGAAAAATAGTTCAAGTCTAACCAATTATTGGATTATCGACAAAGAAATGCCAATACATCACAATAAGCAGGACTCTGTTGTTTTATACATAAATGGCATTGCCTATCCTATTATTACTAATGGGTTAATCGGACCAATGGATTCTTTGTCTTTTATTGATTCTGTTAGAAAATTCGACATTCCCCTAAGAATAAATTGAACTATCACTGTCCGATGACTTTCATCTCGCTCAAAAACTGGTCCATCCGAGATTCTGTGTGATGACCTGATTGCGGGCAAAGAAAGAAGCTGGCTCTATCTTCATCCTGGAAATGTAAGCTGAGGCTGTGTTACGGTTTGTAGAAACAACACGCTATCCCCTGAGGAAAGGGAACAGGAATGGCATATAATTCATAATATGATAAGTCATACAAAAACGGAGAAAGTCCCCGACAATCGTGGATTACATAAGTATTTCCATGGTAAGCAGATTAAGTTTGGCGTTCTAAAAGTTCGAGATAGATAAAAAATAAATATCTCCTCTGCTTTCTATTTCTATGGCATTGCTATTCTTGTACATTAGAGCCAAGAATAGCAATACCTCAAGAATTAAAACAAGAGCTTGTAAGAACAGGGCATTATAATTCGTATGTAAGATTATTGAATCAGTCTTTGGATTCAAATAACGTAGAGGACTTATCTCATTTCTTAAGCATAGATTATTTTTCCACTTGTTCAACAGGTTCAGAACATGGACAAATTTTACTAGAAATATTACGGGAAAAAGGTGACGTGTTTGTTTTCAAAGCCCTTACACTTCTAAGTCAATCAAAAAAAAATAAGTGTCAAAGGATATCTCTTAATAGGAATAGCTAGTCAAGGAAAATGCGATATCAGCTATTTTATAGAAAAGTACCCTAGGTCTTTTGGATATCTAAAGATAAAGCCATGGTAAATGATTTGCATTCTTACAACCTCGGTGGGCTGGTGGATCATGTGCGTGGTTACAAGTCCTACAGCTACGACTATGTGAACAAGATTGGCTACGACATGGTCATATCTTGATAGGTCCTTTTAGAATAAGTCAAGCTGTGACCGTATTAAAAGACAAATAGCATGACATATAAGAATTTTTCTATACTAACTAAAGTTATTATAACCTTGATTCTAACATATTCTGTATTTATGATACTGCACATGTCGATTTTTGACTTGCTCTCTATGTCGACATCAGTGAGTTTTACAGCATTCTTGATCGAAAAGATGATTCCTAATATTTCAGCTGTAATTGCACTTGTTTTTCTTATTAGGTATCTTTGGATTACAGGTAAGAACTCCAATACTTCTAAAAAAAGATTCCATTGAAAAATGCTGATGCAAAAGCCAAACAGGAATTAGAAACTTTACAACAGATATGGAGAGCAATGAGGCGATAAGAAATATATTACATTCTATCTTAGTCGTTTTTGTTTTGGCAGCTTGCCAAAACAAAAACGACATCAATAAGATAGTCTCGAATCATTGGCAGCAAGATAGCATAAATTGTATTGTAGACTTTTCTTCTTGTTTTAGCTTCGACTGGGATGTATGTTATTATTTCTCCAGCAAATGCTCTTTAGAGGAGATTAACAAGGATTTAGGCATACAGTTTAATGAGTTCGAAGACACAAGTGATAGAATGATTTTTGTTCATGACAACAGAATAACTTACACACAAGATTGGTATTACACACCAGATAAACCACAAACTGGTGTAATGCTTGATCACAATATAAGAAAACTGAAAATGAAGAAACGCAATGCGAAATTTAGAGTGGAAAAGAAACATGACATGTATTTGCTAATTCCAATCTATGAGTAGTGCTTCAAATTGGATTTTATCGTAGCAGTAAATAGATAGTCAGTCAATAGTGTCCTAAACGTTTTTGGAGGACGATGGGTGTAAGATAGCTGTCAAAGAGGAGACTATTGACTTTTGCAATAGTCTCAAGAGAGGAATAGAGAGGTGGTTGACCTCATCGTATCTAATGCGTCAGCCCTGTATTTACCTCCTATTCGTGAATTATCGGTACTTTTGTGGCGTTGTACGGTCTAGAGGCACATAGTCAGCGGTTGCCAATCTAGATGCTTAAGGCTAATCTATGCGATATCGTCTACTATTATATATACTACTGATCTGTGGCGGCGGAGGTCTATGGAGCTTCGCGGCGGCACAGGATGTCGCCATCACGACTGAGCTGACGCCCTCGACGATTCAGATCGGCGAGTATGCACAGATCAAGATGACTATCCGCACGAATGACCTCGACAACACGCTCCTCGTGATACCCCAAGAGCGGCAGATGGGGCAGGCGGAGATGATTGCCTTTGAGGTGACCGACACGATACCGCTCCAGGGGACAGAGGTGCAGCTGAACGCACTGATGACCATCACCTCGTTTGCCGAGGGAATGGCGGAGCTACCTGCTTTTGGCGTGACGGTAGGCGGTAAGAGCTACTTCTCCAAGCCCCTTTACCTCAAGGTGACAATGCCCGAGGTGGACACAACGCAACCGCTCAAGTACAACCCGATCAAAGCCCCTGTTTCGGTCTCGCTACGCTGGTGGGAGTACATCCTCCTCGTCCTCATGAGCCCAATTACGTGGGTGGTGCTGGGCATCGTCGCAGTGGTGCTCTTCATCTTGTGGTACCGAAACTACAAGCGCACACGCCCCGAGCCAGAGGTGGTCGTGGTCCCGTTGACCGCTTTGGAGACTTTCGACCAAACGCTCGCCACGTTGCGTGCGTTACCCTTTGACCATCAAGAGGAGCAGATAGCTTACTACGATGGCTTGATCACCGCCTTGCGAAGCTATCTGACCGAAGGCTTAGACTTGGAGATAGACGAATTGACCGCTCGCGAACTAGCCCAGCTACTTCAAAAGGCTCCCTACGATGTGGCTCCGAATGCGCTAGCGCAGTGGGTGATCCACTCGGAGTGGGTGCGCTTTGCCGACACCTGGGCGGAGCCTGCTTGGCAAGACGAAGACGCGACCACCATCTACGAGGTAGTACATCAACTAGCTAGCAGAAAGGAGGGTAAGTCGCTATGATATGGGTTCATCCTGAGTGGCTCTGGGCGCTCCTGCTCCTACCGCTACTGGTGCTGCTCTACATTCGCTACAACAAGCGTCACCAAGCAAAGCTTTCGCTCTCAGCGTACCGTCTTTTGCCTAAAGGAAGCGGCTGGCGAAGCTATCTGCGGGCTTTGCCTTTTGCCCTAGAACTACTAGCTTTGGCATCGATGATCTTAGCCTTGGCTCGTCCTCAGGACTCCAGCCACTGGGAGGAGCGATCGATACAAGGCATCGACCTTGTCCTCGCCATGGACCTCAGTGGCAGTATGCAGGCGCTAGACTTAAAGCCTAACCGCTTTGAGGCAGCGCGTGATGTGGCGAGCGAAATGATCGCTGCTCGTCCGAATGATAACATCGGTCTGGTTGTCTTCGCTGGGGAGAGCTTTACGCTCTGTCCGCTGACGGTGGACCACGACGTGATCCTACAAATGCTCGACGCCACGGAGATAGGACAGCTGGAGGACGGCACCGCCATCGGACTAGGACTGGCGACCGCTATCAATACGCTCCGCGGTAGCGACAACAAGAGCAAAGTGATCATCCTCCTGACCGATGGGTCAAACAATGCGGGCGACATAACTCCCTCAATGGCCGCTGAACTGGCGCAACAGTACGGTATACGTATCTACACCGTGGCGGCTGGGACCAATGGCGTCGCCAAGTTTCCCGTGCAGACCGCTTCTGGCATCGAATATGTGGAGGCCGACGTACAAATTGACGAAGGCACGCTACGACATATCGCCCAGCAAACGGGTGGAAAGTACTATCGTGCGACCGACGAGACGAAGCTTCACGAGATCTACAAGGAGATCGACTCACTCGAGAAGTCTCGTCTGACGTCTCGTTCGGTGAGTGCTTACGAAGAGCGCTACATGCTCTTTGCTTTGCTCGCCATCGTGCTCCTTGGCGCCGCCTTCTTATTACGAACCACCTTGCTGCGAGCTAACCCATGATACAGTTTGCCTATCCCTTCTTGCTGTGGCTCCTGCTACTCGTACCACTCCTGCTACTCGTCATGATCGCAGGACAGAGACGGCGACGCAAGCAGCAGTTGCGCTTCGCCACGACTCAGATGCTACGGCAGATCATGCCCGACCGCTCAGCCAAGCGTGACTGGTGGCGCGCCTCGTTCAAGCTCCTCTCCATCGCTCTGCTCATCGTGGCATTGGCTCGTCCGCAACTCTACACCCATGCGCCCGTCTCGGCACAGCAGACGGTCGGTGTGGACCTCGCCTTCTGCATAGACGTCTCCAACTCGATGGCGGCGCGTGATGTCAAGCCCGACCGTATCGGCTTTGCTAAGCAGATTGTGACCCATACGATGCAGCAGTTGGCGGGCTCACGGATCGCCATGATCGTCTTCGCCGGAGGCGCTTACATACGTCTGCCACTCACGCCCGACTTGCCAACGGCTCGCACCTTCCTCGCAGACATACAGCCAGGCATGGTCTCCAACCAAGGCACCAATCTAGGGCAAGCGCTCGAGCGTTCCGCCCAAGCGCTCTCAGCTCCCTCACGAGCTGGCAAAGCGGTCATTCTCCTGACCGATGGCGAGGACCACGAAGGCGGACTAGAGGAAGGCATCAAGCGACTCAAAGAGCAGGGGATCAAAGCTTACGTCGTAACCATCGGACTCCCCGAGGGAGCCACCATACCAATTGGCGAAACGCTCCTCACCGACTCGCTTGGTGTGCCTGTGCTTTCGAAGCCTAATCCTGAGATCACGGCTGATATTGCCGACGCTACGGGCGGGCAGAGCTTCGTCGGTAGCAGTCCCCGAGCCATTAGCAACCAGTTGGTCAACCAGCTCCGCACTTTACCCCAAGCCAATCTAAGTGGCGAGGGTGATCAGATCGAGGAGCTCTACGCGCTACCCACGCTAGCGGCGCTTATCTTGCTTCTGCTCGCCAACGGGATCATGCGTCGCAAGAGTCGCCTCTTCAGTCGTATTCAAATCTTTGGTCATCATGATGCGTAAGTCTTTATACATTGTCTTACTCTTGCTCTCTAGCCTGACACTCGTCAGCCAGACCGTACGACTGGACGCACGCCGGGGCAACAAGAGCTACCAGCGGGGCAACTACTCGTCAGCACGTAAGGCTTACCTCTCGTCGGTGGCTCGGGACTCAGTCTACGCTCCAGCCCGACTTGGTCTAGGCGACGCACTCTACATGTCTGGCGACACGGTCGCTGCTGTGCAGATGTGGCAGCGTATAGTGAGCGACAGCAAGGCTGATCCACGCTTGCAGGCCTTAGCGTGGCACAACTTGGGCAACCGCTGTATGGATACCCGACAGTATGACAAAGCGATCGAAGCTTACAAAGAGTCCCTCCGCAGAAACCCTACTGACAATGAGACGCGCTACAACTTAGCCCTAGCAATCAAGCTCAACAAGCAGCCCCCACAGCAAGGTGGCGGTGGAGGTGGTGGCGGAGGGTCACAGTCCGATCCGTCGCAGACACCTCCTGAGCAGCAGCCCAATGAGCAGCCGCAAGGCAAGAAGCCCGACCTCGACAAGTCACAGGCTGACCGTATCCTTGATGCGCTCCGCCAGCAAGAGCAACACACACGCCAGCGCATCAACCAGCGCCAGCCACAGCAACAGAATCCGAACAAGAAGAACTGGTAATGCTACGCCTACGCACTTCGATACAACGCACCCTCCTGACGCTCACATGGCTCTGTGCCGTTGCCTTCGCGGGCTTAGCACAGCTCACAGTGATCGTTCCTCCGCAGGTCGCCGAGGGAGAGACCTTTCGGTTAGTTTATCGTGTAGCTGGAGCGCACGAGCTGGGCGCTTTTACCGCTCCGCAGATTGCCTCCGAGCTGAAGGTCCTCTACGGTCCGCAGCTCAATGTGCTACATGAGATGCGTGGAGGCACCTCCAAAGAGTACACCACCATCACCTATACCCTGCAAGCGAGCAAGGCTGGCTCATACGCCATCAGTGCGGCTCAGCTACGAGTCGGACAACGGAGCCTCATGGCACTCTCCAAGCGCGTACAAGTCGTCAAGGCTCAGGGGCTGTCACAGCAGTCGCTCGCCTCGGGCGAAGCGCTACGGATAGCAGACCGAGACATGTATATGCGTGCCGTCGTCTCCTCGCAGTCGGTCTACACGCAGCAGCCAGTCCTTGTATCGCTCTACCTTTACTCACGCTATGGCAACCTCGCAGGCGTAGATCGCAAGCCCCCCGAGGTGACCGACTTCGTCACCAAGGAAATACCGCTACAGCGCACCACCTGGGGCACCGAGCGAGTCGGTGGCAGGCTCATGTACAAGGCGCTCATCTGGCAAATCCTCGCTTACCCGCAGCGTAGCGGTGAGTTGATCATTCCCTCCTTTGAGTATGAATTTCAAGTGGCGGTGAATCGGAATGTGGACAACGAAGAGGATCTTTTTGCCAATAAAGCTGTCGCAACGACACATAAGAAGTTGCACTCGCAACCCTTGAAGTTGACCGTACGACCACTCCCCGAGGGTGCTCCCGAAGGGTACGATCAGTTGGTCGGCTCCTTCCAGGTACAAGGCACGCTTTCCGCACCCGATCCGACCTACGAGACGGGTCGCGCCATGACCTATCGACTGGACATCACTGGGCGGGGCAATGTCTCCCTACTCTTAGCTCCAGAGCTAGGCTTGTCCGATAAGTTTGAAGTGTACGAGCCGCAGCTCATCCGTGACGATCAAGAGGTGCGCAATGGCAATACGGAGGTGCACCGCACCTACGAATACACCATTATACCGCATGCCACGGGACAGCAGACGCTACCTGCCGTCAGTCTCCCCTACTTCGATCCAGCTACGAGTAGTTACCGCACCGCTACCACAGCGCCTATCCGCATTGAGGTCGCACAAGGCTCCAACGATGTGCCACAAGTTGGTAAAGCTGGAGAGGCAGGCACCAACTCACAGCGATATGCACCCTACCCTTACGAGGCTCCTGCTCCGATGAGCGGGTGGCACCCCTGGAGCCGTGCTGGCTGGGCTTACTGGCTCCTTTACCTACTCCTTATCATCGCTGGCGGGGTCGCCTACAGGATCATACGTAGCGGCCAGCGCCTGCGTGCCGACCATGTCGCTTATCACAAGAAGCGCTCCACACCCATGGCGGAGCAGCAGATCCAAGCGATACGACAGCTCGTCAAAGCGGGACAGCAGACCGAGGCTACGACCCGACTCTATGCAACCATAACGCAGTATCTCCAAGATCGCTACGCACTCACCACCTCCAGTCTCACACGGCAGCAACTAGCGAGCGCACTCAAGCAGCAAGGCGTAGCGGACGCAGAGGTCAACGTCTGGCTCACCCTCCTCTCAGAGGTCGAGCTCACACGCTATGCTCCGCTACAAGACGGCGACAGCCTGCCCCGCTGGGTAGACCAGCTAGAGCAGCTCATCTCGCAGTCGAGATAGCTTCGCACCGAAGCCCTACGAAATAACCAAGCCCCCTCGTCTAACGATGAGGGGGCTTCTTTTGTTTCTGACAAGTTGTAAACATTTGCGACGAGACTCTTGACTTGTCCGAGTTCCTCCCGAAGAAATGAGAATTCGTCACGGAGAAATCGGGAAATACTTCGGAACTTTGATTTCTTTCTTCCGAAGTTTCATTTCATTCTTCCGAACTTTTATTTCACTCTTCCGATAAAATGGTCGATTTCCTCCGAGCTATTTGGCAAATTCCTCGGAAGAATTTGCCATTTAAAGGCATCCCCTGTCAGCTTCAGTCGCTTCCACTCAGCATCTCTCGGCAAAAGCAGTGAGACAACCGTCTCTGATTGTGAATTCTAGCGAAAAGCGGTACCTTTGCTAGCAAATAAATCAGATAGACTAGCATCATGGCTAAAAAAGAGATTAAAGAACTCACACCACGTGACGAAAACTATTCACAGTGGTACCAAGATATCGTTGTCAAGGCCGGACTGGCAGAGAACTCCTCCGTGCGCGGCTGTATGGTCATCAAGCCCTACGGCTACGGCATCTGGGAGAAGATGCAGCAAGACCTTGATCGTAGATTTAAAGAGACGGGACACAGCAACGCTTACTTCCCACTATTTATTCCTAAGAGCTACCTTAGCCGCGAGGCAGAGCACGTCGAGGGTTTTGCCAAGGAGTGTGCCGTCGTGACGCACTATAGACTACGTACGAATGAGGCGGGCGATGGCGTAGAGGTAGACCCCAATGCGAAGCTCGAGGAGGAGCTGATCGTTCGCCCAACGAGTGAGACGATCATCTGGAGTACCTACAAAAACTGGATCCAGAGCTACCGTGACCTGCCACTGCTCTGTAATCAGTGGGCTAACGTAGTGCGCTGGGAGATGCGTACGCGTCTCTTCCTCCGCACGGCTGAGTTCCTCTGGCAAGAGGGTCACACGGCACATGCTACCCAGGAGGAGGCAATCGCTGAGGCACGCAAGATGATCGGGGTCTACGAGGACTTTGCCCGTGAGATGCTGGCGCTGCCAGTTATCGTTGGGGTCAAGAGTGAGACCGAGCGCTTTGCTGGTGCTATCGACACCTACACCATCGAGGCTATGATGCAGGATGGCAAAGCTTTGCAGTCTGGCACTTCGCACTTCCTAGGGCAAAACTTCGCTAAGGCATTTGACGTTACCTTCCTTGATAAAGAGGGCAATCGTGACTACGTTTGGGCTACTTCGTGGGGCGTATCCACTCGCCTTGTCGGTGCGCTCATCATGGCACACAGCGACGACAACGGACTGGTGCTGCCTCCACGCATTGCGCCTATCCAGGTGGTCATCGTGCCGATCTACAAGAGCGAGGAGGAGCTACAACGCATCCACGAGACGGCCGACAAGATCGTCAGCGAGCTGCGTCAGCATGGCGTATCGGTTCAGATCGATGACAACGACAATAAGAAGCCGGGGTGGAAGTTTGCTGAGTATGAGATGAAGGGTGTCCCCGTACGTCTCGCTCTCGGTATGCGCGACCTGGAGCATGGTACCGTCGAGGTGGCTCGTCGTGACACACTCACCAAGGAGACGATGCCCCTAGAGGGCATCTCCGCACATATTGAGCAACTGCTCGAGGATATCCAGAGCAACCTTTACAACCGCTCACTCCAGTCGCTCAAGGAGCGCACCTACATCTGCGACAGCTACGATGAATTCAAGGAGCGCATCGAAGACGGAGGCTTCTTCCTCTGCCACTGGGACGGCACGGCTGAGACCGAGGCACGTATCAAGGAGGAGACCAAAGCAACGATCCGCTGCATACCTCGCGACATTCCCTCGGAGCCTGGTCGCTGTATGGTGACTGGTCGCCCCTCTAAGTGTAGAGTCATCATCGCTCGCTCTTACTAAGACCACGGTAATGCGCAATTCGCTGATTGCTCTCTCCGGTGGCGTGGATAGCACGACGCTCCTCTACGAATATCGTGAGGAGATAGCTTGTGCCGTAGGCTTTGACTACGGCTCCAAGCACAATGCCCGTGAGCTCGCCGCTGCCAAGGCTATCTGTCGTGAGCTAGAGATCCCTTACTTGATCATCCCGCTCGCCTTCATCGGGGAGTACTTTCGCAGTGACCTCCTTCTCTCGGGTGGCGAGATGCAGCTCGGGGACTATTCGGAGGAGAATATGAGCTCGACGGTGGTGCCCTTTCGCAATGGCATCATGCTGAGCGTCCTCGCAGGGTTGGCCGAGAGCCGAGACTTGCAGCAGGTACTCATAGCAAATCACTTCGGTGACCACGCCATCTACCCAGACTGTCGGGAGAGTTTTGTCAAGCCTATGGGCGAGGCGATCACGGCTGGTACCAGCAATGGGGTCAAGCTGGTGGCGCCCTACACGGCCCTCACAAAAGCTGAGATCGTAGCTCGGGGCACTCGTCTTGGAGTGCCTTACAGCAAAACGTACAGTTGCTATCAGGGGGGCGAGCGCCACTGCGGACGCTGTGGTACTTGTCGGGAGCGGCACGATGCTTTTGTGGCAAACGGACTAGAGGATCCGACGCTTTACGAGGAGTAGGTGGCGGTATGCTAGTTGTCCCAGAAGCTTTCGATCAGAACAATGCCGAGCAGATGTCTGCCCTGCAATGTTTGGAGCAGACCTCTATGAGTCTCTTCCTGACGGGTAGTGCGGGGACTGGCAAGTCTTACTTCCTAAAGAACTACTGCGAGGTGACTCGCAAGAAGTTTGTCAAGCTGGCTCCGACGGGACTCGCTGCGCTCAACATTCATGGCCAGACGATCCACAGCTTCTTCCGACTACCACTCGCTCCGCTGACAGATCCCAACCATACCTCCGCCATCACACGTCGCTATCGCAAAGACAAGCGAGAGCTCATCCGCCAGCTCGACCTGATTATCATTGACGAGATCTCGATGGTGCGATGCGACCTGCTCGATGCCATGGATCGTATCCTGCGCAGCGTGAGACATAGCAAGGTGCCCTTTGGGGGTGTGCAACTCCTCATGGTGGGCGACCCCTTTCAACTACCACCTGTCACGACAACAGCCGATCAGGAGGAGATGCAGCGCGCTTATCCTGAGAGCGACGGCTTTTACTTCTTCGAGGCGCACTCCTACGCTGCACTAGCGCCCATCTCCATAGTCCTGCGTCGTATGTATCGCCAGAGCGACCAGCACTTTGTCTCTGCACTGGAGGAGATCCGCCTAGGACGTGTCAGCGAGGACACGGTCGCCCTGCTCAACAGCCGCGTCTCCCCGCAGTGGCAGAAGGAACTGCTCCAGAGCGACCAGCATGCGGTGCTACTCTTCTCTCATAGAGCCAATGTGGAGGCGTACAACCTATCTCGCTGTGCTCAGCTTGATGCCAAAGAAGTGACCTTCCGTGGCAAGCTTAAGGGCAAGATCCCCGCCTCTGCGCTCCCCGTCCCCGAAGAGTTTTCGCTCAAAGTGGGCACTCAGGTGATGCTCGTGAGCAACCATCCCGACGGGGCGTGGGTCAACGGCACTACAGGCGTCATCACGAAGCTCGTCGGTGGCTCTGTCGGCGACATCACGGAGCCGTACGCCAAGGTGAAGACGCCCGAAGGCGAGACCATCATCGTCACGCCTCACACCTGGTCGCAGGTAGACTACGACTATGACGAGAAGAAGGGGGAGATCGTCGAGCGACAGACCGGCTCCTACACGCAGCTACCGCTCATCGTCGCTTACTCTATCACGGTACACAAAGCGCAGGGGCAAACGTGCGATCAGATCGTGGTCGACCCGAGTCGCTTCTTCGCCCCTGGACAAGGGTACGTGGCACTCAGTCGCTGTCGCACGCTCGAGGGCTTGACGCTCACACAGCCACTCAAACCGCACAACCTACGCACCGCCCCTTCGGTACTACAGTTCTACCGAAAGATCCTTTCGCACGTCTAGCCAGAGACTAAAGAGTATTTCTATATCCTATGGCTTGCTCTTGGCAAGTCTTTGTCGGTCCAGACGAGCAGTGTGATCGTAAGGCAGCGACACGTTATTGTCCGACTCTGAGGTATCGTATAGAGCCGTCTCAAAAAGCTCTATCTGCTGAGTTAGCGATGGTACCAATCCCTGGATCAGCCCCTTCGTCTGATCAAAGAGATCACCCGGATATGGCTCCGTCATCCTTGCCGTACTATCTGGATTGTGATGCAGACCCCGCTCGTCACCTTGCAGGTGATTTGCATAGATCTCCATAAATAGAGGCTTTAGCTCTGGTATCGCCTGATCAATCACACCCTTATAAGGAGCTATAACCGAGGCACTATCCTGACTCTCTAGATGCTCCGTGAGGAAGCGTACCAGATCATTCATCCCAAGCTCTAGGTGCTGATAAGCGTAGTCCTGTAAAGAGATCGTTCCTTCTGAAGCGATCTGAGAGGGCATCGCTAAGGCGATCTGACGAGAGGATATACGTAGCTCTGTCGGGGTGACCTCAACCAAACGATATGGACAGGGGTATGTGACTGTGGATCCAGTCTCTATGTCATGTATGACGCTCTGGTTGTAGCTCTTGGCTGCGATGTCCTGAGCATGAAAGTGTCCCGTGAAGACATACTGCAGACCAGCCTCGGCGAGTCGCTCTGCGATGCGATCATAATCCTGTATCAGATACTCCTTAGCCAGTAGCGACTGCCCCGGGAAGTGCTCTACGATGCCATGATGCATCATCGCTATGACCTGCTTGCCCTGAGCATTGGCTTGTCGCACTTGATCCTCGATCCACTGGATGCGTTCCTCATCAAGACGACCAGCCGTCGTGGGGTAGTTATTGGCGAGATTGTCATCGTACTGACAAGCATCGATGCCGATGACGCGTAGCCCTGGGAGTGGCTCCGACACGTAGCAGAGCGCCGGTCCTCTCGAGATACTTGAGGAGGCGTCATACCCGTATGGTGCCATAATCTGGACAAACTGATCGGGAGTAACATGCTCCGTAGCAGTCGTATGATCCCCTAGGTAGATCTGAGCAAGGGGATTGTTAATGTCATAGATTACCAGGCACGACAAGTACCTTGATACCAGCCTCGGTGAGCCGATCTAGCCGCTGTGTGAGGTAGCGATAGCTAGCCAGCTCACCATCCTTCGTGAGGTCTCCACAGATGAGGAAGAGATCAGGACGTATCTCTAGTGCCTCCTTTATTAACTGATCAAAGATCTGCACACTCTCGAGGAGCAGCTTACGATCGCTACGTAATGTCTCCTCAAAGGCAGAGCCCTCCTGAACGACTAGCTCAGGAGCCATAATGTGCGGATCGCTACAGACGAGGAGCGTGTACTGCGACTTCACACTGAGCGGGGGACGCTCAGCCCACCCCTCTAGTGGGAGGGCTAGCAAGATGATGGTGCTAATGAGTAGCGAGGCAAGTCGTGTGAGGGATTGTGTTTTTTGCTTCATTGTCGATTACGATATATTGCGTTTCCTAGATTGTCTACGCAAAGGTATCGTCTGTCGATTGCCCCTTCGTTGTCTTTTTGCTACCAATAGGTTATCATAAGAAGATCTGAATAAAAGCAGAGGACTCAATCGTCCCGATTCAGCGATTGAGTCCTCTCGTTATTTATCCCGCCTTAGCTATGCGACCATTGCCAAAAGCTAACAGCCAGCAGCCAACAGCCAGCACTCAGAACGAGATCCAGCGAACGTAAGCGAAGTCCATCAGATGAGGTAGCTCGGGTAGATAGGGACGCAGACGCACTGCTATCTGATATTTGCCTGGCTGAGCCGATGGCACCGTTAGCTCATAGGTACGGGTTGTCCCCATGCGTGGCATCACCTCGTGAAAGAGATCCTTGCCCACATACTGCACTTCGCCCGTCAGATCGTCCCGCGTCGTAACAATCAGCTCGGCAACGAGCTCTGCCTCCACTTGTCCCGCATCGATCGTCACCCTAAAGGTCGGATCGCTATGCTGGCCGTTGTAGTTTGGCTCTCGCATGACCCCCTCGAAGGTCGCCTCCTGCACGGTGATCGTATCCCATGTGGCAGCGACCCGTTGCTTCCAAGCAACGATATCACGAGCCTGCTGGTAGCCCTGATGCTCTAGGAGCTCGGAGCGTACTGCCAACTTATTGTAGAGGCGCTCGTAGTAGTCATCCAGCATGCGACGCATCGTAAAGTGTGGCGCGATGTAGAGCATCGAGCGCTTGATATAGTCTACCCAGCGATCCGAGCAACCAGTCGGCATATCGGCATAGTAAGTAGGTACGATCTCCTGCTCTATGAGCTGATAAATCGTCATGGCATCGAGCTGATCCTGCAGATGCTGATCGGTGTAAGTGCGCTCTGCCGAGAGTGCCCAGCCAGCGCCCTCCTTGTACCCTTCGTACCACCAGCCGTCCAGCACGGAGAGGTTGAGGACTCCGTTCATCTCGGCCTTTTCACCAGAAGTACCAGAGGCCTCCATGAGGCGCGTCGGATTGTTGAGCCATACATCGACACCCGGGATAAGCGTCTTGGCAAGCGCTATGTCGTAGTCAGGTAGGAAGATGATTTTACCGACAAACTGTGGCATACGGCTCACCTCTATGATGCGCTTGATGAGCGCCTGCCCACCGCCATCGGCAGGGTGCGCCTTGCCCGCAAAGATAAAGCGAACGGGTCGCTCCTCGTTGTCTAGTATCTTTGCCAAAGTCTCTAGATCCTCAAAGAGCAGATGAGCACGCTTGTAAGTGGCGAAGCGGCGGGAGAAGCCTATGTAAAGGGCCCGCTCCTGTAGTTCGTCAAGCGTTGCCTTAGCAAGCTGTGGCGGCAGTCCTATCTCTCCGTGAGTCTTTATGATCGTGCTCTGGATGTGCTGTATCAGTCGTCTCTTCAGGCACTGGCGTATCTGACGTATATCCTCGCTCGGCACACTCATGATCCTAGCCCACATCTCCTCCTGAGACTGATGGTTCAGGTAGTCAGCGCCGAAGTGACGGACGAAGAACTGCTGCCACTCAGGCGCTGCCCAGGTAGGCAAGTGCACCCCATTCGTTACATAGGAGACGTGGCTCTCCTCGGGAAAGAAACCCTCCCATACAGGAGCAAACATACGCTTCGACACATCGCCATGAAGCTTGCTCACGCCATTGGCCTCCTGCGAAGTGTGTAGCGCCAAGACGCTCATGGAGAACTTACCACCGCTCCCGTGGCTGTCCTTGCCCAGCTGGATAAACTCATCACGAGAGATACCCAGACGACTATAGAAGGGAGTGAAGTAACGATCTATCAAAGCATCCTCAAAGTAGTCATGACCCGCTGGCACAGGCGTATGCACCGTATAGAGCGAAGAAGCGCGCACCACCTCCAGTGCCACGTCACAGGGCAAGCCCCTATCCTCCACTAGATTGACCAGTCGCTCCACATTCATAAAGGCTGCATGACCCTCATTCATATGGTACACATCACACGTGATGCCGAGCTGCTTGAGCAGCATCGTACCACCGATACCTAGGAGGTACTCCTGACGGAGTCGATTCTCCCAGTCACCACCATAGAGGCTGTGGGTAATGCTCTTCGCCAGATCTCCATTCTCAGGCACATCCGTGTCTAGCAGATAGAGCGACACACGACCTACCGGCACACGCCACACCTGACAAGCCACAGGCAGCGAAGCCATCTCCAGATGTAGTGTCAGACGCTCACCACGCTCGTTGAGTACGGGCTCAAGGGGCAGATTGTGAAAGTTTTGCGGCACATAGTGCGCCACCTGATTACCACTTGGGTCAAGGCTCTGTGTGAAGTAACCGTAGCGATAAAGGAGCCCCACGGCGGTGAGCCGAACGTTGCTATCGCTCGCCTCCTTGACATAGTCACCCGCGAGGATGCCTAAGCCTCCCGAGTAAATGTGTAGCGTATTGCTAATGCCGTACTCCATGCAGAAGTAAGCGACCGAGGGACGCGTCTCATCGGGACGCTCCTGCAGATAAGCCTGCAGCTCATCGTACAGCGCCTGCACCTCTGCGAGGAAGTGCTGGTCCTGGCAAAGCTCCGCTATACGCTCCGCCCCTAGGAGGTGAAGCATCCAGCAAGGATTGCCATCAGTCTGCGCCCATAGCTCAGGGTCAATAGACTGAAAGAGTCGTATCGCCCGTGGTTGCCAAGACCACCATAAGTTCATCGTCAACGCCCTGAGCGATTGTAGCTCTGCCGGGAGGTTAGACTGGCTGTATATCTCTGTCCACTGCGGTGGATTACACTTGTATTGTGGTATCATCTTGCGTCTGTTCTATAGATCCGTCTACCTAAAGACACCACTAAGGTACGACTATTTCGTGCAATGGCTGTTACAAAAAACATTGCCACACCGTTGGCACTAGATTTTCATGGGCATGAAAATCCATTTTCTCCCGTATGAAAATCCATTTTCCTACCGAGGAAAATCCATTTTCATAGGCATGAAAAAAGTTGGACACCCCAAGTGGACGTATGATCGGGAGGGGGCATCAATGGCACTATCAAGGAAATCGACGGATTGCTCAGTGGAGATTTTGGAAACTCCAGCGAGGAACGGGAAAATTCTTCGGAACTTCGAAATCTTTCTTCCGAAGTTTCATTTCATTCTTCCGAACTTTTATTTCCCGGTTCCGTGGGGAATTTTCGTTTGCTCCGTGAAGCTTCTCGATTTCCTCGGGAGAAATCGCAATCAGCGGAGATGCCCGCTTCGCTGTAAAGTAAGCCTACAGCGCTGTACAGCGAGGTTTTAGCCACGTCCCCCTTAGGACAACAAGAAAAGGTCACGACAAGGAGCGATCCTGCCGTGACCTTTCGGGTGTTTAATAGCTATTTAGTGGCTATTTAGCGCTAACTCTTCTTTTTGGTCAAGAGGTGCCACAGCTCACGCACCCAGAGGACGAGCGAGGAGGCGATGACGATGATGACCCAGTCGATGAACTTGAGCCCTGTCACGTTGAAGAACTGCTGTAGTCCTGGCACCTCGACCATCGCAACCTGACCAATGAGGATGATGGCGACGATGATGAGCAGTCCGCGACACCCCTTGAAGTGGAGCGCACTGCGTCCAGTCTCGAAGGCGCGCGCATTGAAGAGGTAGAAGAAGTGCGTCATCACGAAGATCGTGAAGAGGAGCGTCTGCTCGTACGCTGAGACGTGACCCTTGGTGCCGAGCTGCATCGTGAGCAGGTCGGTCAGCTGCGTCACATCGGTGCGCTGGAAGATATAGAGTAGCACCAGGAGCAGCGCAAAGAAGAAGCTACCCACGCCAATGATCTCACGCAGCATTGGGCTGTTGAGAATGAAGGCGTTGCGGTCACGTGGTTTGTCTTTCATCACACTCTCAGAGGGTGGTAGCGAGGCAAGCGCCATGGCGGCGAAGGTGTCCATGATCAGATTGATCCAGAGCATCTGCGTGACGGTCAGCGGGGACTCTGTACCCATGAAGGCACCACAGAGAACCAGTAGACAGGCGGTCACATTGACGGTCAACTGGAAGAGAAGGAAGCGCTGGATGTTTTGATAAAGTGAGCGTCCCCACATGACTGCCTTGCCGATACTGCTAAAGGAGTTGTCGATGATGGTAATGTCGGAAGCCTCCTTGGCAACGCTCGTGCCATCGCCCATGGAGAGCCCCACGTGCGCTGCACGGAGAGCCGGCGCATCGTTGGTGCCGTCGCCAGTGACAGCCACTACGTGACCATTGTTTTGGAGCGCCTCGACGAGTCGCTTTTTGTCCATCGGACGAGCTCGAGAGATGATCTTTAGCTCGTTGACACGTGCTAGGAGCTCTTCGTCAGAGAGCGCTGCGAAGTCAGGTCCTGTGATGATGCTATTCTCTCCATCTTGGCTATCATCCCACAGGCCGATCTGACGAGCTATCTCGCGTGCCGTGCCAGAGGTGTCGCCTGTGACTACCTTCACATCGATCCCCGCATGGACACACTCCTGCACCGCTGCAGGCACCTCCACGCGGACGGGGTCAGCGATGGCGACTACACCGATGAAGCAGAGCTTGCTGGCGGTCAATTGACTAAACTCAATGACTGAGTCGCCCTCCTCAACCAACTGGTAGGCAAAGCCTAGCGTACGCATAGCGCGATGCTGATACTCGGTCAACTGCTGCTCCAGCTCTTCTCGGCTCACGGCAGACTCAGCGCAGAGGTCAAAGACGATCTCGGGGGCTCCCTTAATATAGAGTACCCGCTTGCCTTGCAGACGAGTCGACTCAACGAGCGTCACCATATACTTGCGCTCTGTGGAGAATGGAACCTCAGCGACCGTCTCCGCTTGCTCTCGCAAAGAGCGATAGTCGACGCCCTGACCGTGAAGCCATAGGAGCAGAGCGCCTTCCGTTGGATTGCCTAGCACCTGTGGATTGGCGGGGTCGGAGAGGTCGAGCGAAGCGGTTGAATTGACCGCAATGCCCTCGTGGAGTAGATCCTGAGGGGTGTCGCCGTAGAGCTTCATCTCGTCGACGCTCATCTGGTTTTGCGTTAGGGTACCCGTCTTATCGGTACAGATGACGGTGGTCGCGCCCATCGTTTCGCAGGCGTGCATCTTGCGCACCAAGTTATTGGTCCGTAGCATGCGACGCATACTGTAGGCTAGACTCAGCGTCACCGCCATTGGCAAACCCTCTGGCACCGCCACAACGATCAGCGTCACGGCAATCATCAAGGTCTGCAGGATGTATGCAAAGAAGGGGGTAGCCTGCTCTACAGAGCCAAAGATGTCGGTACCGTTGGTGACTAGGTAAACGATGACACGCCCTATGACGATGAGGGCTGCGATGCCGTAGCTCACCCATGTGATCCAGTTGCTCAGACCGTCGAGCTGTTCGCTCAGCGGGGTCTTGACACCCTCTTCGATCTGAACCGCTTCGAACACTTTGCCTTGCTCCGTCTTGTCGCCCACGGCGAGGACTTTGCAGATGCCGTGCCCCTCCATCACTTTGGTCCCTTTCATCACATGATTGGTGGGGTAGGTGGCGCCTTGGTCAAACTCCTCTGGGCGAACGCTCTTGTTGCAAAACGGTTCGCCCGTGAGGGTTGACTCGTCCATCTGTAGCATCGTCGCCTCGAGTAGCTCGCAGTCGGCTGGCACCTCCTCGCCACTGTCTAGGATTACGATGTCGCCTACGACCACTTCACGGCGAGGCACCTGCGTTACGTTGCCATTGCGGATGAGCGTCACCAGCTCATCGTCATGTGCCTGATTGAGGATGGTGAACTCCTTGTCTGCTTGTAGCTCAAAGTAGAAGGCAAGCCCCGTGGCAAGTAGGATCGCTACGAAGATACCCACAGGCTCGAAGAAGACCTCGGCGCCCTGTCCTAGCCCAAAGTACTCGTAGCAGGAGATGCCGACGGAGAGTCCACCAGCAATCAGCAAGATGATGATCAGCGGGTCGGTAAACTTCTCCAAAAACTGTCGCCATAGTGGCTCCTTCTGAGGCGGTGTCAATACATTCGCTCCGTGCTCCTTGCGACTCTCTAGTACCTGAGCGTCAGTCAGTCCCGTGTAGTGATGTTTTTCTTCCATTAGTCCGTGAGTATCTAGTAAAAGTGTGGAAAAAAGCCTCGCCCCCTTAGCAGTGCGCTTAGGGAGGCGAGGCTTTTCGTTAGATATTCGATGAAGGTTTACTTGAGAACCTCATCGAGGAGTGCGTCATCCACGAGGAAGGGGATGGTGATGTGGTAGAGGTCAGAGTGCTCCTCGTTGAACTCGCGAGAGGTAGACAGAGCGTTCTCATTGCGAGCCCAAGCACGACGAGCGACACCGCCCATCACGTCCCAAGTCATAGCCTGACGTAGGATCTCGTCGACACGACGGCTACCATCGAGGACCATACCAAAGCCTCCGTTGATCGCCTTACCGACACCGACGCCACCACCGTTGTGCAGAGCGACGAGGCTCATACCACGAGCGCAGTTGCCCGCAAAGCACTGGACAGCCATGTCGGCCATGACGTTACTACCGTCACGTATGTTGGATGTCTCGCGGAAGGGGCTATCCGTACCGCTCACATCGTGGTGGTCACGACCGATCATGATCGGGCCAACCTCGCCACGACGTACCATATCGTTGAACTTAAGTGCGATCTTCAGACGACCCGCAGCGTCCTGGTAGAGGATACGAGCCTCGGTACCGACGACGAGCTGATTCTTCTCAGCGTCGCGGATCCATATATAGTTGTCACGATCCTGCTCACGACGATCTGGGTCGATGCACTCCATAGCAGCGTGGTCGGTCTTGATCAGATCCTCGTGATTGTGGCTGAGGCATACCCAGCGGAATGGGCCATAGCCGTAGTCAAAGAGCTCAGGACCCATGATGTCCTCTACATAGCTTGGCCAGATGAAGCCATCCTTGTCGTCTACGCCATTGCGAGAGATCTCCTGGATGCCAGCATCAAAGCAAGCCTTCATAAAGGCATTACCATAGTCAAAGAAGTAAGTGCCACGAGCCACAAGAGCCTTGACAGCCTCGTAGTGACGGTGCAGACCCTTGTCGACCTCCTGACAGAAGCGCTCTCTGTCGTGTGCGAGCAAGTCGGTACGCTCCTCAAAGGTAAGCGATACAGGACAGTAACCACCCTCGTAGACAGCGTGACAGCTCGTCTGATCGGAGAGTAGGTCGACATGAATGTTGTGCTCAACGCAGTACTCCAGCAGATCCACTACATTACCGTGGTACGCGATAGAGCACGGCTCACCAGCCTTCATACCCTGCTCAGCGAGCTTAAGCGCCTCAGGGATTGTCTCTGCAATGTGCTTGACCCAGCCCTGATTGTGACGAGTCATGATACGAGACATATCTACCTCAGCGATGATAGAGGTAGCACCTGCGATGTCAGCAGCCTTAGGCTGTGCACCACTCATACCGCCTAGACCAGAGGAGATAAAGAGCTTGCCAGCGAGGTTGCCACCGCTAGGGATGTGTAGCTGCTGACGGCCAGCGTTGAGTAGCGTATTGAACGTCCCGTGTACGATACCTTGTGGCCCGATGTACATCCAGCCACCAGCGGTCATCTGACCATAGTTGGCGACGCCCATCTGAGCTGCTATCTCCCAGTCCTTGATATTGTCGTAGAGACCGACCATCATGGAGTTGGTGATGATGACACGAGGAGCAGAGGGGTGCGAGGCGAAAAGTCCCAGTGGGTGTCCGCTCTCGATGACTAGGGTCTGATCCTGTGTGAGCTCCTCGAGGTACTTGATGATGAGGCGGTACTGGAGCCAGTTTTGGCATACCTGACCTGTCTCACCGTAGGTTACAAGCTCATAAGGATAGAGCGCTACAGCATGCGATAGGTTGTTGTGGATCATCACCTGGAAGGCCTTACCCTCGATACACTTACCCTTGTAGCTATCGATGGGACCAGCCTTGAGATCGCCCTCGGGACGATAACGGTAGGCGTAGATCTTACCACGCTCCTTGAGCTCCTTGAGGAACTCGGGTGCGAGCTCAGCGTGGAGTTCTTTAGGTACATAGCGTAGCGCATTCTGTAGTGCCACACGTGTTTGTGCAGGGGTCAAGCTATAGCCCCTATCAGGTGCTCGACGGATGCCCTCCTCAAAGGTGGGGTACTTGGGCAGCGTAGCATCAAGTGTAAACTTACAAGTTCTCTTCATATTTACTGGTTGCGATCTTAATTTCAAGTCCCACAAAGATACTAAAAACTCTCCGATACGTATACATGTCCCTTAGGGTATAATAGAAATTAGAAGATAGAGATTAGAAGATAGAGATTAGAAGTTAGTTCTTGGG